>CAZFOT010000006.1:0-50008 GCA_964520365.1 uncultured Hydrogenophaga sp.
GTCTTGCCCGCGCCGTTGGAGCCCAGCACGGTGGCGATCTCGCTGCGCCGCACCTTGAGACTGACGCCACGAATGGCCTTGATCGGGCCGTAGGCGCTCTCGACGTTGTTGAGTGCCAGCATGGTGTCGCTCACTGGACCACCTCCGTGTCACGCACGCCGGCAGGGCGCCGCAGCCCGGCCACGTCGTCGATGCTACCGAGATAGGCCTCGATCACCGCCGGGTCGGCCTGCACCTCGGCCGGACTGCCGAGCGCGAGCACCTCGCCCTGGTTCATCGCCAGCACGCGGTCGGAGACCTTGGAGACCAGCCCCATGTCGTGCTCGACCATCAGGATGGTCACGCCGAGATCGCGCTGGATGTCCTGGATCCAGAACGCCATGTCGTCCGTTTCCTCCACGTTCAGGCCGGACGAAGGCTCGTCGAGCAGCAGCAGCTTGGGCTCCGTGGCCAGCGCGCGCGCCAGCTCGACCACCTTGCGCACGCCATAGGGCAAGCCCGCGACCAGCGCATCGCGGTAGTGCTGCAGCTCCAGCAGATCGATCACCTCCTCGACCTTGCGGCGCGTACCGCGCTCGGCGTCCCGAACGCCACGGGTGAAGAACAGCTCGCTCCACACGCCGGTGCTCCGGCGAATGTGGCGCCCGATCAGCAGGTTCTGCAGCACGGTGGCGTGCTCGAACAATTCGATGTTCTGGAAGGTGCGCGCGATGCCCAGCGATGCCACCTGGTGCGGGGACACCTCGCCCAGCGCCCGGCCATCGAATTCGAGCGTGCCCGAGGTGGGCTCGTAGATCCGGCTGATGAGGTTGAACACCGTGGTCTTGCCCGCGCCGTTGGGCCCGATCAGGGTGAACACCTCGCCACGCTTGACGTCGAAGCTCACGTCGTTGACCGCCAGCACGCCGCCGAAGCGCACGCTGAGGTTCCTGGCTGAAAGCAATATGCCGCTCATTTCAGGCGCTCCGACTTCTGGAACGTTTTTTGCCGCTTGAACATGCCGCGCCGGTAGAACGGGTACAGCTCCAGCCAGGTGCGGACCTTGAGCCAGCGGCCGTAGATCCCCATGGGTTCGAGCATCACGAAGGCGATCAGGATCACGCCGTACACCACGGCCTGGAGGCCCGTGGCCTGCCCGATGGCCGTGGGCAGGTAGTCCTTGACCAGGGAGATCAGCTGCGGCATGCCGATCAGGAACACCGCGCCGAAAAATGCGCCATGGATGGAACCCAGCCCGCCGACCACGACCATGAGCACCAGGTCGATGGACTGCACCAGGCCGAACTGCTCGGGCGACAGGAACTGGATCTGGTGCGCGTACAGCGCGCCGCCCAGGCCGGCCAGCGCGGCCGAGATGGCGAACGACAGCGACTTGTAGCGCGCCAGGTGGATGCCCATGCTTTGCGCGGAAATCTCCGAGTCGCGGATCGCCACGAAGGCGCGCCCGGTGGGCGAGCGCAGCAGATTGAGCGCTGCCAGCGTGCTGCCCACCACGCACGCCAGGCAGAGGAAGTAGAACGCACTGGAGCCCTCCAGCGTCCAACCGAACAGCGCCGGGGGCTGCACCATCAGGCCGGCGTTGCCGCCGGTCACGCTTTCCCAGCGTGCCAGCACCTCCTCGACGATGAAGCCGAACGACAGCGTGGCAATGGCCAGGTACATGCCCTTGACGCGCAGCGCGGGCAGCCCCACGACCACGCCGACGGCAGCCGACAGGCCCATCGCGCAGGCCATGGAGAGCGGAAACGGCCAGCCCTGGGCGGCCAGAAACGCCTCGGTGTACGCGCCCACGCCCATGAAGGCGGCGTGGCCGATGGAGAACTGCCCGGTGAAGCCGGCCAGCAGCATCAGCCCGACCGCCACGATGGCATAGATGAGCACGAAGGTGAGCTGCGCGATCCAGTATTCGGGGATCAGCCAGGGGGCGGCCAGCAAGGCGGCGAGCAGCAGTCCGTACCAGAAACGCTGCCCGCCGTGTTTGACGAGGTTGATGTCCTGGTCGTAGCGGGTCTTGAAGATGAAGCGCATGGGCGTGGTTTTCTTTCAGACTTTCTTGCGCATGCGCTCGCCGAACAGGCCAGCGGGCTTGATGGCGAGCATCAGCAGCACGACGACGTAGGGCATCACGTCCTTGAAACCCTCGGGCAGGAAGAAGCCCGACAGCGACTCCACCAGGCCGATGATCAGACCCCCCACGATGGCACCCGGCAGGCTGCCGAAGCCGCCGATGATGGCCGCCGGAAACGCCTTGAGCCCGATGAAGCCCATGTTGGCGTGCACGAAGGTGATGGGCGCGAGCAGCATGCCCGCGGCCGCCGCCACCGCCGCCGCCAGCGCCCACACCAGGCCGTTGAGGCGCTGCACCGGAATGCCCATGTAGTAGGCCGCCAGCTGGTTCTGCGAAGCGGCCTGCATCGCGATGCCCACGCGCGTGAAGCGAAACAGCAGCCACAACGCGGCGCACAGCAGCGCCGTGGCGCCGACGACGACGATCTGCTCGCCCACCAGGACGACGCCACCCGCCTCCACCAGGCTGCCCTTGTACGGCGCGGCCAGCGCATGGGTGTCGGTGCCGATGCCGGGCACCATGGTGACGCCGCCGCGCGCGACGTAGCCCAGGCCGAAGGTGAGCATCACGATGGAGAACGCGGGCTGCCCGAGCACGGGCCGGATCACCAGGCGCTCGACCAGCATGCCGAACCCGGCCATCGCCAGCACCGCGGCCACCGCCGCCAGCCAGAACGGCATGCCGAACAGGCTCATGCAGGCCAGGCCGATGAAGGCGCCCAGCATCATCAACTCGCCTTGGGCGAAGTTGACGGTCTCCGTGGCTTTGTAGATCAGCACGAAGCCCAGCGCGATCAGGCCGTACACGCAGCCCTGCGCAATGCCCGCGACGATGATTTGCAGTACCAGCAACGGTGTCTCCATCTCGATGGACTCGCTGGCCGTGCATGGCCGCGGACCTTGGTTCTTGATCGCTCAAGGTTAGAAAGCCGGCGGGTGTGGAATATCGTCTTATCCGACGATTTGAGGCGTCCTGCGCCACGCCACTGCCTCGCACCAGGGCCGGCAGCCGGCCCGGACCGTCCACGGGCACGAATGCAGAGCAACCGCACCCACTCTTTGACCCAGATCAAGGTTTTCTCTTTCTCCAGCACGGATCATTAATAGACCGACCAGTCGGACTTATTTTAACGAAGCGCCGGCATCGGCCGCGAAACCGCCAACCAGAAAGGACAGACATGATCGAGGCAAGCATCGCCCCTCCTGCCCAGCGGCAGGACTGGGCCCATCTGATCCAGGCCGAGCACGTACACGGCTCGCTCTACACCGACCCCGGCATCTACCAGGCCGAACTGCGCAAGATCTGGCAGCGCACCTGGGTCTATGTGGGCCACGTGAGCGAGATTCCCCATCCGCACGACTTCGTCATGAAGTCCATCGGGCCGGACCCGGTTCTGATGACGCGCGGCAAGGACGGCCAGGTGCACCTGCTGCACAACCGCTGCCCGCACCGGGGCAACCAGGTGTGCGAGAAGCACCGCGGCAACCAGAAGAGCTTCACCTGCAGCTACCACGGCTGGAACTTCGGCATCGACGGCAGCCTGCGCGGCTACCCCTTCCCGTCGGGGTTCGCGCAGGACAAGCGCAAGGAGCTGGGCCTGGGCAAGGTCGCCCGCGTCGGCATCTACAAGGGCTTCGTGTTCGGCTCCATGGCGGCCGAGGGGCCAACGCTGGAGGAGCACCTCGGTGGCGCGAAGGAAGCCATCGACAACCTGTGCAGCAACTCGCCCGAGGGCGAGGTGGAGGTGACCTCCGGCTTCCTGCAGCACAAGGTGATCGCGAACTGGAAGTTCGTGATGGAAAACGAAACCGACGGCTATCACCCGGGGTTCGTGCACGCGTCCATCTTCGACGTGGCCGACAGCCAGATCGGCACGCTCTACGCCGACACCTCCACCGCCGTGACGCGCTATTTCGGCAACGGCCACAGCGAGGTGGACCTGCGCCCCGAGTTCCGCAAGCGCGATGAGCCGCTGTCGTGGTTCGGCACGACGCCGGAGAAGCTGCCCGACTATGTGAGCAAGATGAACGCGGCCTACGGCAACGAGAAGGCGCGAAAGATCATGATCGACGGCACGCCGCACACCATGATCTTCCCCAACCTGTTCATCGCCGAAATCCAGATGTTCGTGATCCAGCCGCTGAACGTGAACGAGACCGTTCAGCACGTGACGGCGCTGCAGTTCAAGGGCGCCCCGGACTTCAACCGCCGGCTGCGCCAGCAGACCATGGGCTCCGTCGGCCCGGCCGGCTTCCTGCTCGCCGACGACGCCGAGATGTACGAGCGCTCGCACCGGGGGGTGCAGGAGAAGAACCCGGAGTGGGTGTACCTCGGCCGTGGCAGCCACCGCGAGCGCACCGACGAGCAGGGATTCCGCATCGGCCACGCCACCGACGACCTGTGCTCGCGCGGCATGTGGCAGTTCTACCGTTCACTGATGGAGGCTGCGTAATGGGTGCTTCGGACAGAATGATGACGGACGGCCTGGCCGACCTCGTGCGCCACCACGGCATCGCCCAGTTCCTCTACCGCGAGGCGCGGCTGCAGGACGAACACCGCTTCGACGAGTGGGAAGCGCTGTGGACCGACGACGCCCTGTACTGGGTGCCCGCCAACGGCGAGGACATCGACCCGGAGCGCGACATGTCCATCCTCTACGACAACCGCTCGCGCATTGCGCTGCGCATCCGCCAGTACCACACCGGCAAGCGCTACAGCCAGTTGCCCCAGTCGCGCCTGCGCCGCGTGATCGGCAACATCGAGGTGCTGGGCGACGAGGAAGGCGGCACGCGCGTGACGGCCAACATGCTGCTGTACGAGTCGCACCGGCGCGGCCAGATCATGTGGGCGGCACGCAACGAATACCTGCTGCGGCAGGTGGACGGCCAGTGGCGGCTGGCGTTCAAGAAGGTCGCCCTGGTGAACAACGATGCCCCGCTCACCACCATGGCCTTCCTGATCTGACACCCCAGGCCCTTCCCTGCGGCCCCGGCGCGCCAGCCCCGGGGCCTCGGTTATTTTCGGCTCCGGGTTGTTATTAATAGTCCGTCACGTCGGTTTATTATAGAATTTCCCGCATGAGCCATCCCACCACTTTCGACGACGCACGCATCGTTCAATTGCGCGACACCGCCCGCCGCACGGTGCGCGAACACATCGAGCCGAACGGCGCCGCCTGGGAAGCTGCCGGCACAACGCCCCACACCGCCTACCGTGCGCTGGGCGCCCAAGGGCTGCTGGGCCTGTGCCACGCCCGGGAAGACGGCGGCAGCGGCCTCGGGCCCATCGCCTCCGTCGTGTTCGCCGAGGAAATCTCGGCGTCCTCGTACGGTGGCGTGGCCGAGGCCGTGCTGATCCACACGGACATGTCATCCACCCACATCGGCCACCGCGGCACCGAGGCGCAGCGCCGCCGCTACCTGCCGGGCATGCTGAGCGGCGACCTGATCTGCGGCATCGCGGTCAGTGAACCGGAGGCCGGCTCGGACCTGGCGGCCATGCGCACCACGGCGCGCCGCGACGGTGACGGCTGGGTGCTCGATGGCGTGAAGACCTATGCCACCAACGCGGTGCACGGCGACGTGATGATCGTCGCCGCGCGCACCGCCCCGCAGGCCAAGGCCACGCGCGGCATCTCGCTGTTCATCGTGGAGCGTGGCACGCCGGGGCTGGAAATACGGCCGATGGCACGCAAGCTGGGTCTGCACTCCTCCGACATCGCGGACATGGTGTTCACGGGCGCGCGGCTGCCGGCCGACGCGCTGCTGGGCGAGGAGAACCGGGGTTTCCACGCCATCCTGGAGAACTTCCAGAACGAGCGGCTGGTGCTCGGCGCCATGGCGGTCGGGATGGCGCGCCGCGCCCTCGAAGTGACGCTGGCCTACGTGAAATCGCGCAAGGCTTTCGGCGCCACGCTGTGGGACCTGCAGGCAACCCGCCAGCGGCTCGCGATGCTGGCCGCCCGCCACAAGGCCGTGACCGCGCTCGTGCACGAGACGGCCGTGCGCGTGGCCCACGGCCGGGACTGCGTGCGCGAAGTCTCCATGGTCAAGGCCCTCGCGGGCGAAACCGTGCAGGACGTCATGCGCGAATGCCTGCAACTGCACGGCGGCGCCGGCTACATGGCCGACTGCCCGATCGAGCGCCTCACGCGCGACGCAAGGATTCTCACCATCGGCGGCGGTGCCACCGAGGTGATGCTGGAAGAAGTGGCCAAACGACTGAACGAGGAGAGTTTTCAATGAGCAACGACGAACGCGTGAGCGTGCAGGTGGGCGAAGACCGGGTGGCCCGGGTGACGCTCGTGCGCACCGACAAATCCAATGCCCTCGACGGGGCGATGTTCGATGCCCTGATCGCCGCCGGCGAGCGCCTGCGCAACGAACGCGGCGTGCGCGCGGTCGTCCTGGCCGGCGAGGGCAAGGGCTTTTGCGCCGGCATCGACATGCAGGTGCTGGCCGACATGAAGGACGGCGGCATCGCCGGCACGCGCGACCTGGTCGAGCGCACCCACGGCCTGTGCAACCGCTTCCAGTACGCGGCCTGGATCTGGCGCGAACTGCCCATGCCCGTGATCGCGGCGGTGCACGGGTTCGCGCTGGGAGGCGGGCTCGAACTGGCTCTGGGCGCCGACATCCGCTACGCCACGCCCGATGCCCGCATGTCCATCATGGAGGTCAACTGGGGGCTGGTGCCCGACATGGGCGGCACCGTGCGCTTCTACGACCTGATGCGCGACGACCTCGTGCGCGAACTCGCCTTCACCGGCCGGGTATTTGACGCCCAGGAGGCACTGGGCTACGGCTTGGTGACCCGTGTCGATGCCGACCCGCTGACCCTGGCACTGGCCACCGCGCGGGAGATCGCTGCCCGCAGCCCCGACGCGGTGCGCGCGCTCAAGCGCCTGTTCGCCGGGCAAAGCGCCTCGGCCGCCGCTGCCGGCCTATGGGCCGAGTGCGCCGAACAGCAGGTGCTGCTCGGCACGCCGAACCAGGTCGAGACCGTGCGCGCTTCCAAAGAGAAGCGCACCCCGTCATTCACAGACTAAACAAGCCTCTTGAACTGGAGTTCCTCATGTTGAATCTTGACGACACCTACCTGACGGATGAACACCGGCAGTTCCGCGAACAGCTCAGCCGTTTCATTGCACGCGAGGTCGTGCCACGCGCGCCCGAATGGGACGACGCAGGCATGCTGCCGCCCGAACTGTACCGGCAGATGGGTGAACTCGGCTTTCTCGGCCTGGCCATTCCCGCCGAGTACGGCGGCACCGAGCTGGATGCGCGCGGCACCGTGGTGTTCGGTGAAGAGATCGGCCGCTCCAGCTTCGGAGGGTTCGCCGCCTCCGTCTCCGACCATGCCGACATGGCAGCGCCGGTGATTGCGCGGCTTGGCACACCGGCGCAGAAGCAGCGCTACCTGCCCGACATCGCGTCCGGCCAGCGCGTGCTCGGCTTCGCGGTCACCGAACCCGGTGGTGGCTCGGACCTCACGCGCATGAAGACGAACGCCGTGCGCAAGGGCGACCATTGGATCCTGAACGGCCAGAAAACCTTCATCACCAACGCCCTCTCGGCCAATATCTTCATCACCGTCGCCCGCACCGACCCCGAGGCCAAAGGGGGTAACGGTTTCACGATCTTCATCATCGAAAAAGGTGGCAAGGGCTTCACCACCGGCAAGAAGTTCGACAAGACCGGCTGGTGCGCGTCGGACATGAGCGAGCTGTTCTTCGAAGACTTCGCCGTGCCGGTCGAGAACGTACTGGGCGAGGTAGGCAAAGGCTTCTACATGCTGATGCAGGGCCTGGAGCGCGAGCGCATGAGCATGTGCGCCCAGTGCATCGGCATGGCAGAGCGCGCCCTGACCATCACGCTGGAGCACGTCAAGTCGCGCGCCGCCTACGGCCGCACCCTGTGGGACCTGCAGGCCATCCGGCACGAGTTGGCCGGCTACGCCAGTGAGGTAAGTGCCGCCAAGCTCATGCTCTACCACGCTGCTGCCAAGAAGGACCGGGGCGAGAGCGTTCGCCTGGAGACCTCGATGATGAAGGCACAGACCCCGCAACTTCTCAAGCGCCTGGCCGATGCCTGCGTGCAGATCCACGGTGCCAGCGGCTACATGCGTGGCACCGAAATCGAGCGCATCTTCCGTGATGCGCGGCCCTTCTCCCTGGGCGGTGGCGCTGCCGCCGTCATGCTGGACGAAGTCGCCAAACTGCTCTGAAACACCTCCATACAACACCATGAACACACTTGACCTGATCGATCCGCCCTGCATCACCGAGGAACTGCGCATGCTGCGCGAGCAGGTGCGCCGCTTCGTCGCCGAAGAGGTGATCCCCGTCGCCGACGCATGGGAGCGCGAAGGCTGCGTCCCTCGCTCCATCTTCCGCCGCCTGGGCGAACTGGGCTTGCTCGGCATGCGCCACCCCGTCGCCTTTGGTGGCACCGACCTGGGCCCCGTCGCCTCCGTGCTCTGGGCCGAGGAACTCGGGCGCAGCGGCTATGGCGGCGTGCCGGCTTCGGTGCTGGTGCACACGGACATGTCTTCCACGCACATCAGCCGCCGCGGCACCGACGAGCAAAAGCGCAAGTACCTGCCCGGCATCATCAACGGCGAGCAGATCGTGGCCATCGCGGTGACCGAGCCAGGCGCCGGCTCGGACGTCGCCGGCATGAAGACGCGGGCCGAGCGCGACGGCGACCACTGGGTCATCAAGGGCTCCAAGCTCTACATCACGAACGGCGTCCATGGCGACATCGTCATCGTGGCCGCGCGCACCGACCCGCAAGCCAAGGGCAGCCGGGGCATCTCGCTGTTCATCGTGGAAAAGGGCACGCCCGGCCTCGTGGCGCGCGAACTGGACAAGCACGGCGACCTGTGTTCGGACACGGCGGAGCTGTACTTCGACAACCTGCGGGTGCCTGCCACCAACATGCTGGGCGAGGAGAACAAGGGCTTCTACGCCGTGATGGACAACTTCCAGAACGAGCGCCTGGTCATGGCCGGCAGCAGCATCGGCTCCAGCCTGCGGGCGATCGAGATCACGCTCGATCACGTGCGCACGCGCCAGGCCTTCGGCGGCACGCTGTGGGATCTGCAGGCCACGCGCCAGAAACTCTCGATGCTGGCCACCAAGGTGGCGGCCGCGCGCGCCCTCACCTACTCGGCCGCCGAACTCGAAGCCGACGGCAAGAACTGCGTGCGCGAGATCTCGATGGCGAAGATCTTTGCCTGCGAGGTCAACGTCGAGGTGGTCAACAGCTGTCTGCAACTGCACGGCGGCAGCGGCTTCATGCGGGGCATGGCAATCGAGCGCATGACCCGCGACGCCCGCATCCAGACCATCGGCGGTGGCGCCACCGAAGTGATGCTGGAGGAGGTCGGCAAACGCCTCTGACGCCGACCTGCCTCGCCGTGGCGTGCGCGGCCCGATCGGCTACCTCATGAACCGGCCGCTCGAACTGATGATGTTCAGATCCACGTAGCGCGACCCGCTGCGGTCCTCGGGGCCGTAACCGACATCGAAGCCGCCCAGTTGCAGCGGGCGCATGGTTTCCGCCGCCGCGATCAGCCGCTCGCGGGTCAGGTTCCGGCCCGCCCGGCGAATGCCCTCCGTCAGCACCCGGGTGTTGATATAGCTCTCCAGGCTGATGAAGGAGAACTCGTTCACCCCGGTGCGGCGCATCGCGTCCTGGTAGTCCCTGACGATGGGCACACCGCTGTTCCACGGGAACGGGACAACGGAGGACACCACCACGCCGACGCCGTGTGGTCCCAGGGCCTGGACACTGGCGTTCGTTCCCATGACCGACAGCGTGTAGTACTGCGCGCCCTTGGCCAGCGCGTTGTAGGCCTTGATGAAATCGACCGTGGCCTTGCCGGCGGCCAGCAGGATGATGGCATCCGGCCTGGCCGGCGCCATCGCCTCGGCAACCTGCGACACGTCGGCGCCGTCGGGACGGATGGCGCGGGCGAACACCGGCTCGGCCGGCCAGCGGGCCATTTCGTCCCGAATGGTCTGCAGTTCCGAGCCAAACGCCGCCTCGAAGTAGACAACCCCGATCCGGCGCGTGCCGATGGTCCGCAGGTGGGTGATGATCTTCACGATCTCGTCGCGGTAGCTCGCGCGGATGTTGAAGACGTGCCGCTGCATCGGCTGGCGCACCGCCTGCACGCCGGTCCAGGGAGCGAACAAGGGCACCCCTTCGGCCTGCGTCTGGCGCACGGCCTCGACCGAGATCGGGGTGCCCATGACGCTGAGCAGCGCGAAGACCTTGTCCTCCTGGAGCAGCCGGCGGATGTTCTGCGCGGCCACCGCGGTGTCGTACCGGTCGTCCAGGGTGAGGAGAGACACCTTGCGGCCGCTGATGCCGCCAGCGGCGTTGATGCGTTCCAGGCAGGCCTTGGCGCCGGCGACGATGTCGCGCCCGAACTCGCCCAGCGGCCCCGTCATGGCCACGCTCTGGCCGATGACGATGTCCTGGTCGCCCACGCCAGGCTCGTTGGCCCGGGCGGCGGGCGCCAGCATGGCCAGAGGGAGGCCGGCGATCTGCAGGAGGGCGGCTCGTCGCGTGGAGCGACCTGGCGCCTGTTGGACGATGTTTCGTTGCTTCATGATGATCTCGTGATTCAGCGACCAGAAAACACCGGCGCGCGCCGCTCGGCGAACGCGCGCACGCCTTCGGAGAAGCTCTCGCCGTCCACCAGTTCCATCTGGCGCGAGCGCTCCAGATCGAGTTGCTGGGCCAGGGTGTTCCGCTCGGCGGCGGCGAAGATCGCGCGCGCCTCCAGGATGGCATGCTGCGGCATCCTGGCCAGTTGGCGGGCCATGCGCACGGACTCGGCCTCGAGTTGATCGTCTTCGACGCAGGCCCAGATCAGCCCCCACTCCCGGGCTGTCCGCGCCGGCAGCTTCTCCCCGGTCAACGCGAGCCCCAGGGCGCGGGCGCGCCCGATCGCGCGGGGCAGGACCCATGTGATCCCCACGTCGGGCACGGCGCCCAACGCCGGAAAGAACGGCAGGTAGAAATAGGACGACTTCGCCGCGATCACCAGATCGCCGGCGAGCGCCAGGCCCGCGCCGCCCCCCGCGGCCACGCCATTGATGGCGCAGACCACGGGCACGGGCAGCTCTTTCAAAGCCAGCACGACCGGGTTCAACTGGGCCATCAACCCGCCCACGTACTGGCCCAGCGTCCGGTCCGGGTCCGGGTGGTCGATCCATTCGCGGTAGCGCGCGAGGTCGGCCCCGACACAGAACCCCCGCCCCCGGCCCGTGAGGATGAGGGCGCGCACCCGGCTGTCGTCGCGCACCTTTCCGACGGCGTCCAGCAAGCCCTGGGGCACCTCGTCGCCCAGGGGGTTCATTCGGTCGCCGTCGTTGAGGCTGATCGTGGCGACCGTGTCGTCGATTTCGAGCAGAACCGGGGGGTTTTTCATCAGATGGAATCTTTCCTGCTGGAGGGAAAATGCATGCGCACGACGTGGCCATCCAGGCGAAGCCCGTGGCACGCGCCCACGGGCGAGGACTGCCCACCCGGCGAAGCCGGGTCGGCGACGGCGGAATCGCTGTCGGCCCAGAGCACCTGGAACACGGTGCTCGCCATGGGCGGAATCAGCTCGGAAATGTGCGTGCAGCCCGCATCACCGCGGAACAGCACCTTGACCTGGCGGGTGAAGCCGGGCTCGATGCGCAGGCCCACCAGCTTGCGGTAGGCCGCTTCGATGCCCTCGCACTCCTGGTACGGGTGCTCCTCGCTGTAGGCGCTCGCCTCGACAATCCAGCGATCCCGGTTCACCGTGAGCCGCACACGCATTCGATGGATCGGAGACCCGGGATCGACGCTCTTGCCCGTCACGAGCCGGACGGGCGTCGGCTTCGTATCAATGAGCAGCGCCTCGATGTCCAGCAGGCCGTCCTCGCGCTCGAAAGCTTCGCACGTGATGCGCCGCAGGTGGACCGGCCGGCGCGGCGCGGCGGGCGGCGCGATGCTCACTGGTGCACCCTTCGGCCTGCGGCCTGTCCCGCCAAGCGGGAGCGAGCTTGCTTGGGGCGGCCCGGCGCGGCGCTCATGCGGACGCCCCGACGAACGCCACGCCTGCACTCACAAGGGCATCGATCTCGGCCGGCGCATGACCGGCGGCCGCGAGCAGCTCGGCGGTGTGCGCTCCCGTGCGCGGCGCCTTCGGCGGCAAGGCCGATGGCGTGCGGTCGAAGCGCGGCGCGGGCGCCGGCTGCAACACGCCATCCTGGCGCACGAAGGTGCCCCTCGCCGCGTTGTGCGGGTGGTCGGCAGCCTCGCCCATGGACAGCACGGGCGCGAAGCAGGCATCGGTGCCCTCCAGCAGTTCGCACCATTGCGCCCGGGTGCGCGCGCGGAACACCTCGGCCAGCTTGGCGCGCAGCGCGGGCCACTCGCCCTGCTCCCATTGGCGCTCGAAGTGGGGATCGGTGATGCCGCACAGTTCCAGCAACTGGCGGTAGAACTGGGGCTCGATGGCGCCGACCGACACGTGCTTGCCGTCCTGGCATTCGTAGGTACCGTAGAAATGCGCCGCGCCGTCCAGGAAATTGCTCTCGCGCGCGTCCTGCCAGAAGCCCTTGGCCATCAGGCCGTACTGCGCCGCCATCAGCAGCGCCGCGCCGTCGGTCATCGCGGCGTCCACCACCTGCCCTTCGCCGCTGTGCTGCGCACGGGCCACGGCCGCCAGCACGCCCATGGCCAGCAGCATGCCGCCCCCGCCATAGTCGCCCACCAGGTTCAGCGGGGGCAGCGGCTGGGCAGCCGTCCCGATGGCGTGCAGCGCGCCGGTGAGCGAGACGTAGTTGATGTCGTGGCCCGCGGTGTGCGCGAGCGGGCCGGTCTGCCCCCAGCCGGTCATGCGGCCATACACCAGCTTCGGGTTGCGCGCATGGCAGGACGCAGGGCCGAGGCCGAGCTTCTCGGCAACGCCAGGGCGAAAGCCCTCGACCAGGATGTCGGCCTGCTCGACCAGGCGCAGCACCGCCTCGACCGCGCGCGGGTCTTTCATGTTGAGCGACAGGGACTGGCGGCCCCGATCGACCACGCTGTCGTTGCGCATGAGGTCGTCGAGCCCGCCCCGGCTGGGCGCGGGCGCCCGGTCGATGCGGATGACCCGCGCGCCCATGTCCGCCAGCAGCATGCAGGCGAACGGGCCCGGGCCAATGCCGGCGAGTTCGATGACGGTGAGATGGGAAAGCGGTCCGGGCATGGAAAGTGTGCTTCTGGCGTTGCCGGTGAAGGGATGGGATGGATCAAAGTCCCTCGACGTCGATCCGGCTGCGGCGGCCATTCCACAGCACGGGCGGGTAGTAGCCGCTCCAGTCGCTGTCGATGCGCAGGTAGGGCAGGTCCGACCACACGCCGTGGTCGCGCAGGTACTCCATGTGGACGGAGCCGTCCTCCTTGTACTGCTGCAACACGGCATCGCGCGTGCCGTCGAAATCCGTCGGCGGCACGCGCATCAGCGCGCACAGCTCCTTGTTGAAGGCGGGCACCGCCTTGACCCAGCGCCCCTCGATGTGCAGCGCGGCCCAGCCATGGTGCATGAAGACTTCGCGGCCACCCATCACCTGCTGCATCTTCGGCGTGGTGAAATGGTTTACCACGTCGGACAGGCCGATCGCCGCCGGAATGCCCAGCAGCCGCGCGCCCGCCGCCAGCAGCACGGCCTTGGGGATGCAGAACGCGCCACGCTCGCGCACGACGGTGCTGGCCCGGAAGCACTCGGGCGTCATGCGCATCGTGGAGGGGTCGTAGCGCACGAGATCGCGCACCGCCAGGAACAGGCGAACCGCCTGCTCGCGCGGCGCAGCGGCACCCGCCACGGCTTCCCGGGTGAAGCGCTCGACCTCCGGTTGATCGAAGTCGAGGAACGGGGTCGGCGCCAGGTAGCGCGGCCCGGGCTCGGGCCAGCCGTAGGGGGTGAACTCGTTGCTCGGCATGTCCACGCCCTACATCCGCTTGGCCACTTCTTCCAGCATCACTTCCGTGGCGCCGCCGCCGATCGTGAGGATGCGGGCGTCGCGCGCCATGCGCTCCACCGGGGTGCCGATGATGTAGCCCGTGCCGCCGTGCAGTTGCAGGCAGGTGTGCACGACCTCCTGCAGCGCCTCGGCGCCGAAGGCCTTGAGCATGGACACCTCGCGCACCGTGTCCTTGCCTTCGTCGATCATCTGCGCGCACTGGTAGGTCAGCGCCCGCACCGCCGCCGCCTTGGCGGCGACCCAGGCGATCTTGTTGCGCACCACGGGCTGATCCCACAGCGGCTTGCCGAAAGCCTGGCGGTTGCGCAGGTAGTCCACCGTCAGCTCGATCGCCTTGGCGCTCGTGCCGGAGACCAGCGCGCCCACCACCAGGCGCTCGTTCTGGAAGGTGCTCATGATGTAGTAGAAGCCCTTGCCCTCCTCGCCCAGCAAGGCATCGTGCGGCACTTTCAGGTCATCGAGGAACAGCTCGGCCGTGTCGGAAGAGCGCCAGCCGTGCTTTTCGAACTTGCGCGCGATCTTCAGGCCCGGGTTGCCCTTCTCCACGATGAACAAGGAAATCCCCCGGCTGCCCTTGGCCTGCGGGTCGGTGCGCGCGGCGACGATGTAGATGTCGCCGAACACGCCATTGGTGATGAAGGTCTTGGAGCCGTTGAGGACCCAGCCGTCGTCGGTCTTGACCGCACGGGTCTTGAGCCCCGCGACATCGGAACCGGCGTGCGGTTCGGTCACGCAGACCGCCCCCACCTGGGTGCCCGCACAGGCCGCGGGCAGGTATTTCTGCTTCTGCTCGTGCGTGCCCCGGTGGGCGATGTGCGCGATCGACATGTCGCTGTGCACCGTCAGCGCCGACGCAACGCCACCGTAGGACGAGCGTGCGAGTTCCTCCCCCAGCACCACGGAAGCCAGCGCCCCCATGCCGCCGCCGCCGTACTCCACCGGATGCCGCATGCCCAGGAAACCCATCTCGCCGAGCTGGCGGAACACCTCGCGCGGGATCTCGCCGCTCGACTCCCACGCGTCGCCGTTGGGCACGATCATTTCGTTGACGAAGCGGCGCACCTGCTGGCGCACCATCCGCAGATCCTCGCCCAGAAAATCGGGCTCATTGAATTCAAACTCGGTCATGGAAAGGTCAAAGGTTGATGCCGGTCAAGTCCGGGAATGGCGGAATGGTTTATATATAGTCCGCCGTGTCGGTCTATTTTAGACGCCGATTCCGATTCGGTGCAACAAGGGTGTTGCCAGGGCCTGTTCACCCTATTTTTCCAAGATGCGTTGCGGATCAAAAAGGCCATGCGCAAGGCGCGAAACGCAGACGGGCCGGTGGCCCGGCGAGGCTTCGCAACGCGGCGCATGGCCTTTTTGGCCGCAACCCGAAGGGAACGGGGTGAAAACAGCGCCACTCTTCGTCGCGCGCCTAGATTGGCGCTGTTTTCAACCCATTCGCATTTGGAAAAATAGTGTGAACAGGCCCTAAACTCAAGCCCGACAGGAGAAGACATGCCCCGTGTACGTTCGGACGACTACGAAACCAAGAGCCAGACCATCATGGACTGCGCCGCGGCATTGTTCGCCAAGGAGGGATACCCCTCGGCGAAAATGCAGGACATCGCCAAGGCGTGCGGCGCGACCAAGTCGATGCTGTACCACTACTTCCCGACGAAGGACGACCTGCTGTTCGCCATGCTCATGGAACACCTCGAGCGCGTGGTACAGAGCATCGAGGAAGCCATCGCGAGCCAGGGCGCTCCGCGCGAGAAGCTGTTCGCCATGGTGCAGACCTACACGCAGAAGTCGGCCCAGTCGCGCAGGCGCCACATGATCGCGATGCAGGACGTCAAGTACCTGCCCCGGGCCAAGCAGCTGCCGCTCATCGAACTGCAGCGGCAGCTCACCAACCGGGTGACCGACCTGCTGCGCGAGGTCAACCCCGGCCTGCCCCTGGATGTCTACAAGCCCTACACGATGATGCTGATCGGCCTGCTGAACTGGACCGACATGTGGTACCGGCCTGGCGGCACGATGAAACCTCAAGAACTCTGCGATCGGATCTCCCGCCTCTTCCTCAAGGGGTTTCTGGCCGAAAAAAGCTGAGGCCGGACAGGAAGCAGGCTTCGCCGCAGCCGCTCGGCGCGCGTTGGCGCCGAGCGGCTGCGGCGGCGGCCTGATCACTTCACCTGCTCGAACTGCTTTGCAGCGACATTGACCTTCAACAGCTTCAGGTCCGGCATGGACAGATGCTGCGTCGGCGAAAAGGAGATGGGCGAGTTCAGCACGCCGGTGTCGAAGTCCTTGATCTTGTCGAGCTCGCTGATCGTGCACGCCCACGTCAGGGCCCTGCCGCAGCGGCGCATGGCCTCGAACAGCACCTGCGCTCCCGCATAGCCGGTGAGGGCGAATCGGTGGATGCGCGCGACATCGGCCTCGGGAAGGTGCTTCTTCGCACGCTCGATGAAAGCCTTTCCTTTTTCGCTGTCGAGGGAGACGACGTAGTCCATGGTGTACACGTTTTCTCCGGCGGACCCCATCAGGTTGACGATCGCCGGCACCTGCGCGACGTACGAGATGCCCACCGGCACATCCTTCATGCCGATCCGTTCGAGTTCCTTGACCATGGCCACGTTCTCGCTCAGGACACCGCCCGCGTAGACCGCCGTGGCGCCCGATTGCCTGGCGCGCAGGATCTCCGACGAGAAGTCGGTCTGGCCCTTCTTGTAGACGGCCTTGAAAGCCACATCGAGCTTGCTTTCCTTCGCCGCGGCATCGAAGCCTTCGCGGGTCATCTCGCCGTACTCGTCGTCCTGCGAGATCAGGCCCCACTTGCGCCCGGGGTAGCGGGCATTCAAGGCCGTCGTCAACTGCTCGGTCACCAGGGGATGGCGTGTCCCCAGCACGAAGATGTTCTTCGAGACCGGCGTGTGCACGTCGTCCGAGAAGCTCAACGAATTGATCACCGGAATGCCGGACTGGCGAATCACCGGCAACGCGGCCTGGCCCTGCGCCGAACCGGACATCGATGTCAGGGCGAAGACCTTGTCGGAATTCAGCAGCTTTCGCACCCCCTGGACGGTGCGCGACGGCACATAGCCATCGTCCTCGAAAATCATGCGGATCTTGCGTCCGTGGATGCCTCCGGCCTCATTCGCTTCGGCCACCGCCAGCCGCACGCCGATGGTGTGCGGCACGCCCAGCAGCGCGGGCGGGCCGGTCATCGGAACGATGTCGCCGATCACGATCTCGGTATCGGTCACGCCCTGTTGCGCAGCGGCGGGAAAGTAGGCGCCCGTACACAGCAAACCGAGTACGGCGAGGGTGGTGAGTCTCCTGTTCATGCTAGCTCCTTGGAAGTTTGGCCTGGGCCGTGGTGAGGAAGTGGGGTTTTGTCAGTAGCGCAGGGGCCAGAAGACCCAGGCATGCCGGATGTCGTGCCAGATGCCGCGCAAGCCGCGCGGATCGAACCTCAGGAAACCGATGATGGCCAGGCCATAGAGCATGCTCTTGATCTCATGGGCGCTCGTCGTCATCAGATCGTTCAGCCGGGTTCCCAGCAGTGCCAGGGCCGAAGAGAAGAGCTCGGGCAGCGTCACGATGAAGATGGTGCCCAGCACGGCGCCCAGCACCGAACCCAGGCCGCCGACGATGATGATCGCGAGCGCCTCGATCGACAGCAGAAAGGGATAGCCCTCCACACTGACGATGCTGAAGTACATGCCCATCATCGCGCCCGCCACGCCGGTCAGCGCCGCGCTCACAAGGAAGGCGACCAGCTTGAAGCGCACCAGGTTGATGCCCATGGTGCGCGCGGCGATGTCGTTGTCGCGGATGGCCACCAATGCGCGCCCGATGTAGGAACGCCGGAAGTTCAGCGTCACCAGCACGGCCAGTGCACACATGACCAGGCAGAACCAGTAGAAGGCGCGGTCGCTCGACAGGTCGGCACCCAGCAGGGTCGGGCGATCGATCATGATGCCTCCGCCGGCGCCGGTGAACTTGCCGCCCGCCAGGATGGCGGCACTCACGATGTAGCTGAAGGCCAGCGTCGTGATCGCCAGGTACAGGCCATGCAGGCGCAGCGAAGGCAGGCCCACGATCAGGCCGAACACCGCGGGCACGATCGCCGACAGCACGAGCGCCAGCTCCGGCGGCAGTCCCAGCCGGGTGACGCCGATGGCGTACGCATAGCCGCCCAGCATGAGGAAGCCGACATGACCCAGCGAGATCAGCCCGGCGAACCCGGTCAGCACCGTCAACCCCAGCGCGCCGACCAGCACGAAGAGAATGATGGTCAGGTGGGACAGCACGTAGCTGCTGAGCAGCATGGGGGCCGCCACCAGCGCCGCCAGCAGCACGGCCGTCCAGACCTTGACCGCGGGCGAGTCCGTCAGGACGATGAGATCGCCGTACCGTTCCTTGAAGTATCCGCTTCGCATCAGACTCTTTCGATTCGTTTTTCACCAAACAGCCCGAAGGGCCGAACCATCAGAACCACCAGGATCAGCAAGAAGCCGGCGATTTCCTTCAGCGTGCTGGACACATAGCCCCCCACCAGGTTCTCGAACACACCGATGATCAAGCCGCTGAATCCCGAGCCCAGCACGGAGTCGAAGCCGCCCAGCACCGTGGCGGGAAAGGCCTTGAGGCCCAACTCGAACACCGTGGGAGCGAGGCCGTAGATCACCGCGAACAGCGCGCCGGCCAGGCCGGCCAGCGCGGAGGCGCAAGCCCATGCCACCGCCTGCACCCGTGCCGTGGACACACCCATCAAGCGGGCTGTTTTTTCGTCTGCGGCCACGGCGCGCATGGCCACGCCGAAGCGGCTGTGGCGCAGAAAAAACCAGAAGCCCGCCAGCGCCAGGCCAAGCACGACCAGCACGGCAAGCTGGCTCACACGCATCCCGATGCCCCACAGGTCAACGATGGTGTCCGCCCCGGCGACTTCGAATTTGTGCGGCGACGCACCCCAGATGACGGTGACGATGGAGCGCAGGACCACCGCCAGGCCAATGGTCACGAGGACGACGGAGAGCACCGGTTCGCCCAGCATGGGACGCATGATCAGCCGCTCGCAGATCAGCCCCAGAAGCGCCCCGACCACGACGGCCATGAGGACCGTGGCAACGCCGCCGGTGCCCATGGTGGTCGCCAGCGACCAGGTGATGTAGGCCGTCAGCATGCCCAGTTCCCCCTGGGAGAAGTTGACGATGCCGGTGGCCTTGTAGATGACCGCGAAGCTCATCGCGACCAGGCCGTAGATCGCACCGATGGCCAGGCCGGACACGACCAGTTCAACGAAATAGTTCATGGGGTGATCTCCGTGCTGCGCACTGCGGTGCGAGCGCCCTTCGGGGCGACGGGACGGGCGCTCATGCCCCGCCTCCGTAGATGATTTCGAGTTCGCGCGCGAACTTCTTGTTGATCAGCCCTCGGCGAACCTTCTGCGTGGCAGTCAGTTCGCCATCGTCGTGATCCAGCTCCTTTTCGAGCAGCACGAACTTGCGGATGTTCTCCACGCGGGCGAACTTCGCGTTCACCTCGTCGACCACGCCCTGGACCAGCTCGCGAACCTGCTCCATCTGGGTCAGCGACCTGAAGGTGGTGTACTGCAAGTCGCGCTCGGTCGCCCAGCGGCCCACGCTGTCGAAGTCGATCTGGATGAGGCCACCCAGGAACTTTCTGCCTTCGCCGACCACGATGGCCTCGCGCACGTAGGGGCTGTCCTTGAGCGCGTTCTCGATCTCCGAGGGGGCGATGTTCTTGCCGCCGCTCGTGATGATGATCGCCTTCTTGCGGTCAACCACCGCGATCTCGTCCTGGCCGCGCTTCTCCACGATGTCGCCGGTCACGAGCCAGCCGTCGGCCGAGAGAATGTCGCCAGTGCCCTTGTCGTCGAAGAGGTAGCCCTTGAAGACGCCCGGCGAGCGCACGACGACCTCGCCATCGTCGGCGACCTTCCACTCCACGCCCTCCATTGCGGGGCCGCAACTGCCCGCAATGAAGGGCCGGCCCGGCACCTGGACGAAGCACAGGCCGCCGGCTTCCGTGAGGCCATAGCCCTGTCCCACCGGCAAGCCGATGATGTCGAAGAACTTCAGCGTCTCGGGTGACACGGAGGCGCCGCCGCACATGCGGGTGTGCGTGCGGTTGAGCCCGATGTGGCGCTGCATGTTGCGAAACAGCAGCACGTACCAGAGCACGAATTCCAGCTTGTCGCCCAGCGCGGTGAGGCGGCCGTGCACGGCCCGGCGATCCGACAGCACGCGCCCGCGTTTCATGCCGACGCGGTACAGCCACTGCTGCACCCGGCCGCTGTCCTTCATGCGGAACTCGAACCCCTGCTGCAACTTTTCCCAGATCCGCGGTACCCCCAGGAAGAAGGTGGGTCCGATCTCCCGGATGTTGGTGGCCACCGTGTCGATGGATTCCGCGAAGTTCACGCAGCCGCCGGACAGCAGATGCTGCACGGTGGAGTATGTCCGTTCGGCCACGTGGCACAGCGGCAGGTAGCACACCGATTCGAACGGCTTGTCCTCCATCCGCCGCGCGACCATGTAGGCGTAGGCGCCATAGACGAAGTTGCGGTGCGTGAGCATCGCGCCCTTGGGTGGGCCGGTCGTGCCCGACGTGTAGACGAGGATGTTGACGTCGTCCGGCACGAGCGCGTCGATGGCGGCATCGAGCCAGCGCTCGGCGTCCGGGTGCTGCGCCACATACTGGTCGCCCAGTTCGAGCAAGTGCTCGAACGCGTGCGGGCGGTCCGGCGCATAGCGGCGCAGCCCCTTCATGTCGACGCAGAAGATATGCTTCAGATGCGGCAGCCCATCGCCGTTGGCCATGGCGTCGAGCACCTTGTCGGTCTGCTCCTGGTCGCCCGTGACCGCCAGCTTGGCCTGGCAGTGGCCCGCGATGTACTGCACCTCGGGCCAGGGGTTGGTCGGGTAGATGCCCACCACCTGCACGCCGATCATCTGGGCGCCCAGGTCCGCGTAGAACCACTCCGGCACGTCCTCGGCGGCAATGATGATGCGGTCGCCGCGCTGCAGGCCCAACTGGGCCAACCCGAATGCGACGCGGCGCGCGTCGCGGTAGTAGTCGGCCCAGGTGCGGCCGCGCCAGATCCCGTGGATCTTCTCCCGCAGCGCCACCTGGCCACCGCGCTGCTGGGCGCGCAGGCGCAGCAGGCCCGGCATCGTTGCCTCGCCCCGGATCAGTTGGTCGTGTTCAAGCATTGGCCGTCTCCTGGCCCAGGTAGGCTTGCAACACCTGCGGATTGGCCGCCACTTCGGCGGGCGTGCCCTCGGCGATCAGGGAACCGAAGTCCAGCACGTAAACCCGGTCGGACAGGTCCATCACCACCTGCATATCGTGTTCGATCATCAGTACCGCGATCCCGAACTCGTCGCGGATGTCGAGCGTGAAGCGCGCGATGTCTTCCTTCTCCTCGCGGTTCATGCCCGCGACGATCTCGTCGAGCAGCAGCAGGTGCGGCTCGCACGCCAGCGCGCGCCCGAGCTCGACCCGCTTCTGCTGGCCATAGGCAAGCTGGGAAACCGGCTTGTCGCGCAGTTCCTCGATTTCCAGGAATTCGATGATCTGCTCGACCTTTTCGCGCGCGGCGATTTCCTCGCGCCGCGGCCGGCCCCAGTGCAGGAAGGACTCCAGCACCGAGTAGCGGAAGTGGATGTGGCGCCCCACCAGCAGGTTCTCCACCACGGTGCCGTGGCGGAACAGCGCGAGGTTCTGGAAGGTGCGGCCGATGCCCAGGCGCGCGAAATCCGAGGACCTCAGCCCCGCCACGTCCTTGCCCTGGAACAGGATCTGCCCGTCGCTGGGCGGCAGCACGCCGCTGATCAGGTTGAAGGTGGTGGTCTTGCCCGCGCCGTTGGGGCCGATCAGGCTCACGATCTCGCCGGGCAGCACCTTCAGGCTCACGTCGCTGACGGCCTTGACGCCGCCGAAGCGCTTGGAGATCCGGCGCGCCTCGAGCACGGGTTGCAGGTTAGCGCTCATGACAGCCACCTCTTGCGGCGCTTGTAGTGCTTCACGTCTTTCATGTGGGTGCGGCCCGCCTGCGACGACAGACCCAGGTAGAACTCGCGCACATCCTGGTTGCGGCGCAGTTGCTCGCTGGTGCCGTCGAGCACCACGCGGCCGTTTTCCATGATGTAGGCGTAGTCGGCGATCGCCAACGCCCGGCTCGCGTTCTGCTCGACCAGGAGAATGGTCAGCCCGGACGACTCGCGCAGACGGGTGATGCTGCGAAAGATCTCCGCCACGATCAGCGGCGCCAGGCCCAGCGAGGGTTCGTCGAGCGCGAGCACCTTGGGCTGGCTCATCAGCGCGCGGCCGATGGCCACCATCTGCTGTTCGCCGCCGGAGAGGTAGCCGGCCGTATGGCGGCGCATGTCGGCCAGGCGCGGGAACAGGTCGAACACGTAGTCGCGCGCCTGCGCGAGCTTGCCCGCGTTTTGCAGGTGGGCGCCCGCCACCAGGTTCTCCTCCACCGTCAGCGTGGCGAAGAGGCGGCGCCCTTCGGGCACCTGCACCATGCCGTTCTTGACGATGTGGGGCGCGGGCGCGCGCTCGATGGCTTCTCCGAACAGGTGGATGGAACCCTTTTCGATCTCGCCGTCCTCAGCGTCGAGCACGCCGGAGATGGCCTTGAGGACACTGGATTTGCCGGCGCCGTTGGAGCCCAGCAGCGCCACGATCTGGCCGGGTCGCACTTCGAGCGACACGTCGCGCACGGCCTCGATGGCACCGCCGTAGACGATCTGGATGTTGTGCACCGCCAGGGCCGGCGGGGCAGTGGAAATCGGTGTGGGTGGAGCAGTCATCTTGTCAATAATTAGTCCGTCGCGTCGGTCTTTGAATTGGGCGAATTATGGAGGAAGCCGATGCCGGACTACTTAGGGGATACCCGTAATCGGGGACGCCGCCGCCAGAAAAATTTCCTTCAGCGGCACGGTTTCGTCGGCCAGCCGCTGCGCGTCGATGGCCACGGGCTGCGTCAGCGCACGGCGAACCTGCATGAAGTCGCCGGGCCGGTTGACCGCGTCGGCCGCCAGCAGGCGCGTGCCTTGCAGGTAGAAGGCGCAGAAGCTGCGCGTGCCCGGATCGCCGCGCAGCACGCAGCGGTCATGGCCTTGCGAAAGCCCCGCCATCTGCAGCTTGAGGTCGTACTGATCGGACCAGAACCACGGCACGCTGCGGTTCGGCTTGGGCTTGCCACAGAGCCAGGACGCGGCGGCGCGGGCCTGTTCGAGCGCATTGGGTACCGATTCGAGCCGCAGTGCGCGGTCGTAGATCGCGTGGTGCTGCAGCGTGTTGTCCCCGGCCGCCACGATGTCGGGGTCGGCCGTGCGCGAGAGCTCGTCCACCGCGATGCCGTTGTCGTCCGCCAGACCGGCCGCCGCCGCAGCCTCGATGTTGGGCAGCATGCCGATGCCGGCCACCACCAGGTCGGCCGGAACGCGCCGGCCATCGCCGCAGTGCACGGCCGTGATGAGGCCGCCTTCGCACACCACGCGCTCGATGCCCGTGCCCGTCAGGATCTCCACGCCCGCCTCGCGGTGCACCTGTTCGTAGAAGCGCGAAACCTCGGCGCCCGCGACGCGCGCCAGCACGCGGGACTGCGCCTCGATCACGGTGACCTGGGCGCCGAGTCCGCGCGCCGATGCGGCCACCTCGAGCCCCACGTAGCCGCCGCCCACCACGACCAGGCGCGCGCCCGAGCCGAGGCTGGCGCGGATGCCGTCGGCATCGGCCAGCGTGCGCAGGTAGAAGAGATTGGCCGGCGGCTGCCGTGGGTCCATGCCCTCGCACACGAACGGCCGGGGCCGCCCGCCCGTGCACAGCGCGAGCTTGTCGTAGCGCAGTGTGGTGCCGTCGGCCAGCGTCACGGTGTGCGCGGCCCGGTCGATGGACACCAGGCGGGCACCCTGCAGCCGCTCGACGCGCGCCGCCTCATAGGCCGCGGCGGGCCGCAGCGCCAGAGCATCCACGTCGGACTGGCCCAGCAGATACGCCTTCGACAGCGGGGGGCGATGGTAAGGCACCCCCCTCTCGTCGCCCAGCAGGACGATGCGGCCCTCCCAGCCGCCCTGGCGGGCGGCCACCGCAAGCTCGCTGCCCGCGTGCCCTGCGCCCACGATGAGCAATCCGCAGTCCGTTGTCTCCATGTGTATCCTTCTCAATGATGTCCTCGAATCGTTTATAGTCCGACTCGACGGTCTAAATATAAATCCACTGAGTGGAAATTGCAACGAACCACATGGGCTGCGCAGGCCCCGGGAGACAGGCGATGACGCGAGTGCGTGCAGACGACTACGAGACGAAAAAGCAGACCATCCTGGACAAGGCCGCGGCGCTGATTGCACGCAAGGGCTTCGACGTGGCCACCATGATGGACGTGGCCAAGGCCTGCGGCACCTCCAAGTCGCACCTCTACCACTACTTCCCCAGCAAGGAAGACCTGCTCTATGCCATCGTGCACGAGCACATCACCACGCAGAGCGCCGAACTCAAGCGCATCGTGGCGCAGCCCCTGCCCGCCGAGCAGCGCTTCGAGCAGTTCATCGACACCTTCATGCAAGGCGCCGCGCGCTCGCGCAACGAGCACCTGATACTGATGAACGACATCAAGTTCCTGCCCAAGGCACAGCTCGGCCGGATCCGCGGCATGGAAGTGGAGATGACGGAACTGATGGAAGGCCTGCTGCGCGAGATCAATCCCGAATTCATGGCCGCGGAGCGCCTGCAGAAGCCTTATGCGCTGCTGCTGTTCGGGATGATGATCTGGACCTTTTCGTGGTACCGCCGAACCGGTTCGATCACGCCGCACGAACTCGCGCAGCGCATCTCGACCCTGTTCGTCCACGGCTTCAAGGCCTTGCCGCTGGATCCGGGCTGATCAGGCCGGCGTGCCGACGACACGCCGGTCGTGCAGCCGGCCGAACTGGGCCGCATCCATGCCCAGCAGCTCGGACAGCACCTGCTCCGTGTGCTCGCCCAGGCGCGGAGCCGGGTTCGCGGGCAGGCGGCCCATGCCCTGGAAATCCAGCGGAGTGCCGGGCGCGAGCACGGGGCCCACGCCCGGCTGGTCGATGGCGGAGAACATCGGGTTCGCGGTGGAGCATTCCGGATCGTCGCGCACCAGTTCCGCGATGTCCTGGTAACGGCTCCAGCACACGCCATGCCGCTCGAAGGCGTCCGCCACGTCGGCCAGCGGGCGCTGCGCGATCCATGCGCCCACGATCGCTCCGATCTCGCGCCGCGCCTGGAAGCGATCGCCCTCGCGGGACAGGTCCAGGCCCAGCCGGGCGCCAAGCGCGTCCATCTGCGCACCGGCGCCGGTCGCGTCGCAGATCGCACGCCACTGCTTGGTGGTCAGTCCCACGACCATCACGCGCGCGCCGTCGGCACAGCGGAAGTCGCGGCCGAACGCGCCGAACAGATCGTTGCCATGGCGCTGCCTCGGCTGGCCGCGCCGCGCCTCTTCGATGAAGCCCAGGTGCGCCATGACGGCCAGGCCGACGTCCTGCAGCGCGAGCTTGATGTGCTGGCCCTGCCCCATGCGGCTGCGGTGCCGCTCGGCCGCGAGCAGGCCGACGGCCACCATCTGCCCGGTGATCAGGTCCCAGGCCGGCAGCACGTGGTTCACGGGCCCGTCGCTGTCTTGCGGCCCCGTCATGGCCGGCAGGCCCAGGCGCGGGTTGATGGTGTAGTCCACGGCCGATCCGCCGTGGCGGTCGCCCTGCAGCGTGAGCTGGATCAGGTCGGCGCGGCGCTCGCGCAGCTTGTCGTGATCGAGCCAGCCACGCGGCGGGAAGTTGGTCAGGAACAGGCCGGCATCCTCGCCCGGCGCCGTGATCAGCGCCATCGCGATCTCCCGGCCTTCAGGCGAGCCCAGGTCGAGCGCGACGGAACGCTTGGACTGGTTGAGGCCGCACCAGAACAGGCTGGTGCCGTCTTGCGTGACAGGCCAGCGGCGGTGGTCGAGGCCGCCGCCAAGCGTGTCGATGCGGATCACGTCCGCGCCCATTTTCGCCAGCGTCATGCCGCCCAGCGGAACAGCCACGAAAGCGGCCGCCTCCACCACGCGCAGGCCGGAAAGAACGCCTTGTGTCATGTCAGTTGCTCCCCGGCGTGATGCCCAGCGCGCGTTCCATCAGGCTACGCGCCACCACCTTGAGCGCGAGCGTTTCCTCCGCGCCCTCGAAGATCGACAGCACCCGCGCATCGACGAAGTAGCGGCTCACGGGTGTCTCCTCGGCATAGCCCATGCCACCGTGCAGTTGCAGTGCCTCGCGCGTGACCAGCTCGGCCGAGCGGCAGGCCAGCAGCTTCACCAGGCTGGCTTCCATGCGGCCGTGGCCGCTATCGACGATGCCGGCCACCGTGTAGGCCAGGCGCCGGCAGGCCGCCAGCCGCGCGCCCATGCGCGCGAGCTTGGCCTGCGTGAGCGCGAAGTCCGCCAGCGGCGCGCCGAAGACCTTGCGGTCCTGCGTGTAGCGCACGGCCGCGCGCAGGGCCGCGCGCATCACGCCGCAGGCGCGCGCCGAGGTCTGCATGCGACCGCCCACCATGCCCGAGAGGGTGTGGTAGAAGCCCTTGCCCAGGCCCGCCTCGCCGCCGATCACGTTGGCGTCGGGCACGAAGTAGTCCTGGAACGACAAATCGAAAGAATGCATGCCGCGGTAGCCGATGGTGGGAATGGCGCGGCCCGTGAGCTTGCCGCCACCGGCCTGCAACACCTCGAACTCGTGGGTGTCCACCGAGGGCTTTTCGGCCAACAGCACCGACAGGCCCTTGTGGCCGAGCGAGCGGTCGGGGTCGGTGCGCGTCACCACCATCAGCACGCCGGCCTTGCCTGCGAAGGTGCACCAGGTCTTGGCGCCGTTGAGCCGCCAGCCGCCGTCCACGCGCGTGCCCTTGAGCTGACAGGCCGCGAGGTCGGAGCCATAGTCGGGTTCGGTCATGGCGATGGCGCACAGCGGATCTCCGGCCGCGAGAAGCGGCAGCCAGTGCGCCTTCTGTTCATCCGTGCCGCCGGCGAGCAGCGCGCGCGTGAGAATCTCGGGCCGCGTGATCAGGCTGCCCGCGGCCGCGAGCGAGCCTTCGGACAAGGCCTCGGTCACCACCACCATGAGCAGCGTGTCCTCGCGGTCGTCGGGCGCGCTGCCGCCGAAGCGCTCGGGGATCGCGAGGCCGAACACGCCCATTTCGCGCATGGACTGCAGCAGTGGCTCGGGCACCGTGAGGTCGTGGCGGTGGATGGCCTCGGCCTGGGGCGCGACCACTTCCTCGGCGAAGCGGCGGAAGGCGTCGCGCGCCAGCGCGTGCTGTTCATCCAGAGCGATCTCGCCGACCAGGCCCTGCGCCTCGAGCACGCCGCGGCCCGCGGCCTGCAAGGCCTCGGCGCTGCCGGCCGCCTGGCGCAGCGTGCGCCACTCGGGCATGGCCCGCAAGCGGTCCACCTCGGCCGGGTCCAGGCCGGTCTCGGCTTGCATCACGTCCAGGCGGTCGAGCAGCGCGACCACGGCATCGACCGCGAACACCAGCGCGAGCTGCGCATCCAGCGCACTGCTGGCGGGCGTGATGGTGGCGATGGCGGTTTCGGCAGCCAGCAGTTCGGCGCCGGCCCACGCCATCTCAAAGCTGGCCACCTGCTTCTCATCCAGCCGCCTGGCATTCAGACGCCCTCCCTCAAGGCAGCTCAGCCCCAGCGATCGAACGCCGACATCGAAGAGCGCGCGCAGCCGCCCAAGGACGGCTGTCGCGTCCTCGATTTGCCGTTGCATCCGCTTGTCCATGTCCGGGATCACGCTGCCTGCCCCACACCCAGCACACCCAGCGCCTTGTGCGCCGCCTCGCGGCCCGTGTCGACACACGCCTGCGTGCCGCCGCCGCCGTAGTCCTTGACAGCATCGCCCACGTTCCAGAGGTTGGCCAGCGGGGTTTCCTGGGGCAGGTCATAGCCGGCGCACGAACGCTGGGCCGGCCAATCCCCGCGCATGACGCGGATCGAAAGCACTCTGGCGTCAGCGAATCCAGGGAACTCGTTGCGCAGGTCCTGCAGCCCCAGTTCGATTTCTGCCTTCTCGTCGAAATCGCCCAGCGCCGGCTTGGGCACGGCGTAGGCGACGTACAGATGCCATCCCGGCGGCGCCAACTCGGGACAGGTGGCGGTGAGCTCGCCCATGTTGCAAAGCCGCTCGGTGTTGGCGAAAGTGATGAGGCCAGGCTGGTCGATCAGGCGCTGCTGCGTCGCGAAGTTGAACACGATGTTCGCCGCCGGCCGAAGCACGCGCCGTGCCTTGGCCACGTACGCCTCGCCGAGCGCCTCTTCACCGGTCAACGAGATCGTCGCGGCCGGTCCCACATTGCTGATGACCACCCTCGCCGCGATGTGGTGCGAAACACCATCGCGCAACACGTCCACGCCGGTCGCGCGTCCATCGGCGGCATGGATCCTGGTCACGGGCGCATTGAGCCAGATGTCGCCGCCCTTGGCGCGAATGCCATCGCCCAGGTCGTTCCACAGGCCGATGGTTCCACGCGGGCAGAAACCGAAACGCTTGAACGCCCCCTTGAAAGCGAAGTACGTCAGGAAGGCACGGGCGGGCAGTTCGTCCGCATTGGCCGCCCAGATCGCCGCGCAGAAGTTGCGGAACAGGCGGTGGACGGTCTGGTTCTTGGTGAACTTGCGGAGCCATTCCTCGGTGGAGAGCGTTTCCTCGGGCAGCTCGGCGTTGCCTTTGCGCACGTCACCGAAGCTCGCGCCGATCTTCGCCGCGGCCTTGGTCAAACCGCCGAGGATCAGGTTCCATCCGCCGCCCTTGCTCGGGTCGATGATCTTGCCGTCGATGCGGAACACGGTGGCCGGCTGGGGTTCGCGCACGTCCAGCGGCACGCCCAGCAGATCGAAAGTCTGCTCGAAGCCGCTGCCGCGCTCGATCGCGATCGCGCCCCGGTTGACGATGAAACCGTCGATCTCCTCGCTCGACGCCCTGCCGCCCAGGCGGTCCTGCGATTCCACCAGCAGCACTTTCCTGCCGGCGGCCACCAGGTGGGCGGCGGCGCTCATGCCGCCAGCGCCGGCGCCGATCACGACGACGTCGCAGTTGTGGGATGTGTCCGTGGATGAGGTCATTTCGTCTCCTTGTTGGAACGGGTCAGGTCGTTGTCACCGGTAGCGCGCGGACGCGGTCATGCCCACCATGCCGGCGGCATCCGTGGTCCAGAGCGCGACGCCATCGGCCTCGGGGCGACCCTTGAGGTGCAGCGCTTCGGTGTCGAAGGCGGGGCGCTGGGCCCGGAAGCTGAAGTGCGCGAGCACGGCATCGGGCTGCTCGCGCGCGGCCAGGTCGAGCAACAAGGTGGCGAGCAGCGGGCCGTGTACCACCAGCGCGGGGTAGAACTCTTCGCGCGTGGCGTAGTCGCGGTCGTAGTGGATGCGGTGGCCGTTGTAGGTGAGCGCGGAGAAGCGGAACAGCAGCACCGGGTCGGGCAATACGGTGCGCGACCAGGCGGCATCGGTGGCTGCGGGCTCGCCGGGCGGCAGAGGCGCGGGCGCGGTGGGCGCCTCGCGGTAGACGATGTGCTGCAACTCGCTGATGCAGGGCCGGCCGCCCTGCTCCAGATCGTGCGCCACGATCACGAAGACCAGCGCGCCGGCCTTGCCTTGCTTCAGCTCCACGCTGCGCACGGTGGAAGTCCTGCGCGCAACCCGGCCCAGGCGCAGCGGCTTGTGCAGCGTGAGTTCGCCCGCGGCCCACATGCGGCGCGGCAGCGGCACGGGCGGGAGGAAGCCGCCGCGCTTGGGATGGCCGTCCATGCCCGTTCCTTCGCGGCTGGGCGCGTCGAGAAAATGCAGCCAGTGCCAGGGCAGCGGCAGCGCATCGCCCTCGCCGGGTGCGTCGGCGCGGTCGAGCAGGCCGGCCAGCGCGCGCGCCGGGAACGGGTCGAGGTGCTGCTCGCGGGTTTCGCTGCGGCCGACCCACTGGCGCAGGTGGTCGATGTCGATGGAGGTACTCATATTTGCCCCCTGCGGCGCTGCGCGCCGGCCCCCCCCGAGGGGGAGTGAGCGCCTTGGGAACGGCCCGGCGGCGCTCATCGCGCGGCCTCGGGCGTGACGAGCGACAGGCCCAGGGCCACGCGGCGCGCCAGCCAGGCGCTTGGGCGGTAACGCGGATCGCCCGTGGCCGCGAGCTGCGCGCGCAGGATCTCAAGCATGCGATCCGCGCCGAGCTGGTCGCCCCAGCCCAGCGGGCCTCGCGGATAGCCCAGACCCAGGCGCACCGCGTCTTCCAGATCGGCCACGCTGGCGATGCCGCGCTGCGCGATGTTGGCCGCGATGTTCACGACCGTGGCCATCACGCGCTGCGCGATGAAACCCGGGCTGTCGTTGATCAGCGTCACGGCGGTGCCGTCCTTGGCCAGCAGCGCGTGCGCCGCGTCACGCGCTGCTGGCGTGGTCACGGCCGTGAGCATCAGCGTGCGGCGCAGCGCCAGCGGCGGCAGCGGATCCACGGCGACGCAGCGCGTGGCATCGAGGCCGAGCCCGAGTGCGGTGCTGGTGGCGTCGTCGCCCCAGGGCTGAACGATGCTCAGGTCAGCGGTGATGGCATCGTCAGCCAGGCGCGCGCCGGCTGTGGCCACGAGTTCGCGCAAGCCGGCGGCACCGCTCGCGTCAGGGTCCACCCACACGGCGAGCGCCTCGGGCAGCGAAGGAACGGGCCGTGCCGGCGGACGCTGTTGCTGGGTCTCGACATAGCGGTACCACCCCTCGCCGCTCTTGCGGCCGAACAGGCCGGCGGCCACGCGCGGCGGCACCAGGGACGAAGGCCGGAAGCGCGGCTCCTGCTGGAACTGCTCATAGATCGAGGCCATCACGCGCGAGGACACGTCCAGGCCCGTGAGGTCCAGCAGTTCGAAAGGACCCATGCGAAAGCCCAGGGCCTCGCGCAGCACATCGTCCACGTCGGCCGGCGTGGCCACCTGCTCCTCCACGATGCGCAGGCCCTCGGTGTAGAGGCCGCGCCCCGCGTGGTTGATGAGAAAGCCCGGCTGGTCGGCCGTGACCACGGCGCGGTGGCCCGCGCCCTCGGTGAGTTCGCTCAGGCGCTGCACCACGGCAGGCGCGGTGCGCACGGCGGCGATCACCTCGGCCACTTTCATCAGCGGTACCGGGTTGAAGAAGTGCAGACCGGCCACGCGCTCGGGGCGTTGGCAGGCGGCCGCGATCTCGGCCACCGTGAGCGACGAGGTGTTGCTCGCGAGGATGGCGCTCTCGCCGATCAGGGCTTCGAGCTCGCGGAACAGCGCGCGCTTGACCTTCAGGTCTTCCACGATGGCCTCGATCACCAGATCGCAGCCCGCGAGGTCGGCAAGGCCGCCGCAGGCCTTCAGGCGGCCGCGCGCCGCCTCGTGGTCGGCCGCGCTCATGCGGCCCTTCTCGACCGCGCGCGCGAACATGCCGTCCACGTAGTCCACCGCTTTCGCGGCCGCGCCAGGCTGGGCGTCGTGGCAGCGCACGCTGTGGCCCGCCTGCGCGAACAGCTGCACGATGCCGCGGCCCATGGTGCCGGCGCCGACGACGCCGATCGTGATCTTGTCTGCCATGTTCATTCGCCCTTGAAATCGGGCTTGCGTTTGTCGAGGAAGGCCCTCATGCCTTCGGTCTTGTCGGCGGTGTCGAAGAGCAGCAGGAACTCGCGGTTCTCCAGCGCCAGCGCGGCGTCCAGGGGCAGGTCCGCGCCCTGGCGCAGCACCCGCCGGGTCGCGGCGACCGCCTTCGGGGGCATGCGCGTTGCCTTTTTCGCCAGTTCCAGGGCACGGGCGAGCACCTCGCCAGGCGGCGCGAGGTTGGCCACCAAGCCGAGCTGGAACGCGCGCTCGCCGGTGAGCTGCTCACCGGTCAGGAGCAGCATGCTCGCAACCTGCTTGCCTACCGTGCGCACCAGTCGCTGTGTCCCGCCGGCGCCGGGCATGATGCCGACGGCCAGCTCGGGCTGGCCGAAGCGCGCGCTCGCGTCGGCGACGATGAAGTCGCACATCAGCGCCAGCTCGCAGCCCGCCCCGAGCGCGAAACCGCTCACGGCGGCAATCACCGGCTTGCGGCAGTTCGCCACCGGGGCCCAGAACTGGCCGAGGTCGATGTCCGCCACGTCCTGGGCGCCCTTGTCCACCAGCAGGTTGAGATCGGCGCCGGCCGCGAACACCGCGTCGCCGCCCGTGATCACGATGGCCCGGATCGCTGCGTCGGCGTCCAGCGCCGAAACAGCCTGCGCGATCGCGGCCCGCATGGTCAGATCCAGCGCGTTGCGCTTGTCGGGCCGGTTCAGGGTGACGATGCCCACGGCCCCTTCGTGGCGCACCAGGGCCGGCGTGTGGATCGGTTCCGCTGTCACCGGCCGCCCCCCTTGCCCAGGAAGTCCGGCGCGCGCTTCTCGCTGTACGCCGCATAGCCTTCCTCGAATTCATCGCCGAGCAGGCACCCGGTCTGGTCGGCCGCTTCCCTGTCCAGTTCCTCGGCCAGCGAACCCGAGACCTCGCCCAGCCGCTGCTTCATGCGGCTGAATGCCTCCTGCGGCAGGCGGGCGAGTTCCGCGGCCTGGCGCACGGCCATGTCCATGACCTGGTCGTCGGGCACCAGCACGTCCAGCAGGCCGATGCGGTGCGCCTCCTCGCCACCGACGGTCTCGCCGCTGGTCAGGATGCGGCGCGCGTGGCCGATGCCGACCCGGCGCGGCAGCGTGAGCAGTTGGCCCCAATCCGGAGCGAGCCCCAGCCGCAGAAAGGGGAACATGACGCGCGTTCCGGGTCCACCGACGATGCGGTCGCCAAGCAAGGCCAGGCCGACCACGGCGCCGGCGGCGATGCCCTCCATGGCACTCACCACCGGCAGGCGCGCGCCGGCGACGAGCCGGCACAGCACGTGGATGTGCTCCATGCGGGCACGTGCCTGCTCCTGCGTGAGGCCGCGCATGCTCGGCACGTCGCCGCCCGCGGAAAAGACGCCGCCCACGCCACCGATCACGAGGGCCCGGGTCGCCCGGTCGTTCAGCAACTGGCCCAGCATCTGCGTCAACTGCTCGCGCACGTCGAAGTCGATCGCGTTGCGCTTGTCCGGCCGGTTGATGCGCAGCCGGGCGACATGCGGTGCCGGGTGGTCCAGCAGCACGACGGGGGTACTGCTCACCTCAAACCCCTTCCAGGCCCACGATGGAGATCGCGCACGCGTTCTGCGACGGCTGTCCACCGAGGTTGTGAATCAGCCCGGTCCTGGGGTTGGCGAGCTGGCGCGGCCCGGCGCGGCCCTGCAATTGCAGGTAGATCTCGTAGAGCATGCGGATGCCGCTGGCGCCGACCGGGTGGCCGAAGCACTTGAGGCCGCCGTCGATCTGGCACGGCACCTCGCCCTCGGCGTCGAACACCCCGTCGAGCACGTCGCGCACGGCGCCGCCGTCGGCCGACAGGCCGAGGTCTTCCATGGTCACGAGTTCGGTGATCGAGAAGCAGTCGTGCACCTCGGTCATGCTCAGTTCCTTGCGCGGGTCGGTGATGCCGGCCTCGGCGTAGGCTTTCTTCGCCGCGATGCGGGCGGTGTGCACGTAGCTGCCGTCCCATTCGCTGGACTGCAGCTCCCAGCCGTTGGACACCACCACCTGCAGCGCCTTGAAGGTCACCAGGTCCTTCTTGCCCAGCGCGCGGGCGATCTCCGGCGTGGTGACGATCACGGCCGCCGCGCCGTCGGACACGCCGCAGCAATCGAACAGGCCCAGGGGCGCCGCGATGATCGGGGCCTTGAGGCACTGTTCCTCGGTGATGGGTTTCTGCAGGTGGGCCTTGGGGTTCTTCGCGCCGTTGGCGTGGCTCTTGACGGACACGTGCGCGATCGCCCGCTTGAGCAGCGCCGCGTCGATGCCGTGTCTGGCGCGGTAGGCACTGGCGAGCTGGGCGAAGTTGGCCGGGGCCACCGCGTTCGGGTACCACTGCGGGATGTAGGTGCCGACCTGCGCCATCGGCAGGCCGCCGTAACCGGTGTCCTTGAGTTTTTCCACGCCCAGCGCCAGCGCGATGTCGCAGGCGCCGGCGGCCACCGCGTACACGGCGGCGCGAATGGCCTCGGAGCCGCCGGCGCAGAAGTTCTCCACACGCGTGACGCCGATGTTGGGCAGGCGCAGTGCGATGCCCATGGGCGTGCCGCCGCGGCCCGTGCCCACGTCGTCCATGTGCGTGGAGTACCAGGCCGCGCCGAGCTGCTCGGGCGCGATGCCCGCGTCGGCCATGGCCTCGTTGTAGGCCTCCACCATGAGATCCTCGGGGCTGGCGTCCCAGCGCTCGCCGAACTTGCTGCAACCCATCCCGAGGATGGCGACCTTGTCCTTGATGCCCTTGGCCATGCGTCGGCTCCTTAGCTGGCGGAAGCGGCGCGCACCGGCGTCGCCTTCCAGAAATAACGGGTGAAGTGGCGGCGTTCGTCGGCATCCTTGATGCGGAACACCATGTCCATGGCCGTGCCGGCATCGACATCGCCGACATCCAGATCGGTGAAGTCCATCAGGATCCGGCCGCCGCCCTCGAAGTCGATCTGGCCGTAGTGGTGCGGCGGCGCAGGGTGGTAGGACAGGTACTCCGCCGACCACGACAGGATCTTCGCCGGCCGGTCGGCCAGCCTGTAGGGCTTTTGCGTGTCCTGCAGCGGCTGGCCCTGGTCGTATGAGAGGCGCGACGGCGGAAAGTGCACGCTGCCCGTGACCTCGCAGCGGCCTGCGACCAGGCCCAGCAACGCCGAGCGGTGGCGCCAGGCGGTCGAGAGCGCGGTCTTCTTGTCCTGCTCGCCGCGCATGCCGCGCTCCAGCTGGAGCTGGCCCTTGAACGCCAGGAACTTGGTGTAGCTGCGCTCCTCGACGCCGCGTGCCAGCCATTCGCTCACGCCGCGCGCCGGGCGGAACGAGCCGATTTCGTCGGTGGCCCGGAACACCAGCGCCTGAGCGCCGCTGCCGAACTGCGCCAGCACGATCACCTGGCCGGGTCGGGCGCGTTCGAGCACGTGCGCCAGCATCAGCAGCGCGTGCGGCAGGCCGCTGTCGCCGATCTGGTCGAGCAGCGCGTCCACCACGGCTTCGGCGCGGATGCCGCAGGCCTTGGCGAGTTGCGCGTCCATCCTGGCGAAGCTGGAAGGAAAGATGAAGTGGTCCACCTCGGCAGGCGCCACACGGGCCTGCTGCAGCGCCGCCGCCACCGCGCGCGGCACCAGCTTGGTGATCCCCTCGTCGCGCACCCAGCGCTCTTCCCAGTGGTAGTCCACCTCCTCGCCGGCAGCGCGGAAGTGATCGACGAAATCGACCGACAACGTGCCCGCGCCCAGGAACTCGGCCAGCACCTTGTCCTCGCCGATCAGCAGGGCCGCGGCCGCATCGCCGTGCTCCAGCTCCTGCGGGCTCGCCGCGCGCGCCTTGCGCTCATCGGCCGCCAGCACCAGCGTGTCGCCGCTGCCCGCCTGCACGCGCACCACGGCCTGGGCCACCGCCGAGAGCGCCGCCCGCTGCGAACCGCCCAGGTCGATGGCCTCGATGTCGTCGTCCAGCGTCAGCGCGCCGGCTACCACGCCCGCATTCAGGCGCTCGGCGAACGGCAGGGTGTCGGACGCCAGGAACACGCCGCGCACGTGCCGGCGATCCTCGCCCGGGCCGAGGCAGTCGCGCGCGGCGGCCACGGCCATGGTGATGCTGTCCTCGTCCCAATTGGCCATGGAGCGCGTGCCCTTGCGGCCCGCGAACTGCGGCGCGTACCAGGCGTTGGCCTGCGCCACCGCCTGGCGGCTCAGGCGCAGCCGTGGAATGTAGCTGCCGTATCCGGTGATGCCTATCGTCATGTGTCTCGTTCTCCGTGGATGGTGGATCGGTGGCCGTTTCAGGTCGCGAGGTGTCGCCGCAGGAAGCGGCCCATGTCGTCGATGGCCGCGCGCGCTTCGGGCAACTGATCGGGGAACTGCTGGAACACGTGGATCATGTGGTCCCACACCTGCAGCGTCGCGTCCACGCCGGCCTCTTTCGCGCGCGCCACGAAGTCGCGCGAGTCGTCGAGCACGGTCTCGCGGTCGCCCACCTGCGCGAGCAGCGGCGGCAGGCCCTGGAAATCGGCGAACAGCGGCGAGACCAGTGGGTCCGCGGCGTTGCCCTCCTTGCCGAGGTAGTTGCGGGCCATGGCGACGATCATCGGACGCTGGTGAATCGGGTCGGTGCCGGCGCGCGTCTCGTAGCTCGCGCCGGAAGCCGTGAGGTCCGTCCAGGCGGACATGAGCACGGCGGCGGCGGGCAGCGCCTGGCCCGCGTCGCGCAAGCGCAGCAGCAGGCTCAGCGCGAGGCCGCCACCGGCGGAATCACCCGCCAGCGCGATGTGCCTGGGCGCAAAGCCCTGGCCGATGAGCCATTGCCATGCGGTCAACGCGTCGTCGAGCGCGGCGGGGTAGCGGTGCTCGGGTGCGAGCCGGTAGTCCACGCCCAGCACGCGGCATTGCGCGGCGGCGGACAGCCTCGCCATGAGCTCGCGGTGCGAAACCACCGAGCCGACCTGGAAGCCGCCGCCGTGGAAGTAGAGGACAGCACGCCCTGCGTCGGCGCCCGGCGCGCCGACCCACTGGGCCTGCACGCCGCCGGCGTCCACGTCTTCCAGGGCGGCGTTCACGGGAACGCCGCCGAAGAGTTCGTCCCAGTCCTGGCGCATCCGCGCCACGGTGGTGTCGCGCTTCCAGCTGCCGTAGACCTTGCGCACGCGATCGATCACGCCATCGACGGCGGTGTTCGTTGAGAGAGGGGTGGTCTGCGTCATGCGCCGCACCCCATGCCGCCGGAGACGCCAAGCACCTCGCCGGTGATGAAGCCGGCATCCGCCGAAGCCAGGAAGGCGACCGCCGCCGCCACCTCGTCGGGCGTGCCGAGCCGGCCAGCCAGCGTGGCGCCGGTCATGGCCTGCAGCAGCTTGTCGCCGCCGTGCCCGAGCGCCTGGCGCAGCAGCGGCGTGTCGATGGGGCCTGGCGCGATCACATTCGCGGTGATGCCCTTGCTGCCGTTTTCGCGCGCGATGGAACGGGTGAAGGCGATCACGCCGCCCTTGGCCGCCGCGTACACGGCGCCACCGCGCGAACCGAGGCGGCCGGCCTCGGACGCGATGTTGATCAGGCGGCCGAAGCCGGCCGACTGCATCGCGGGCAAAGCCGCGTGCGTGGTGGCGAAGACCGATTCGAGGTTGACCGCGATCAGGCGGCGCCAGTCGTCCGGGGTGGTGCGGGTGAAGAAGGCGTGCTGGTCGACACCGGCGTTGTTCACCAGGATGTCGAACGGTCCGTGCTCGGCCATGACGGTGCTCACCTGCGCGAGGTCGGTGACGTCGAGCCGCACGGCGCGGGCCTGGATCTCACCCGCGAGCGCTTGCGCGGTGGCAGTGTCCAGGTCGGCAATGGTCACCTGCGCGCCATCGGCCGCGAGACGACGCGCGATGGCCGCGCCGATGCCCTTGGCGCCACCGGTGACGAAGACCCTTCGGCCTGCAAGAGGCGTGGTGGTGGCCATGTTCAACGGCCCGTGAAGGCCGGGACGCGCTTCTCGATCACGGCGGCCAGACCCTCGCGGGCGTCGGCCATGCCGGAGAGGTGGGCCTGCATGCGGTTCTCCTCGGGCATGCAGGCGTCCACGCTGGCGCCCAGGCCGTTCCACAACAGGCGCTTGGTGGCCGCGAGCGCGGCCGGAGCACCGGCGGCGAGCTGGCGTGCGAGCGCGAAGGCTTCTTCAACGAGCTTGTCGTCGTCCACCACGCGCGTGATCAGGCCCATGTCCAGTGCCTCGGGCGCCGTGATCACGGGGTTGAGCATGGTGATCTCCATCGCCTTGCGCAGCCCGACCAGGTGGGTGAGCGTGACCGAGACGCCGGCGTCGGGCACCATTCCGACGCGCGTGGCACCACCCAGAAACTTGGCCGACGCGCCGGCGACCACCATGTCGGACGAGCACACCAGGCCCATGCCACCGCCGCCAGCCGCGAAGCCGTGCACGGCACTGACCACCGGCGCGTTCAGCCGCATCAACATGGAAGCGACGATCTGCAGGTAGGAGGTGGCCATGCGGATGTAGTCCGGCAGCGCCTCTCCTTTCGAGAGAAAGGTGTGCACGTCGCCGCCGGCGCAGAAATTCTTGCCCTCGCCGGTGATCAGCACGGCGCGCACGCGGCCGTCGCCATGCACCCGCGTCACCACCTCGTGCAGGCCCTTGAGCATGGCCATGTCCAGCCCGTTGGCGGCATCGGGCCGGTTCAGCCGGATGTGCGCCACGCCATCGGCGTGCAGCGCCAGCAGCGCCGGGCCTTCGCCGATCAGCACCTCGGGCGGTGACGGCATCTTCTTGTTGTCGTTTTCTTCAGCCATGCGTGTGTCTCCTGGTGGGGCGTTGCCGTCGGTTAGATGAGGAAGGCCATCGAGTACAGCGCCGTCTCGTTGTTCACCAGCACCACCTTCTTGCGCGCCATGCGCAGGGCATCGCCCTCGCGGCGCAGGGTGTATTCGTTGCGCGAGGCCCAGACGGTGTCGCCGCGCGCGGACGACTCGAACACCATGGCGTTGGAGGTGACCAGCAACTCGTCGCCCTCGTGCCGCAGGATCTCGACATTCGAGACGATGCGGCGCAGGCGCGACTGCGGCGTCTGGCTGTAGCGCTTGCCGGTGTGGAACTGGCGAATGCGCAGCGCGATGCGCGAACGGTTGTCGTAGACGATCGACATCTCTTTCTCGGGGTCGCCGCCTTCGCCGTTGGCGGGTATCCAGTAGACACCGTCGTCGGTCCACAGGGCTTCCCACTCGTCATAGGCATGGTCGTCCTGGAAGCGTGCCTCGCGGTAGATGAACTGCGTGACCTCGTCGATCAAGGAACGGGCATCGAGCGCCAACGTGGTCATGGAAATACCTCCGCCCTGCGGGCTGCGGTGCGAGCTTGCTTGGGAACGGCCCGGCACTGCGCTCATGCAACCTCCATCAGGGATTTGTAGTGGCGCCAGATGCCGCGCGAGGGCGTCTCGTCGGTGGCGTCGCCGATGCGGTAGCCGTTCTCGTCCAGGCGTTCGCGGTGCCGGCCCCGCCCCAGGTACAGCCACTCGGGGTTGCTGGCCTGCACGCCGAGCTGCGTGCGTTCGTACATGGCGGCGTCGTCGGCCAGCAGAAAGCCGGCCGGGCCCACCGAGCCCATGGTCTGCTGGCGCAGGCGGCGGTTGATGTCGGGCGCGCCCTTGAACTGGATCGCGGTGACGTGCTGCACCGTATGGTCCACCGACAAGGGCTGCAGCACGAAGAGCTGGATCTCCGCGATGAACAGGTTGGGGAAGATCATGATGTGCGGCGTGCCGTCGATCATGATCTCGCGCGCCTTGTCCTTGCCGTAGGCGGCTTCCATCTGCGCCACGTAGGCCGGCAGCTTGTCGGGCGTGGTGCCGAACCAGCTCAGCGGCACGCCGCGCTTTCGGAATTCGGGCCGCAGGTCATTCTCGGTGTGGCCCTTGCCGAAGTCGCGCGAGACCGCGGTGGAATCGCTGTCGTACAGCGTGCCGATGCCGCTTTGCGCCACCTCGAAGATCGAGGCGTGCACGAACGAGGGGTGGTAGCCGTCGGTCTCGTTCTCGACCAGGAACTTCCAGTTGGCCTTGACCTTGTGCTTGAGGTAGCCCGCCGTCACCTCTACCTCGCCCTCGGGCGAGTTCTGGCACAGCGCGTCGATCGCGCCGGCGGCGGCACCCAGGTGCTCCAGCAGCGACTCGCCCTCTTGCGCGAACGAACCGAACACGAAGCCCCGGTGAGACGCCACCCGCGCCACCCTGCCCAGGCCGAGCTGGGAGCGGTCCGCGCCCTCGTAGCCGGAAGGGAACGGATAGCCGCGCAGCGCGCCGTCGTTCGCAAACGTCCAGCCGTGGTACGGGCAGGTGAACGAGCGCGCGTTGCCTTTTTCCGTCATGCAGACCCGGTTGCCCCGGTGCGGGCAGCGGTTGTGCAACAGGTGGATCTGGCCCGACTTGTCGCGCGTCATGAGGATGGGCTCGGGGCCGATCGACTTCATCACGTAGTCGTTGGCGTTGGGCACTTCGCTCTCGTGGCCCACATAGACCCAGGTGCGGTACCAGATCTTCTGCAGCTCGGCCTGGTAGATCGCGGGGTCGGTGTAGAGGGAGCCGTGCACGTGGTCTTCGCGAACCAGGTCGTCCCAGGGAATGGCCGGACCCGCCGCGGCTGTGGACGCGATGGGAATCACATGGGCGCAGGTGCTCAAGGTGTTATCTCCGTGGTGACAGGGGCATTCGCCGGCGGGCCCTGTTTCCTGGCTGCCATGCAGTTCAGGGTTGTTTCCCGCTTTCGATGGTGCAATAATAGTCCGACGAGACGGACTATGTCAAGAGTTCGATCACCAGACTACCCGCAAAGGAATCCGCTCCCATGCCCATCGTCACTTTCATCGAACACGACGGCACCATCCACCGCATCGACGCCCCCAACCAACGCAACCTGATGCAGATCGCGGTGGACAACGGGATCGCCGGCATCCTGGGCGACTGCGGCGGCTCGTGCAGCTGCGCCACCTGCCATGGCTACATCGACACCGCGTGGGCGCCCCGCCTGCCCGCCATCTCGGAGACCGAGGCTTTCATGCTCGAAGGCGTGCCGGAACCGCGCGAGACCAGCCGGCTGTGCTGCCAGTTGCGCATGAGCCCGGAACTCGACGGCATCGTCGTCCACTTGCCCGAAGAGCAGGTCTGAAACGTCCCGCGCCAGGACGAACGCCGCTCAGTCGGCGTATGCCATCAGGCACTCCTGTGTCACGGTCGCGAGCGATCTGCCCTCGCGGTCGTGGACTTGCCCGATGGACAGGCCGCGGCCTGACGCGCTGGCCGGACTCACCGTTTCCACGTGCAGCCACCGATCGGCCCGGAACGGCCGATGCAGCCAGATGGCATGGTTCAGGCTCGCGATGTAGAGCCTGCGCCCGCCCAGTCCGCGCAAATGGAGACCGAGCGAGCTGAAGTTCACCCACCAGTCCGAGAGGAAGGCAAAAGCCGCCGCCTGGATGCGCGGATCGTCCGGCAATGCCTGAGCGGACCGCATCCAGAAGCGGAAACGCCCATTCATGGCCTCGGGCGAGAGCTGCCTGCGTGGATCGGGGATGCGGAACTCGATGCTGGGCTTGTGGTCTTCCGAATAGCCACCCAATGGGCGAATGCCCCGCAACAGCACGGGATCGACATCGCTGAGTTGTGCCAGGTCTTCCGGCCGCTCTCCGGCCGGGGCACTGCTGGCCGAGCCATGCGAAGGCGCTTCGAGCGGAACGGCACAAGTGACTTGCGCGTCCAGAACGACGCGTCCACTCGCCTGAGAAGCACGCACGTGCCGCGAGCTGAAGCGCTTGCCTTCCTGCAGCGGGGTGACGCGCAGATCCAGCGACTCCTGGGGCATCGCGCCTTGCAGGAACAGGAATTGCATCATGGTCGCGACGCGGTCGGCGGGCACGTCCATCATGCCGGCCATCAGCGCCTGGGCCAGCAACTGGCCGCCGTACGAACGGGCGTTGAGATTCGCGTCACCGTGCCGGGTACGCCAACATCCGGGCTCGACCTCGGTCAGCGCCAGCAGGTGCTCGATGTTGCGCTCGTTCCAGGGCAGGTGCGACATCGACATGCTTCAGTCCTTCAGGATGGGGCGGCGATGGCCGGCCGTTCGGGGTTCGATGCCGGGCTTGAGCCGCCAGTCGGGGGCGAAGTCGGAAAGCACGTGCGTCGGCACCGGCTCTTCCTGCTCGATGCTGCGCAGGCGCGCCTCGTATTGATCGAGGTATTCGCGCCGTTTTGCCTCGTCCGAGTACTGGATGGCCCAGCCGACAAAGGGCTGCAGCACCTGCAGGCCGCTGTAGCCGAAAGTGCCGTGCTGCAGGTGCCACAGGATCACATCGCGCTCGCCCAGCAGGCCGTCGGGTTCCATCATGGCCGGGAAGCACCCGGAAGTGAACGCAAGCATGGCCCTGCGCCCCTTCAGTCCGCCGTTGTCGAAACGCATGCCGCCAGCGCCATACGCCGTGCCATTCGCGAAAACCCGATCGATCCAGCCCTTCATGATCGCAGGCACGGAGAACCACCACAAAGGAAACTGCAGGATGAGCAGATCGCACGCCAGCAGTTTGTCGATCTCCGCCTGGATGTCGGGGGTGAAGGTGTGGCGCTGCGACGAGAGCTTCTGCTCGCGGTCGTACTGGAGGGCTTCCGGAAAACGCCGCTCCGTGAAATCGTGCCCGGTCGCCACGGGGTTGAAGCCCATGGCATAGAGATCCGAAACCACGACCTCGTGGCCGCAGGCACGCAAGGTTTCCACCGAGCGGTCCAGAAGCGCCCTGCCGAACGATTTCGGCTCGGGATGGGCGAACACGATCAATACCTTCATGGTGTTTCCTCGACAGTTTCAATCACTCTATAATAAACCGTCACGTCGGTTTATCATGAATATCCTTGCCGCTCGCGCACGCAGCTTTCTCTTTCTGCCCGCCGACCGCCTCGAGCGGCTGGAGAAAGCGCTCGCCAGCGACGCGCACATGGTCATCCTCGACCTTGAAGACGCCGTGGCGCCCGATGCCAAGCCCGCGGCACAGACCGCGCTTCAAACCCGATGGGCACGGCTCGATCCCACATCCCGCACGCGAATCGCGATCCGCGTCAATGCGCCGCCGACCCCATGGCATGAGGAAGACTGCGCACTCGTCGAGACACTGGCTGGCGCCGGCCTGGGCGGCGTGGTGCTGGCCAAGACCGAATCGGCCGCGCCGCTGGCCAGGCTCGCGCAGCGCGTCAGTGGCGCGCCTCTGCTGCCCCTCATCGAATCGGCCGAAGGCCTGGCCGCGCTGGACCTCATCGCCCGCGCACCCGGCGTGGCACGCCTGCTCTTCGGGCATCTCGACTTCCAGGTCGACCTGGGTTTGCAGTGTGGCGCTGACGAACGCGAGCTCGACGCCGTGCGGCTGGCCTTCGTCATGGCCTCGCGACGTGCCGGTCTCCCGGGCCCCGTTGACGGCGTCACGGTCGACCTCCAGAACGCGCAGCGGTTGGCGTCAGACGCACAGCGCAGCAAGCGGTTCGGCTTCACAGGCAAGCTTTGCATTCATCCCGGTCAAGTCCCGGCGGTCAATGCATCGCTGGGCCCAACGGCCGCCCAGGCGGAATGGGCACAACGTGTCCTCGCCGCCGCGGAAGAACAGCAGGCTGGCGCTTTTCAATTCGAAGGGGCGATGATCGACGCTCCGGTGCTCGCACGTGCCCGTGCCTATCTGCAACCCTCCTCCCTGTGAGTGAGCGCCCAGGCCGAGCGGCTCGTGAAAGCCGTCGGCCGATTTACCCTGGCACGCTCCCGATTCGGCATTGAACGCGAAATCCAGGACAGGCTGCCATCCGTTTTCCATGAAAAAAGGGCTTAGATCACTCTAAGCCCTCGATTTGCAAGGAAATTTCCTGGTGGGTGCTGACGGGGTCGAACCGCCGACCTGCGCCTTGTAAGGGCGCCGCTCTACCGACTGAGCTAAGCACCCCACTCGAAACCTGCAGATCGCATCAGTTCAGCGCGTCCTTGAGCGCCTTGCCCGGACGGAACTTCGGGACCTTGGCGGACTTGATCTTGATCTCGGCGCCAGTGCGCGGGTTGCGGCCCTTGCGAGCGGGGCGTTTCGTCACGGCAAACGAACCAAAGCCCACCAGCGAAACCGTGCCGCCTTTTTTCAGCGTGGTGCGGATGGCGGTGATGGTGGAGTCCAGTGCTCGCGTGGCAGCCGCCTTGGAGATGTCGGCGTGCTTGGCGATGTGTTCGACGAGTTCGGTTTTGTTCACAAATAGCCCCTCTTGAATTGATTGGAAGAATCCGTGTGGAAAGGATCAAGGCCGACCGATGCAATTCGGACCGGCTCGACCCGACATGCGCTCAGCTTGGCTCGGGCGCAGGCTTGAGGCCGCGTCGGGCGCCGGGTGATTAGACCCACGGGCCGCCGCCCCTGTCAATACGCGCCCTCAGCCAATGCCGCGTGGCTCACACGAAACGCGAGATTCTAGTCGCTTTCGCGGCGAGCCAAGACCGCGCCAGGCGCCCACGCTTACATTCACGCCGCCTGCAGCGCCTGCGCGATGGCACGCCCGACGTCCTCGGTGTGCGCCGAGCCACCCAGGTCGGGGGTGCGCGGCGCACCGCTGCCCGGCGAGAGCACCGCCTCGATGGCATTCATCACGGCGTCGTGCGCGGCGCGATGCCCCAGGAAATCGAGCATCATCGCGCCGCACCAGATCTGGCCGATCGGATTGGCGATGCGGCGCCCGGCGATGTCGGGGGCCGATCCATGGACCGGCTCGAACAGCGAAGGGTGGGTGCGCTCCGGGTTGAGATTGGCGCTGGGCGCGATGCCGATGGTGCCGGTGCAGGCCGGCCCCAGGTCGGACAGGATGTCGCCGAACAGGTTGCTGCCCACCACCACGTCGAAAAAATCAGGGCGCTGGACGAAATGGGCCGTGAGGATGTCGATGTGAAATTTGTCAACCTTCACATCTGGATACAGCTTGGCCATCTCCGCCACCCGCTCGTCCCAGTAGGGCATGGTGATCGCGATGCCGTTGGACTTGGTGGCGCTGGTCAGGTGTTTCTTCGGGCGCGAGCGCGCCACCTCGAAGGCGTGGCGCAGCACGCGGTCCACACCGATGCGCGACATCACCGTCTCCTGCACCACGATCTCGCGGTCGGTGCCGGGGTACATGCGCCCGCCGATGCTGGAGTACTCGCCTTCGGTGTTCTCGCGCACGATGACCATGTCGATCTCGCCGGCTTCGCGCGGGCTGCCGTCGCGCCGCACCACGGGCGCGGTCACGCCGGGCATGAGCCTGGCGGGACGGATGTTCACGTACTGGTCGAATTCGCGCCGGAACAGCAGCAGCGACCCCCAGAGCGAGATGTGGTCCGGCACCTTGTCGGGCCAGCCCACGGCGCCGAAGTAGATCGCGTCGTGGCCACCGATCCGGTCCTTCCAGTCGTCGGGCAGCATCTTGCCGTGGCGCTCGAAGTAGTCGCAGCTCGAGAAGTCGAAGTGGTCGAACTGCAGGTCGATGCCGAACCGGGTGGCCGCGGCCTCCAGCACGCGCAGCCCTTCGGGCATGACCTCGGTTCCGATGCCGTCCCCGGCGATGACGGCGATGCGGTGTTTGCTCATGGTGTTCTCCAGTGGTGGGTGTCAGGTGAAAAATCGAAAGGCCTCGTCCGCCAGCGCATCGGGCAGTTCCTCGGCGATGTAGTGCCCGCAGGGCAATGGCCGGCCCGACACCTGCGATGCGCGTTCGCGCCACAGGGCCGGCACGTCGAAGCACCGGCCCACGGTGCCGTGCTCGCCCCACAGCAGCCGCAGCGGCTGTTCGAGCCTCGCGCAGGCCGCCACGTCCGCCCGGTCGTGCACCAGGTCGATGCCGGCGCTGGCCCGGTAGTCCTCGCAGATGGCGGCGGCGGTACCGGGCAAGGCGGCGCACCGCTCGTACTCGGCCAGCGCCGCGGGATCAAAAGGCGCGAGCCCCGCATGCCGGCTTCCCATCACGGAGCGCACATAGCGCGCCGGGTCCGATGCGATCAGGGCCTCCGGCAGCGGGCCTGGCTGAATCAGGAAGAACCAGTGCCAGTACGCCTTCGCAAACGCTTCGCTGGTCCGCTCGTACATCGCCAGCGTCGGGGCGATGTCCAGCAGCATGAGCCGCCGCACCGCGTTCGGGTGATCGGCCGCGAGGCGGTGCGCCACACGGGCCCCGCGGTCGTGGGCGAGCACATCGAAGCGCTCGAACCCGTGGTGGGCCATCACCGCGACGGCATCGAGCGCCATCTCGCGCTTGCTGTGGGCGAGGTGCTCCGGATCGGGCACCGGCCGGGCCGAGTCGCCGTAGCCGCGCAGGTCCATGAGCACCACGGTGAAACGCCGGATCAGCGCGGGCAGCACCCGGTGCCACATCGACATCGATTGCGGATGACCGTGCAGCAGCAGCAACGGCGGCCCTTCGCCCACACGGCGCGTGTGCAGCGCAATGCCTTCGCGTTCAACAAGGCAGGCAGGAATGTGGTCGAGCATGGGCGTCAGCATAGACGCCAAATGAGCAACAATCAGGCAATTCATACTTTCCTAGAAGGAAACAATTGGATCGCTCCGACCTTGAACTGGTCATGGCCGTCCGCCAGCACGGCAGCCTGGTGATGACGGCCAGGGCCTTGCGCGTGGCGCCATCGGCCATCACCAAGCGCCTGGCCGCGCTGGAAGCCGAGCTGGGCCTGCGCCTGTTCCAGCGCACGACGCGGCGCGTGAGCCCCACCGCCGAGGGCGATGTGCTGTGCGAGCGCGCCACGAGGCTCCTGGCCGCTTTCGACGAGCTGGAGTCCGAGCTCAGGGAGCGCCGGGTCGAGCCCGCGGGACCGATCCGCCTGGCCGCGACCTTCGGCTTTGGCCGTCTCTGGGTCGGGCCGGCCCTGGCCGATTTCCGGCACCGCTACCCCAAGGTCGCGATCGACCTGCAACTCACCGAACGGCTGCCGGACCTGGCGGTCGAGGGATACGACGGCGCGATCTGGCTCTGGAACGCCCCGAGCGAACGCGCCGCGGAATGGGTGTCGCGCCGGCTGGCACCCAACCAGCGGGTGCTGGTGGCGTCACCCGGCTACCTCCGCATGCACGGCACCCCGAAAACACCGCAGGATCTGGACGAGCACAACTGCCTGGTGGTGCGCGAGAACAGCAGCGGGACGGACCGGCATTTCGACCACTGGCGCCTGCAGCGCGCCAACGAGCCGCAGGTGCTGCACATGCCTGCGCGTGGCAGCATGTCGAGCAATTCGGGCGAGATGGTGCGCGACTGGTGCCTGGCGGGCCAGGGCATCATGCTGCGCAGCCTGTGGGACATCGGGCCGCAACTGGCCAGCGGGGAGCTGGTGCGCGTGCTGCCCGGTTACGCGATGTCCGATGCCGACATCCATTGGCTGGCACCTTTCCGTGCTCAAAGCCCCAAGCGCATCCGCCTGCTGGTGAGTTTTCTGGCCGAGCGTTTCCGCGAACAGCCCTGGAAGCTCAGGCGGGCTTTGCCGGCCGAACCACCAGGCTCACGCCGAAAGCGGTGAGCGCGATGCCGGCGACCGTGACCAGCGTGATCGGTTCGTCGAACAGCACCCAGGCGATCAGCGCCGTGCACGGCGGCACGAGGTACATCAGGCTGGCGACCGAAGCCGCCACGCCGCGCTGGATCAGCATGTAGAGCAGCGAGCTGCCGCCGAGCGTGAGGCCCAGCACCGACCAGGCCATGGCGCCGGTCAGCTCCCAGTTCACACCGGCGTCGCCTTGCGTCCAGCGCATGGCCTCGAACTCCAGCAGCGCCAGCGGCAGCGTGACGAGCAAGGCGGCGAGCAGTTGCACGGCGTTGGCGGTGCGCACGTCGCACGCGGCCACGAAGCGCTTCTGGTACAGCGTGCCCACGGTGATCGCGAACAAGGCGATCAGGGCAAACGAAAGATTGAGCCAGTTGGCCTCGTCGCCCGGCCCACCGGCACCGAACTTGCGCGAGACCACGAGCACGAGACCGGCAAAACCCAGCAACAGGCCCAGCCACTGCCGCTTCGACACCTTGGCGCCGGTGCCTGACAGCCAGATCGCCGTGAGCACCGGCTGAATGCCCACGATCAAGGCGGACAGGCCGGAGCCCATGCCCGCTTTCACGGCAGCCCACACGCCACCCAGGTAGCCGGCATGCATCAGCACGCCGGTGACCGACAGATGCAGCCACTGCGTGCGGCTGGAAGGCCATCTGACCCCGGAAAACCAGATCCAGGGCAGGAAACAGAGGATCGACAGCGCGTAGCGCACCGCCAGGAACTTCATGGGCGGCGCGTGCGGCATGCCGTAGCGCGCGACGATGAAGCCGGTGCTCCAGATCAGCACGAACACCCACGGCATCGCGCGCAGCCATGCGTTGTCCCTGGTTGTCGTCACCATGCGCACTTCGGCCGGGGACTCAGCGCGCGCGGGCGCGAATCTCCGGCAAGGCTTTCTGCAGGTAGTAAACCATGGACCAGACCGTGAGCACGGCGGAAACCCAGATCAGCCAGGTGCCCCACTCGTGGGTGTCGATCACGCCGAACACGCTGCCGTTGAACAGCAGGAACGGAATGGCCACCATCTGCACCATGGTCTTGACCTTGCCCAGCATGTGCACCGCCACGCTTTTGGTCGCACCGATGATGGCCATCCACTCGCGCAGCGACGAGATGGCGATTTCCCGGCCGATGATGATCAGTGCCGCGAACACGTCGGCCCGGTCCAGGTGCACCAGCACCAGCAGGCTGGCGCAGACCAGGAACTTGTCGGCCACCGGGTCAAGAAAGGCGCCGAAGGCCGAGGTCTGGTTGAGCTTGCGCGCCAGGTAGCCGTCGGCCCAGTCGGTGGCCGCGAACACCACGAACATGACGGTGGCGATCAGGTTCTGCTGGGCGGCGCTCATGCCTTCCAGATAGAACACCCCGACGATCAGGGGAATCGCGACGATGCGCGCCCAGGTCAGCAGGGTGGGAAGGTTGAAGAACATGCGGCGATTATGACTGCGTGGCCCGCATGGGTGGCGTCGCCGGAAGGAAGTCCCTCATCAATGCAGCGCCCGGTAAATGGCATCTGCCAGCTCGGACGAGATGCCTTCCACCGTGCAAAGATCCTCCACGCTGGCGGCGGCCACGCCGCGCACGCCGCCGAAGCGCTGCAGCAGCCGGGCGCGCTTCCTCGGCCCCACGCCGGGGATGTCCTCCAGCCGGCTGCCGCCGGTGCGCACCTTGGCCCGCTGGGCGCGCATGCCGGTGATGGCGAAGCGGTGGGCCTCGTCGCGAATCTGGGCCACGAGCATAAGTGCGGCGGAATCGTGGCCGAGGTAGACCTTGTCGCGGCCGTCGGCGAACACCAGTTCCTCCAGCCCGACCTTGCGCCCCTCTCCCTTCTCGACCCCCACGATGAGCGAGAGGTCCACCCCCAGTTGCTCGAACACTTCGCGCGCCACGCCCACCTGGCCCTTGCCGCCGTCGATGAGCACCAAGTCGGGCATGCGCGGACCGCTGATGGATTCGACCGACGGCTCGACAGGCGCGGCGTCCACCGGATCCGGATCGACCAGGGCCTCGGCCGCGGGGGATGGAACAGGGCCGTCGGCGCCCTCCTCCTTCATCGCCTCGGCGATCCTGCCGTAGCGCCGCAGCAGCACCTGCCGCATGGCGGCGTAGTCGTCTCCCGGCGTGATGCCTTCGATGCGGTAGCGGCGGTACTGGCTGTTCTGCATCTTGTGCCCCTCGAACACCACGCAGGACGCCTGGGTGGACTCGCCGGCGGTGTGCGAGATGTCGAAGCACTCGATGCGCAAGGCGTCGAGCTGGTCGTCCGGCAACCGCAAGGCATCGGCCAGCGCGCGGGTGCGCGCCTGCTGCGAACCCTCCTCGGCCAGGAGCCGCGCCAGCGCGATCTCGGCGTTCTTCTGCGCCATCTCCAGCCAGATGCGGCGGTGCTCGCGCGGGTGGTGCACGGCGTTGACCCTGGCCCCCGTCTGTTCGGACAGCGCATCGAGCAGCGACCGGCCCACCGGGTGGCTGGTCACCAGCGTGCGCGGCATGGCAATGCCCAGGTAGTGCTGGGCAATGAAGGCTTCGAGCACCCGCTCGGCCACGTGCCCGGCGGGATCGCCTTCGCGCGCCGCGCCCTCGTCGGCCATGGCGCTGTCGATCGCCGACGCGTCTTCCACGTGCGCGGGGAAATACGGCCGGTCGCCCAGGTGGCGGCCGCCCCGGATCATCGCCAGGTTCACGCAGGCGCGGCCGCGATCGGGCC
>CAZFOT010000007.1:0-48699 GCA_964520365.1 uncultured Hydrogenophaga sp.
CAGCGCGCGCTACGGCATCGCCTGGGGCGCGCTGGGCGCGGCCGAGGACTGCTACTTCCGCGCCCGCCAGTATGTGCTGGACCGCCAGCAGTTCGGCCGCCCGCTGGCCGCCAACCAGCTCGTGCAGAAAAAGCTGGCCGACATGCTGACCGAAATCAGCCTGGGCCTGCAGGGCTGCCTGCGCCTTGGCCGTATGAAGGACGAGGGCACGGCCGCGGTGGAAATCACCTCCATCCTCAAGCGCAACAGCTGCGGCAAGGCGCTGGACATCGCGCGCCAGGCGCGCGACATGATGGGCGGCAATGGCATCAGCGACGAGTTCGGCGTGGCGCGCCACCTGGTGAACCTGGAGGTGGTCAACACCTATGAGGGCACGCACGATGTGCACGCGCTGATCCTGGGCCGCGCGATCACCGGCATCGCGGCGTTCGCGAACTGATCGCCGGCGCGGCCGCGCGTCAGAGCAGGCCGCCGCGGAACGACACGCCGACCACGACGAAGAGCACCGAGGCCACGGTGACCAGCCAGACCCTTCGCGCCATCGCGGGAAGGGTCCGGGCGTCCAGGTTCGGAATGATGCGAAGCCTCGCGTCAATGGCCGTGGCCACGGTCAGCGCGAGCAGCGCAAGCTTGAAGCCGACGAGGCGCGCCGCAGGATGGTCCCAGTCGAGCCAGGCCGCCCAATCCGGCAGCATGGCGTGAGCCATCCAGACACCCGTGGCCACCTGGATGATCAGCGCGGGCATGCCCACGCGCTCGAAGCCGGCCTCGAAGTCCAGCAGGATGCGCGGGTCGCGCGCGCGCAGGGCACGCGGCAGCACGGTCGCGGCCAGCACGAGGTGGCCTCCCGTCCAGACGGTGGCGGCCAGGACATGCAGGAGCAGGATGGGGCTGTACATCGGCAATGGCGCGGTGGCAGGTTGACACGGAAGGACATTGTCGCCCCGCCGGACGGCGGCACGGGCTCATCTGGGTTATATTAATAACCAATTGGTCATTAAAATACACCCACCCCCATGACTCAACCTCGCCAGCGCCGCAAGCAAGCCCGTCCGGGCGAGCTGCTGGACGCAGCATTGGCGCTTTTCGTCGAAAAGGGCTTTGCCGCCACCCGCGTGGAGGAAGTGGCCGCGCGCGCCGGCGTGTCCAAGGGCACGCTCTTCATCTATTTCCCGAGCAAGGAAGAACTGTTCAAGGCCGTGGTGCGCGAGAACATCTCCGGTCACTTCACCGAATGGGGCAAGGAACTCGAGGCCTACAGCGAAAGCAGCACGGAACTGGTGCGCCACTGCATGCATTCCTGGTGGGAACAGATCGGCATGTCGACCGCCTCCGGCATCACCAAGCTGGTGATGAGCGAGGCCGGCATGTTTCCCGAGATCGCGGCGTTCTACCAGCAAGAAGTGATCGGGCCCGGACACGAGATGCTGCGCAAGATCCTGCAGCGCGGCGTCTCCAGCGGCGAATTCCGGGCGCTCGACATCGAATACGCGGTCTACAGCCTGATCGCGCCGATGATCTTCCTGCTGATGTGGAAACACTCGATGGCGCCCTGCTGCCCGCCCTCGCAGCGGCTCGATCCGGTGAACTTCATCGACAGCCAGGTCAGCCTGCTGCTCGAAGGCATGCTGACCCGGAGTCCCCCGCCACGGCCCGGCCGGCGCGCCGCGGGCGCCGGCAAAGCGAAAAGCCCCGGCCGGTAAAATGGCTCAGCATCGGATAACATACCCATAGGAGTATCAAGAATGACATCCTCGACCGCTTCGGGCGCGCTCAGCCTCGACCAGGCCCGCTTCAACATGATCGAGCAGCAGATCCGCCCCTGGGAAGTGCTCGACGCCCGGGTACTGGACCTGATGACCCGCGTGCGCCGGGAAGACTTCGTGCCGCCGGCCCACCAGGCACTGGCCTTCGCCGACCTGGAGCTGCCCCTCACGCAGCCCGCCGTGGAAGGCCAGGTCATGCTCGCGCCCCGCGTCGAGGCGCGGATGCTGCAGGACCTGCGGCTCCAGCCCACCGACGTGGTGCTGGAGATCGGCACCGGCAGCGGCCACATGGCCGCGCTCATGGCCAACCTCGCCCGGCGGGTGGTCACGCTCGAAATCGACGAGGCGCTCGCCCGCACGGCGCGCGACAACCTCCAGCAGGCCGGCATCGGCAATGTGGACGTGCGCGTGGCCGACGCCGCGGCCGGCCAGTTCGCCGCCTGCGCCACCGAGGCGCCCTACGGCGCCATCGTGCTCAGCGGATCCGTCAGCGAAATCCCCCCGGCGCTGCTGGACCTGCTCGCCCCCGGCGGGCGGCTGGTCGGCATCGTGGGCGACGAACCGGTCATGCGCGCCACGGTGGTCACCCGCACCGCCGAGGCGGCGTTCCAGACCGAACAACCCTGGGACACCATCGTGCCCAGGCTGCTCAACTTCCCGCAGCCCTCCCGCTTCCATTTCTGAGACAGGCACAGGCGTCGCCATGAAAGCCATCCAACCGGCCCAGTTCGCGCAATGGCTCGAACATGCCAGGGCGAATGCCCCGCAAGAAGCCATGCCCCTGGTGCTCGACGTGCGCGAGCCCTGGGAATGCCAGACCGCCTCGGTCACACCCGACGGGTTCGAGCTGCTCCAGATGCCCATGCGCACCGTGCCGGCGCGCTGCATGGAGCTCGACCGCCAGCGACCGATCGCCTGCCTGTGCCACCACGGTGCGCGCAGCGCGCAGGTGGTGCGGTTCCTGATGGAACAAGGCTTCACCGAGGTGGTCAACGTGCATGGCGGCATTCATGCCTGGTCGCAGGAGAAGGACCCCGGCGTACCCGTCTACTGATACGGTTTGCGTTCAAGCGCAGAACAGGGCGGGTCGCCGCAGACAGTGCCATGGCACGGCAAGGCGACCCAACGCCGTGATGCGTTTGAAGGCGAAACCGCATGAAAGCCGCTTCCCGTACCGCGCTCATTCAACATCCACACAGGTTCCCGCCATGAAGCACTCCCCAGCCAGCCATCCGACGAGTCCTGCACGGTCCGCCATCGGCCGCGCGGCCCTTGCCGCGATGCTCGCGTTCGCCGCCGCCGGTGCCCAGGCGCAGAACCTGGTGGAGCTGTTCGAGGCAGCCCGCGGATTCGATGCCAGCTACCTCTCGGCGCGATCGCTGCACGACGCCGAGCTCGCGCGCGCCGAACAGGCCCGCGCCGGCCTGCTGCCCCAGGCCGGGCTTTCCGCCGGCGCGAACTGGGGCAACGTGGAGACGGCCGGCGCCGGCGCGAGCCGCAACGTCAACAGCCAGAACGTGACGCTTTCGGCCAGCCAGCCCCTGTACCGCCCCGCCAACGCGCTGCTGTTCGAGCAAGGCCAGTTGTCGGTGGACGTGGCCAGGTCGCGACTCGAAGTGGCCGAGCAGGATCTCGTGGTGCGCACCGCGACCGCCTACTTCGACGTGCTGGCGGCCGTGGACACCCTGGCCTTCGTGCAGGCCCAGAAAACCGCCGTGGCCGAACAACTGGCCGCGGCCAGGCGCAACTTCGAGGTGGGCACCTCCACCATCACCGATTCCCGCGAGGCGCAGGCCCGGTACGACCTGGTGCTGGCCCAGGAAATCGCCGCCGAGAACGACCTTCGCGTCAAGCGGCTGGCGCTGGACCAACTGGTCGGCCAAAGCGGCGTGACGCCCAGGCCGCTGGCCACACCGGTCGCCCTGCCGCCGATGGTCCCGGCCGACCCCGAGGCATGGGTCACCCAGGCCGAGGCCGCGCATCCGTCCATCCTGCAGGCCACCCGGGGATTGGAAATCGCCCAGATCGAGACCCGCAGGGCCGAAGCCGGCCACAAGCCCACGCTCGACCTGGTCGGCCAGTACCAGGTCGCGCGCGGCCCCTCCACCCTCTTGCCGACGGCGGGCAACGTGCGCACCAACAGCGCCAGCGTCGGCGTGCAGTTCAACCTGCCGCTGTTCGCCGGCTACGCCATCCAGAACCGGGTCAGGGAAACGCTGGCGCTCGAAGAAAAAGCCCGCGCCGACCTCGATGCCGCCCGGCGCGGCGTGACCCAGGCCACCCGCAGCGCCTACTTCGGCGTGCTCTCCGGCCAGGGCCAGGTCAAAGCGCTGGAAGCGGCCGAGGCATCCAGCCAGAGCGCGCTGGAGGCCAACCAGTTGGGCTACCAGGTGGGCGTTCGCATCAACATCGACGTGCTCAACGCGCAAAGCCAGCTCTTCCAGACCAAGCGCGACCTGGCGCAGGCGCGCTACAACGTGCTGCTCGGCCAGTTGCTGCTCAAACAGGCCAGCGGGCAGCTCACGCCCGAAGACCTGCAGGCGATCAACGCCCTGCTGGCGCCCTAGGGAAGATCCGCATCCCTGGGCTAAACTGCCCGCCACGCATGCGCCAAGTGCGGCTTCGTCCGCGATCTGTGAAGGGTTTCCATGCAAGAAGCAGTCAATGTGCTGTGCATCAAATGGGGCAAGAAATACGGCCCCGAATACGTCAACAAGCTGCACAACATGGTCGGGCGCAACCTGCATCGGCCGTTCCGATTCGTGTGCCTGACCGACGATGCGGCGGGGATCGACCCCCTGATCGAGGTCAAGCCGATTCCCGCCATCGGCTTCGATGAATTCGACCAGCGCAAGCCCTGGACGTTTGCCCACGGCTGGCTCAAGCTCACCAGCTTCGCCAGTCCGCTGTACGACCTGCAGGGCCGGACCCTGTTCCTCGATCTCGACATCGTCATCCTCGACAGCCTCGATCCGTTCTTCGAGCAGCCTGGCGAGTTCATCGTCATCAAGGAATGGGACAAGACCGACGGCACGGGCAACACCTCGTGCTATCTCTACACCATCGGCGCGCACACCGACGCGCTGGAACACCTGAAGAACGATTACCCCGCATCCATCGCCGACGTGCGCAATGAGCAGGAGTTCATCACCGGCTACCTGGCGCGCCAGGGCAAGCTCGGCTATTGGCCCGATGCCTGGTGCCGCAGCTTCAAGCGGCACTGCCTGCGCCGCGGTCTCATGGGATGGTTCGCGCCCCCCACCATTCCCTCCGGCGCGCGCATCATCGCGTTCCACGGCAAGCCCAACCCCCCCGACGCCATTGCCGGCGTGAGCGGCAAGTGGTACCGGCGCGTCATGCCGACCCAGTGGGTCGCCGACCATTGGCGGTGAAGGACCCCACCCCCTTGCACCGGGGGTACCGCCTGCTCAGCCGCCTGCTGGCGCTGCCCGTGCTGGCCTGGCTGTGGTGGCGCGGCCGCAAGGAGCCCGGCTACCGCCGCGGCATGGGCCAACGGCTGGGCTTCGTGCGTGTGCACCCCGCACAGGCCGGCGGCATCCTGATCCAGGCCGCTTCGGTGGGCGAGGTGCAAGCCGCCCGTCCGCTGATACAGGCCCTGCGCGAAGAATGGCCCGACCACGCCCTCATGGTCAGCACGCACACGCCCACGGGCGCGACCACGCTGCAGAGCCACTGGGGTGGCGCCATCGCCCACACCTTTTCCCCGCTGGACACGCCCGGCGCCTGCGCCCGCTTCCTGGACCGCCTCCAGCCCCGCGCGCTGGTGCTGCTGGAGCGCGAACTCTGGCCCGAGATGCTGCTGCAGTGCCGCCGCCGGGCGATTCCCGTCATCCTGGCCAACGCACGGCTTTCCGAACATTCGCTGCGCCTGTACCAGCGCTGGCCCGGCCTGATGGCGCCGATCTGGCCGCAGCTCGCCCTCGTGGCCGCCGCCGACAGCGCCAGTCTGGAGCGCTTGCGCAGCCTGGGCATTGCGGCCGAGCGCATGGTGGAGACCGGGAACCTGAAGTTCGACACGCCACCCCCTGCCGATGCCCCGCCCGCGCCGCCCTGGCTGGACGGTCGCCACGCCATCGTGGCCGGCAGCACCCACGAGGCAGAAGAAGCCGCCCTTCTGGCGGCCTGGCCCGAATGGCAGGCACGGCACCCGCAAGCGCTGCTGATTCTGGTTCCCCGCCATCCCCAGCGCTTCCAGGCCGTGGCCGACCGGCTGAACCAGCTCGGCATCGCCCACGCGCGCCACAGCCTGGGCGAAACGCCCACCACGCCCACGCACGTGCTGCTGGGCGACACCATGGGCGAACTGTCCCACTGGTACCGGCTGGCCAGCGTGTGCTTCATCGGCGGCACCCTGGCCCCCATCGGCGGGCACAACCCGCTCGAAGCGCTGGCCGCAGGCAAGCCCGTGCTCTTCGGCCCCCACATCCGCAACGCCCAGACCCTGTTCGAGGCGATCGAGAGCGCCGGCGCCGGCCAGCGCGTGGCATCCGCCAGCGAGCTGCTGGCCACCGCGGCCACCTGGATCGAACAAGCCGACGAGCGCGCCCTGAAGGCGAGCCGGGCGGTCGCCTTCATGCGCTTGCACCGGGGCGCCAAGCAACGGTGCCTGCAAGCCATGCGGCCGCTGCTGGGACAACCTCCCGCGCCGCTGGCCGCCACCGCCATCGAAGGCCGGACGCTCTGGCACGATCCCTCCCGCCTGTCCGCGGTCCAACCCGGCCAGTTCACCCCGCCCGCCGCCGATCAGGCCCACAGCGCGCTCGCCACGGGCAGCGGCCGCGGCCAGGCCCATCGCGTGCGCATCGCCGGCAACGACGCCGTGCTCAGGCACTACCGCAGGGGCGGCCTGATCGCGCGCATCAGCGACGACAAGTACTGGCGCACATCCGCCAGCCACAGCCGGGCGATGCGCGAATTCGCGTTGCTGCGGTTCATGCGCTCGTGGGATCTTCCGGTTCCGCAGCCGCTGGCGGCCCTGCACACCCCCTCGCGCTGGGTCTACAGCGCCGACATCCTGGTCGCCATGATTCCCGACAGCCACAACGCCGCGCAACTGCTGTCGCAGCGGCGCCTCGAGGTGCGGGAGTGGCAAGCCCTGGGCCAGGCGATCCGGCAATTGCACGATCGCCAGATCTTCCATGCCGACCTGAACTGCCACAACCTCCTGCTGGACGCCGCCGGCAAGGCCTGGGTGGTGGATTTCGACCGCTGCGCCATCCGGTCCGGCACCCCATGGAAGCAGGAGAACCTGGATCGCCTGCTGCGCTCGCTGCGCAAGGAAAAGGGCAGGCGCCCGGCCTTCCACTGGGACGATGCCGATTGGGAAGCGCTGCTGAAAGGATACGGAACGCCCTGAGCTGCCGGCCAGAGGGTGCTTTTTGCCGCCGGGCCGTCCCAAGGCAAAAAATACGGCGTCCGTGTGGCAAAATCACGCGCTGTCTCCCGGCACAGGCTCGGCGTTTTTCCGGATCTGTGCCCTAATCAGGGGCCGCAGCCACGCCGGATCAACGGTTCCGGAGCCACTGCCTCGCGCCCTCGTCCCACCGAATCCCCGGCTCAATGGAGCCGTGTTTTTTTGTGGACGAACGCAGATTCACGGCGGATTCACCCAGACCAGCCCACTGCACCTCCGTGCGGCCCGCCTGGTCGTGGCGCCACCCCGGATCGGCGGTCGTTCGACTCAGAAAGCTCACTCGTGCCCACGCCCTCGCCCCGACCCGACCCGATCACCGCTGATGGCTCGACCTCAGGCTCGGGGACGTTCCTGGCATGCCCGCCTGCCGGGTCTGCCGTCTTGTCCTGACCACCACCAGGGTACGCACCGTGAAGATCGCTGTCGTCGGAACCGGCTACGTGGGCTTGTCCAATGCCGTCTTGCTCGCCCAGCACAACGAGGTCGTGGCGCTGGACATCGTGCCGGCCCGCGTGGAGGCCATCAACGCGGGCCGCAGCCCCATCGTCGACGACGACATCGCGCACCACCTCGCGGAAAAGCCGCTGAGGCTCAAGGCCACGCTGGACAAGGCCGAGGCCTTCGGCGGCGCGGCCTACGTGGTCATTGCCACGCCCACCAACTACGACCCCCAGAGCAACTACTTCAACACCGAAACGGTGGAGACGGTGGTGCGCGACGTGCTGGCGATCAACCCGCAGGCGGTCATGATCATCCGCTCGACCGTGCCGGTGGGCTACACCGCCAGCCTGCGGCGCAGCCTGGGCACCGACAACATCATCTTCGTGCCCGAGTTCCTGCGCGAGGGCCGGGCGCTGCACGACAACCTGCACCCTTCGCGCATCATCGTGGGCGACGACACCGAGGCCGCGCGCCGGTTTGCCGACCTGCTGCAAAAGGCGGCGATCCGCCAGGACGCCCCGCTGCTGTTCACCCAGCCGACCGAGGCCGAGGCCATCAAGCTGTTTTCCAACACCTACCTCGCGATGCGGGTGGCCTATTTCAACGAACTCGACAGCTACGCCGTGGTGCATGGCCTGGACACCCGGCAGATCATCGAGGGCGTCGGACTCGACCCGCGCATCGGCTCGCACTACAACAACCCGTCGTTCGGCTACGGCGGGTACTGCCTGCCCAAGGACACCAAGCAGTTGCTGGCCAACTACCAGAACGTGCCGCAGAACCTGATCCAGGCCATCGTGCAGTCCAACACCACCCGCAAGGACTTCATCGCCGACTGCATCATCGAGAGGAAGCCCCGCACGGTGGGCGTGCACCGCCTCATCATGAAGTCCGGCTCCGACAACTTCCGATCGTCGAGCATCCAGGGCATCATGAAACGCGTCAAGGCCAAGGGCATCGAGGTCATCGTGTACGAGCCCGGGCTGACCGAAGCCGAGTTCTTCCACTCGCGGGTAGTCAACGATCTGGAGGCGTTCAAGCAGGCCAGCGACCTGATCATCGCCAACCGCATGACCGACAGCCTTCAGGACGTCCGGGACAAGGTCTTCACCCGCGACCTGTTCGAGAGCGACTGACCAGGTCACCCCTTCAAACCATCTTGATCCGCGTTTTTTTCATCGAGTTCCTGATCATGAAAATGCCCATCCGCCAAACCGCCATCTCCTCTGCCGTGGTGCTGTGCATCGCCCTCACGGGCTGCGCCAGTTCGGGCAACTCGGCCGACGCCGTCTCCCCGGAGGCGCTGGCGCGAAACCCTTTCGCCATGCCAGGGGCCACGTCGTTCGACGATGTCAGGATCAAGACCCTGCGCGTCTACGGCGACAGCTACTCCGCGCTCGACTACACCGACACGCGCGGCACCATCAACTGGGCCACCGAGCTCGGAAAGCGCGGCCGCGCCGAGCGGGTCGACAACTACGCCATCGGCGGCGCGCGCGCCGCATCGGGCCGCACCAACTCGTTCGACCGGCAGATCAACGCATCATTGCAAAGCAACAACCCCGTGGGCTCGGGCGACGCATTGAACGCCGATCTGGCCGTCATCTACCTCGGCTACAACGACATCGGCCGACACGGCAGCTCCAACGGGCTGCGCAGCGCCAGGGCGGGTTATTTCGACGGCATCAACACCCTGATCAAGGCAGGCGCCACGAACGGCAACAACCGCATCTTCCTCACCCAGATCCACGACTGGAGCCGCAACCCGCGCAACGACCCCAACACGGCGAGCCAGGTCGTGATGTGGAACGATTTCGTCGCCGCGCAGGCCAACGCCAATCCGAACATCGTGGCCGTCGACCTGTTCACCGTCTTCAACCGCGTCTACGACAACCCGAGCCGTTTCGGCCTGGTCAACGTCGACACGGTGGACTACGCCCGCTCGCCCATCGACGCCCTGTACTTCGACTCGCAGCACTTCGGCAACCGCGGCCAGGACATCATCTCCCGCACCTTCGAGCACTACATCACGCGGGGCTGGGAGTGGGCCAGCTCGATCAACGCCGGCGCCGAGGCCGCCCTGCGCCTGAACCAGGACATCGACAACCGCGTGCTGCTGTTCAACCACAGCAGCAACAAGCAGCCGCAGTCGGGCTTCGCGGTGCACGCCCTGGGCGGCCTGGAGCACGAAGCCTATCGTCCGGCCCGCCACGACATGTCTTTCGCGTCCACCCTGCCGACACGCGCCGACTTCTCCAACCAGTTCAACCTCTCCGGCGGCGACACCCGCGGCTTCGCGCTGAGCTACCGGCCCGAGCAGCGCATGGGCGGCGGCGCTCACCGGTTCGGCGTGGCCATCAACACCAGCCAGACTCCCCGCTACTTCAACGAGCGCTACACGCCTCTTTCGCAGAAGTCCGACTTCAACGCCACCACCATGTTCTGGCACAAGGCGGTGCGAGGCTTCGACTTCACCACGCAGGCCTCGTTCCTGCGCACGAAGTTCGACAGCTACAAATACGACGACCTGCTGGACCTGCGCGTGGCCAATGCCGGCGCCGGCTCCACCTGGTCGTTCGAGCAGCGCCTGCGCCACTCGACCCGCCACGGCAACATGACGGTCTCTCCCTGGGTGTCCCTCACGCACCTGACCCACAAGCTCGACGCGCAAACGGCGCAGTCGCTCTACACCACCGACGTGCGGTACTCGGCAACCCAGGCGAGCGAATGGCTCTCGGGCTTCGGACTGGACATGCGCTCCGACCCGATCGACCTGGGCAAGCGCCGCAGCATCACCCTGGGCGCTGGCATCAGCCATGTGGCCAGCCTGAAGCGGGACGCCGTGGGCGTGACCATGCAGGAAACCGGCGGCTACGGCGCGCACGGCGCGGTGCAGCGCGAAATGTTCGCGCGCGCCAGGATCAACCGCACGCAGATCGGCCTCAATGCGTTGGTGGCCCTGACGCCCTCCCTGAACATTCAAGCCGCCTACGCCACCGACGCGGGCGACCTGCGGCAAGGCCAGCGTGTCAGCCTGCAGGCCCACATGAAGTTCTGATCCACGACCGCCTCGCTCCTCGAAGCCACGCCAACGGCCAACTCTCCAGAACATGAAAATTCTCTACGTCGCGGGACGGGAAGAAACCTACTCGCGAAGCCGGATCGTGCTGCGCGCCCTGCGCGAGCAGGGCCATGAGGTGATCACCTGCCTTCCGCCGGACCGTTCGTTCAAGAACTACCCGCGCCTGCTCTGGAACACGCTGCTCAAGGCCCCGCAATGCGACGCGGTGCTGGTGGGCTTCTATGGCCAGTTGCTGGTGCCGTTTGTTCGCCTGCTGACCTGGAAGCCGATCGTGTTCGACATGTACATCGGCACCTACGAGACCATGGTGTTCGACCGCGCCAAAACCCAGCCCGGCACCCTCATGGCGCGCATCTACGCTCTGGCCGACTGGCTGGCGTACAAAATGTCCAGCGCGTCCATCCTCGACACGCATCACGTCATCGACTGTGTCGGCAAAGTCATCGGCAGCGACACAGCCAAGTTCCAGCGCGTGTTCCTCGCGGTGGACGATTCGGCCATCTATCCCCGCGCGGCCGACAAACCCCACGACGGCTTCCTGGTGCACTTCCACGGCGAGTTCTCGCCTTTCCACGGCGTGCGCATCATCCTGCAGGCGGCCAAGCTGCTGGAAGACCAGAACGTGCGGTTCCAGATCATCGGCAAGGGCATCACCTACGAAGAGGACATGCAGCTGGCCCGCGACCTGGACCTCCGGAACGTGACCTTCGTGGACACCGTGCCCTACGCCGAGCTGGCGGTGTACATGTCGCGTGCCGACGTGTGCCTGGGCATTTTTGGCGACAATTCGCGCGCCCAGCTGGTGCTGACGAACAAGGCGATCGAAGCCATCGGCATGGCCAAACCGCTGATCACGCGGCGCAACCAACCCGTGCAGGAACTGTTCACGCACCGCGAGAGCGCGCTGCTGATCGAACCGGCGAACCCCCAGGCACTGGCCGACGCCATCCTGGAGCTGCAGGCAGATCCGACACTGCGCGAATCCATCGCCCGCAAGGGGCATGAGGCTTTCCTGGCGAACTGCACCATTTCGCAACTGGGCGCCCAGCTCGACCGCATCATCCGCAGCGTCGTCAAGCGCGCCGCCTGACGAAGACAGGCACCCATGGCGCCGGCGCCACGCGCCGCTCGCCTGCATCCACTCATTGAAAGGACCCGAATGGAACACACCAAGAACCTGATCCTGGGCGCAGGCCTGACCGGCCTGAGCACGGGCTACCACCTCGAGAGCGGCGACTACCAGGTCTATGAAAAGCTGCACGAGGTCGGCGGCCTGTGCCGCTCGGAGGAGGTCAACGGCTTCCTGTTCGACTACGCGCCGCACATCCTCTACACGGTCAATCCGTACGCGCACGAACTGATCCACACCTTGCTCAAGGGCAACCTGGAGATCAAGAAGCGCAAGGCCTTCATCTACCACGGCAAGTACGACCTGTACACCCAGTTTCCCTACCAGGCCCACCTGCACGGCCTGCCGGCCAAGGACATCATCGAATGCCTCAGCGGCCTGGTGGAGGTACTGCGCGACCCGGACCGCCCGAAGCCGCAGAACTACCGCGAGTGGATGTACTGGCGCTTCGGCAAGGGCATCGCCGAGCAACTGATGATTCCCTATGCCGAGCGCATCTGGACCATCGATCCCAAGCACATGAACTTCAGCTGGATCGACCGCCGTGTGCCGGAGCCCGATTTCGAGGCCGTGCTGCGCGGCGCGCTGCAGCATGAAGACGACCGCTCGGGCTTCAACCAGGAGTTCTGGTACCCGATCGAAGGCGCCATCGAGTCGCTGCCCGTGGCGCTGGCCAAGGGGGTCAAGAACATCCACCTGAACGAAACGGTCACGAGGATCGACCCCAAGGCCAAGCAGGTCACCTTCGACTCCGGCAAGGTCGTGGGCTACCAGAACCTGGTCTACACCTTGTCGCTGACCCACCTGCCCCACTTCATCGACGACATTCCGCAGCACGTGCGCGAAGCCATCGACGGCCTGCAGTTCAACCAGATCGAGTGCGTCAACATCGGCATCAACCGCCCGGACATCAGCCCCTACCACTGGCTGTACTTCCACGAGGCGGAGGATTTCATCTTCCACCGCATCAGCTTCCCGCGCAACGCGTCCGAGAAAACCTGCCCGCCCGGCACCAGCTCGGTCTGCTGCGAAATCTCCTACTCCAAGCACCGCCCGCTGCGGGTGCAAGGCCGGGAAGCGCTGATCCAGGCCACCATCGACGGACTGGTCAAGGCCAAGATCATGCGCCCGGACGACGAGGTGCTCGCCGCCGACGTGCTGACGGTCGACCCGGCCTACGTCATCTACGACCTGGACTACGAGAAGAACGTCAAGACCATCCACGACTGGCTGGTCGGCCTGGACATCCACCCCTGCGGCCGTTTCGGCGACTGGCAGTACTACAACATGGACCACAGCATCCTGAGCGGCAAGCGCATCGCCGATCTGCTCAACGCCGGCGCCGTGGCAGCCTGACGGACAGACCCTGCGCGGACCACACACGGCTTCTGTGACCCATGCCCCCCTCCCTGCAAAGGCTCCTCAAGGCACTGGCCTATGCCATCGTGGCCTTGGCCACCGGCTACTTCGTGCTGGAACTGGTGCGCCGCTTCGGAGAAATCCCGGCGGTGGCATGGACATGGAACACGGTGGCGGCCGCCCTGGCGTCTTGCGTGATCGGTGCGGCCATCGTGCTCACCATCGGCCTGAACTGGTTCCTGCTGCTGCGGGACCAGGGGATTCGGCTGCCCTTTGCCAAGGCCCTGCAGATCGTGGCCATTTCACAGATCGGCAAGTACCTGCCGGGCAACGTGGGGCATTTTGCCGGGCGTGCGGTCCTAGCCAAACAGGTCGGCATTCCGCTCGGGGTGAGCGCGAGCACCATCCTGATCGAAACCGCCTGGACGCTCGCCATCGGCGCGGGCTTCTCGCTGGCGGCGCTGGTCTGGTATGTCGATACAGCCACCGCCGGGGCGCTGCCCCCCATCGGCACATTCGAGCTGGCGCTGCTGACGTTGGCACTGCTTTTCCTTCCGTGGCTGGGCATCAGCCTGGTCAACCGTTTTGCGCCCCGCCTGAGCGCGCGGGTCGGCGGCGGAAAGCCAGTCACCCCGCCCCGCTTCTGGACCGCGGTCTGCGTCTCGGCATCGATGGCACTGAGCTTCTTCATGCTCGGCTTCATGGTGAAACTCCATGCGAGCGAACTCTTCGGTGTGACCGACGCCAGCTGGGTCACGCTCACCGTGCTGTTCGCCGCTGCCTGGCTGGTGGGCTATGTCGTGCCGGGAGCGCCCGGCGGCCTGGGCGTCCGGGAAGCCATGATGGTGATCATGCTCACGCCCGCCCTGGGCCCGGGACCGGCCGTCGGACTCGGGGTGACCTTGCGACTGGCGACGCTGGCCGGAGACGGCCTGGCATTCCTGCTCGGCCTCTGGAGCAAGCGCCACGGCTGAAGGCCGAGCGGTTCGGGTGATATCACCACAATGCGCGCCGCAGTGGATGATGCCGGCTGTTTCATAATACGCAGCGCCCGCACAGACGCACTGCAATCCAACCTTCGAGCCACCGTGACCGCTTCCACCGCAACCAGAGCAAAGCGATCCGGCCCCTTCCGGTGGTCCTGGCTGCTGGCCGTGCTGCTCACGCTCAAGGCCTTGTACATGGGATTCTTCCTCACGCCCCCGAGCGACATTCCCGATGAATCGGGCCACTATGCCTACGTGCAGGAAATCGCCGACGGCGAGATTTTCCCCCGGATGCACAAGTCCATGATTCCGGACAACCTGTGGTACGACACCGGCCGCCCCAAAGGGTATTTGAGGGACAACTACATCACCCAGCATCCGCCGCTGTACTACGCGCTCGCCGCCATTCCCCTGAAGATCACCCAGCAGTTCACCGACGAGCGCTGGTACCAGATTCGCTCCGCCCGGATCGTCTCGGCCGTCTCGCTCGGGCTGCTCGTTCTGGTGATCTTCCACACCCTGGTGGACGCCGGCATCAGCAGCCAGCGCGCGCTCCTGATGAGTGCCACCCTGGGCTTCATCCCCATGATCAGCCACCTGTCATCGGGCATCACGAACGACATCTTCCTGTTCCTGCTGTGCGCGCTGGCCACGCGCCACCTGGTGCGCTTCGTCAAGGCGCAGGCCATCCGCGACGCGTACCTGTGCGCACTCTGGCTGACCCTGGCAGGCGGCACCAAGATGACGGCCTGGGTGCTGATCGCCGGGGTCGTGGGCATCATGGTCTACGAACTGCGGCGCCCGTTGAAGACCTGGCTGCTCCATGCCGCAGGCATCGCGATCACGGCATTCGCCCTGCCCGTCTGGTGGATGGCGCGCAACTACGTCCATTTCGGCAACCCGCTCAAGATCAACGTGATCAACGCCCCGCCGAGGCTGCCCGACTACACCTTGCTGGAATACATCCAGAACCAGCCGTATTTCGACTGGATGATGGTGCATTTCTATGGCCTGATCGGCTTCTCCGGGTATTGCCAGACACCCGCGCTCATCGCCGAATGCGTGGGCGTGCGCTCCACGCGCATCTCCAGCCAGCCCTACGACTTTCTCATCGTGGTCCTGTCGACGGTCACCTTGCTGTTCCTGGTCCATGTCTTTCGGCGCTTCCGCATCCTCGCGGCGCCCACGCCCGGCCTCACCGGCCAGGGATCCCTGCAGCAAGGGATGGCCCGGCTGCTGGGCGGGCGCGCCACGCGCACCATGTTGCTGGGCTTGCTGCTGGCCGTGGGCGTCGGATTGTTCGGTTTCGCCCAGTTGCATGTGCATCACGAACCGGGCTGGGTGGCGGAGCTGGCACGGACCATGATGCTGAGCACCGCATTGGTGGGCATCCTGGGCCTCGGCGTCGTGTTGCTCGAATCCGATCCCGAGGAGCGCCTGATGCACTACGCGATGGTCGTCTTCCTGGCTTTCGGCTTCCTGATCCTGGTCCAGGGACTCAGGGCTTACGCCCTGCTCGCGGAAATGCGCGGCGTGCAGGGGCGCTATTTCTATCCCTTTCTTCCTCTGCTGATGGTGTCATCGGCATTGCTGCTCCAGCGCTTCAGGATTCCGACCGTCGTGTACCTGTGGATCGTGGTGGCGCTGGCCTGGGGCGAGCTCCATGCCTATGTGACGCAGGTGATCCCGTTCTTCGAGTACGTGAAGATATGAAGCCCTTGCACAGATCGGGCGTGCAGTTCCTCGTGGCCAGCGCGCTGGCGGGGCTGGCCTTTTTCCTGATGTACCAGCAAGGCATTTTCCAGTACCGGTACAAACCCACGGAATTGGTACCGGTGGCCTGGGTAGGCGGACGGCCTGCGGGAGAGATCGTGAAAGACTTCCTGCTGGTTCAAGCCATGAACATCCAACACTCACAGGTTCACAGCCGCGAGTTCGAGGAACCCTTCTGCGTCAACCTGCTGATGGCCAACTACGCCAACCGGCGCAATCGCGGCAGCTTTGCCGTGCGCGTCATTGCCGGGGACGAGCGCCAGGAAAAAATCATCGAAGCCCGCGACATCCTCGACAACGAATACCAGCAGATCTGCTTCGAAAACCTGCGTTTCGCCCAGATCTACCGCCAGCCCGCCGTGCTGGAAGTCGCCGGCATCGACGGCGAGCCGGGGTCGTCGGTGACCGCCTGGCTCAGCGCCACGTCCGAGGGCGAACGCGCCACCGTCAATGGCGAGGCGACCCCATTCACGCTGGTGCACACGATCGTGCTCCAGAAGGATTCGAGGAACTACCAATACAACGCATACGTCCTGATGCTCTTCGCCTCCTTGCTGGTCGGCCTGCTGTTGACCGCGACGCGCCACCCCGAAACGATCTGAGGCCGACAGGCCCGATCCCGCACCGCTCCCCGCCTGCCGACATGACCGAACCCCAAGTTCCGCCGGAAACCCCTCAGGACCTCGAATCGCTGACCCGCCTGCTGGCCGCCCGCGACAAGGATCTGACCGCGCTGAAGGACGCATTGCTGAAATCGCAGGAAGACCTGCGCACGGCGCGCAAGAAGCTCGATGAGGTGCACAGCTCCACCAGTTGGCGCATGACGGCGGTGTTCCGCGGGCCCATCATGCGTCTGATCAACCTCAAGCGCACCTGGGGCGTCCTGGCCTTCGAGGTGGCCAGCCGCGGCGGCTGGTATGCGACCCTGGCGGAAATCGCGAGCGAGGTGCGGGCCTATCGCCTCCAGTACTTCAGGCGGCTCAACCAATCCCTGCGCAGCAATGGCGAGCACCATCCGGCACCCGGATCGGGAGATCACGACCGGCGGGACTACGGTGCATGGCGCGCCGCCGGCAAGGCGGTCGCCTTTCGGCCAAAGGCCGCGGCGGCGGCCCTGGAGCCGCCGCTGATCTCCGTCCTGATACCGGTCTACAAACCCCCGCTGGACCTGCTGCAACAAGCCATCGCCTCCGTGACGGAACAGGCCTACGACCGCTGGGAGATCTGCATCGCCGACGATGCCTCCGGCGACCCCGAGCTGGAGGCCTGTCTCAGGAATCTGTCGGCTGCGGACGACAGGGTCCACGTGAACTTCAGGCAGACCAACGGACACATCTCGGCCTGCACCAATTCCGCGCTGGCCATGGCCAGGGGCGAATTCATCCTGCTGCTCGACCAGGACGACCTGCTCGCCCCGGACGCCCTGCAGCGGGTGGCCGACTGCATCATGAGCCAGCCCGACGCGGCCATCGTCTATTCCGACGAAGACCGCATCAACGAGGACGGATCGAAACACGACAGCGCCTACTTCAAGTCCGACTTCAACTACGACCTGTTTCTCGGGCAGAACATGGTCAGCCACCTGGGCGTGTTCCGCCGGCAGCTGATCGTCGACATCGGCGGATTCCGGGAGGGCCTGGAGGGCTCCCAGGACTACGACCTCGCCTTGCGCGCCATGGAGCGCGTGCAGCGCCACCAGATCCTGCACATTCCGCAGGTGCTCTACCACTGGCGCGCCATCAAGGGCAGCACGGCGCTCGACCATTCCGAGAAGTCGTACGCCAGCACCGCGGGCCGCGTGGCGATCCACGACCACCTGCAGCGCACCGGACAGAAAGGCGAAGCGCTGCCGGCGCCAGGACTGCCATTCTTCAACCGGGTGCGCTACGAGCTTGCGGAACCGGAGGCGCGAGTGAGCGTGATCGTCGCCCTGGACGAACCCGCCGACAAGCTGCGGCCCATGCTGGCCGAGATGTGGCGCACCCGCGGCGCCATCGACTGCGAGTTCATCGTGTGCACGGCCCGGCCGTTTTCCGCCGAAGACCTGCTCCAAGACTTCGAGGGCGACGGCGCCCCGGCCGTGAGCATCATCCGAACCGATGCCCAGACGCCGCTGCCCGAGCGGCACAACGCGGCGACCGAGCAGGCGCGCGGGCATTTCTGCTGCCTGGTCTCTGTCTTGTTCACGTCCATGAGCGACGGCTGGCTGGAAGAACTGGCGCGCGTGGCCGGGCAGGAGCGCGCCGCCTTCGTGGCGCCGCGCATCCACAACAAGCCCGGCCTGCTGGACCACGGCGGCATCCTGTTCACCGACGCCCTGCGCGCCGTCTACGCCCACAAAGGCCTGCCCAGGAACACCCACGGCTATTCGGGGCGGGCGGCGCTGCAGCAGGAGTTTTCAGCCCTTTCGCCCGCGCTGCTGGTGGTGCGGCGCGCATTGCTGGCCGAGACGGGCGGCTTCGGCCGGGACTTCAGCGGCCGCCTGGCCCTGATCGACAAATGCCTGGAACTCCAGCGGCTCGGCCTGGCCAACATCTGGATGCCGTACGCGGAACTGATGTTCACGGAGCCGGGCTATTCCGGCCGCACCAATATCCTGACCGAGCTCGGCCTGTTCGGCCCGGCGCGCAAGCGCTGGCAGGCGAAATGGAGCGAGGCGCACCACGACCGCTTCTACAACCCGAACCTGTCCCGCCAGGGTGACTTTTCCCTGAACTGGCAAGCCTGAAGGCCCGGTACAGCGCCATGCCCTCCCGCGTCACCGCCGTCTGCGCCATCGTCGTCACCTACAACCCCGACATCCCGGTCGTCGGGCAGTTGCTGCGCGGCCTGCAAGCCAACGCCTGCGATTTCGTGGTGGTGGACAACCATTCGGACAACGTTCACGCCCTGCAGGCCATCGTGTCCGGACTGTCCCACGCACGGGCCCTGCTGCGCCAGGACGCCAACATCGGCCAGGCCGCCGCCCTGAACCTCGGCCTGCAGCACCTGGCCGAGCGGCCATACGAACTGGCCCTGCTGTTCGACCAGGACAGCGCCATCGACCCCACCTTCTGCGGCGAGCTGCTCAAAGCCTGGGACGAAGCCCAGGCCCACGCGCCCGGGCCGGTGGCGGCGATCGGCCCGCGGCTGGAAGACCCGCTCACCCGGCGGCGTGTGCCCTTCCGCTCCTTCGAGCACCTGTTCGCCAGGCGCGAACACGCCACCGGCCCCAGCGGCAAGCTCGTGCATGCAGGGTTCCTGGTCACGTCAGGCAGCCTGATTTCCATGGCCGCCCTGCAAACCATCGGCCCCATGAGGGCCGACTACTTCATCGACAACGTGGACCTCGAATGGTGCTTCCGGGCACAGTCCCGGGGATTCCGCATCTACGGCACCGACCACGCCCGCCTGCACCACCGCATCGGCGAGGCCAGCACCAGCTACCTGGTCCGCAAGGGATTCGTCGTGCAGCACAATGCGCTGCGCTTCTACTACTCCAGCCGCAACCGCATCCACCTGCACCGGCAGCCCCATGCGCCGCGCAACTGGCGGCTCAAGGATGGCGTGCGCTTCGTGCTCAAGACCAGCTACCTGATGCTCACGTCATCCGACCGCCGCGCCTACTGGTCGAGCCTGCGCAAGGCCGTGAAAGACGCGGCCCGACTGCCATGACCGACATGCGCTCCTCCGCCCGCCAGACCGATGCCGGATGCCGCGTCGTGGTGCTGCTGCCCGTGTACAACGGCGCCCGCTTCCTCGCCGAGCAGCTCGACTCCATCCTGGCCCAGACAGCGGCCGATCTGCTCATCCTCTGCCGGGACGACGGCTCCAGCGACGATTCAGCCGCCATCCTGGACCGTTATGCCGACCAGCACCCACGGCAGGTGCGCGTGCTGCGCGACGACCTGGGCAACCTGGGCGCGCGGGCCAACTTCTCGAAGCTGATGCAGGCCGCCGTGGGCCTGGACGTGTCACCCGCAAACACCGCAGGCCCCACCTACTTCGCCCTGTCCGATCAGGACGACGTCTGGCACGCCGACAAGCTGGCCCGGCTGCTGCCGGCCATGCACCGCCTGGAACGGGGCGACGCGCGGGTGCCGGCCCTCGTGCACGGCGACCTGCGCGTGGTGGACGAAAACGGTGGCGTCATCGCCCCGTCCATGGCCGCCTTCCAGGGCCTTCGGCCCGACCGCGACAGCTTCGCGGCGCAGCTCATCAGCAACACCGTCACCGGCTGTACCGCCCTGATGAACCGGGCCCTGCTCGAGCGCAGCACGCCCGTGCCGCCGCAGTCCATCATGCACGACTGGTGGATCTCGCTGGTGGCCAGCGCATTCGGAAGGCGCGCCTACCTCGGCGAAGCGCTGCTGGACTACCGCCAGCACGCCAACAACACCATCGGCGCCAAGGAGTGGGTCAAGCCGGTCGCGCGCCGGCACTTCATCTCCCGCATCCTGGACGATCGCCACCACGCCGTGTTCCTGGCCAACGCCGCCCAGGCCAGCGCCTTCTCGCAGCACTTCGCAGGGCAGCTCGGCCTGCGCCAGCGGCTGGTGCTGGCCATGGCACGGGGACTGGCGGTGCATTGGGCGCCGTTCCAGCGGGTGCTGTTCCGCTTGCTGAGGCTGCTGTGACGGTCTGCCTTTCCCTGGTCAGCCACCGCCAGGCCGCGCTGGGCAACCTGTTCCTGGACGACCTCTCGCGCACGCACGCTGCGCGGCAACTGGTCGTCACCACCAATGTGCCCGACGACACGGCCTGGGCGCCATCGGCATCGCTGCCGGCCTTGTATCTGGACAACCCGCGCCCCCTGGGTTTCGCCGCCAACCACAACCAGGCCTTCGCGCACTGCGACCAGCCGTTCTACTGCGTGGCGAATCCCGACATTCGCCTGCCCACCGACCCGTTTCCCGGCCTGCTGGCCCGTATGCAGGACCCCGAGGTGGGGCTGGTCGCGCCGCTGGTGCTGAGCCCGGCCGGACAGGTCGAAGACAACGCGCGCCGCTTCCCGACGCCGGGCAACCTCTTGCGCAAGGCCATGGGCGGCCATGACGGGCGCTACGACTTTTCGCCCGGCGCCGGCCAGGCGCCGCAACCCGTGGAATGGGTCGCCGGCATGTTCCTGCTGTTCAGGGCCGAGGCATTTCGAGATGTGGGAGGGTTTGATGATAAATTCCACCTGTACTACGAAGATGTCGATATTTGCGCTCGCCTGTGGAAGGCGGGCTGGAAAGTCGTGCTGAGCCCCGATGTCACCGTCATGCACGCTGCCCAGCGGGCCAGCCGGCACCACCCGAGGTACATGACGTGGCATGCCGCCAGCATGGCGCGCTACTTCGCCAAACACCTCGGGCGTCTGCCCCGCGCCGACATCGACCCGGGGCAGTTCCCGGCGTAGTGCTTCGACCGCCCGTTCAATGCCCGGTTTGCGCCATGGAAGCCTCACGATGGCCACTCGGCCTCGCCGGCGCCCGACACCACCCATCTGTAGGAGACCTGGATGATTCTTGTAACCGGAGCTGCGGGCTTCATCGGCGCCAATTTCGTGCTCGACTGGCTGAGCCAGCACGACGAACCCGTCGTCAACCTCGACAAGCTGACCTACGCGGGCAACCTGCAAAGCCTGGAGACCCTGCAGGGCGATCCGCGGCATGTGTTCGTGCATGGCGACATCGGCGACCGCGCCCTGGTGGACAAGCTGCTGGCCGAGCACCGGCCCCGGGCCGTCGTCAACTTCGCCGCCGAGAGCCACGTGGACCGGTCGATCCATGGTCCGGAGGACTTCATCCAGACCAATGTGGTCGGCACCTTCCACCTGCTCGAAGCCGTCCGGGCCCATTGGGGGAGCCTGGAAGGCGCGGCGAAGGAGAGCTTCCGCTTCCTGCACGTGTCCACCGACGAGGTCTATGGCACCCTGGGCCAGGGCGACGCGCCCTTCACCGAGACCACCGCCTACGAGCCCAACAGCCCCTACTCGGCCAGCAAGGCCGCCAGCGACCACCTGGTGCGCGCCTACCACCACACGTACGGCCTGCCGGTGCTCACCACCAACTGCTCCAACAACTACGGCCCCTACCATTTCCCCGAAAAACTCATCCCGTTGATGATCGTGAATGCGCTGGCCGGCAAGCCCCTGCCGGTCTACGGTGACGGCATGCAGATCCGGGACTGGCTGTTCGTGAAGGACCATTGCAGCGCGATCCGGCGCGTGCTCGAAGCGGGCCAGCCCGGCGAAACCTACAACGTCGGCGGCTGGAACGAGAAGCCCAACATCGAGATCGTCAACACGGTGTGCGCCCTGCTCGACGAACTGAGCCCGCGCGCCGATGGCAAGCCCTACGCCGGGCAGATCGCCTATGTCAAGGACCGCCCGGGGCACGACCGCCGGTATGCGATCGACGCCAGCAAGATCCACCGCGAACTCGGCTGGAAGCCCGCCGAGACCTTCGAGACCGGCATCCGCAAGACCGTGCAGTGGTACCTGGAAAACGGCCCGTGGGTGGCCGCCGTGCAAAGCGGCGACTACCGCCACTGGATCGGCAAGCAGTACGGGACGTCCGCATGAACATCTTGCTGACGGGCAAGAACGGTCAAGTCGGTTTCGAGTTGCAGCGCGCGTTGGCGCCGCTGGGCACGGTGCATGCCGTCGGATCGGTCGAATGCGACCTGTCCGACGCCGACGCGCTGCGAGCGCTGATCCAGTCCGTCAAACCGCAACTGATCGTCAACCCCGCCGCCTACACGGCGGTGGACCGTGCCGAGTCGGAACAGGACAAGGCCCGGGCGGTGAATGCCATCGCGGCAGGCGTCATCGGTGAGGAAGCCGGGCGCCTGGGCGCCGCCGTGATCCACTATTCGACCGACTACGTGTTCGACGGCAGCAAATCAGAGCCCTATGCGGAATCGGATGCCACCGGGCCGCAATCGGTCTACGGGCAGACCAAGCTCGACGGCGAACGCGCTCTGGCGCATGCCACACCCCACCACCTCATCTTGCGCACCAGTTGGGTCGTGGGCGCCCACGGCCGCAACTTCGCCAAGACGATGCTGCGGCTGGCATCGGAGCGCGAGGAACTCCAGGTGGTTGCCGACCAGTTCGGGGCGCCCACGTCAGCAGCGCTGCTGGCCGATGCGACAGCGCATCTCGCGCGCCAGATCCAGCGCGACGGGCACGAAGCGTTTCCCTTCGGCACCTACCACCTGACCGCCGCTGGCGAGACGTCCTGGCACGAGTACGCCCGGTTCGTGATCGCGGAGGCCATCAAGGCTGGCAAGCCGATGAAGACCGCACCCGAACGGGTGCTTCCGATCCCGACGTCGGCTTACCCCACGTCCGCCAAACGACCGCACAATTCGCGCCTGGACACTGCGCAATTCCAGCGCACCTTCGACCTGCACCTGCCGCACTGGCAACATGGCGTGCGCCACATCCTCCAACAAATCCTGTGAACACCATGCAACGCAAAGGCATCATCCTCGCGGGAGGCTCCGGCACCCGCCTGTACCCGGTCACGCAGGCGGTGAGCAAGCAGCTCATGCCGGTGTACGACAAACCCATGGTGTATTACCCGCTCAGCACCCTGATGCTGGCGGGCATCCGCGACATCCTGATCATCTCCACACCGCAGGACACGCCCCGCTTTAGCGAGCTGCTTGGCGACGGCAGCCAGTGGGGCCTGGACATCCAGTACGCGGTGCAGCCCAGTCCGGACGGACTGGCCCAGGCTTTCATCATCGGCGAGCAGTTCATCGGGAACAACCCGTCCTCCCTGGTGCTCGGCGACAACATCTTCTACGGCCACGACTTCGCCGAATTGCTGCGCAACGCCAGTGACCGCCCGGAAGGCGCGACCGTGTTCGCCTACCACGTGCACGACCCGCACCGCTACGGCGTGGCCGAGTTCGATCAAAGCGGCAAGGTATTGAGCCTGGAAGAAAAGCCGGCGCAGCCCAAGAGCAACTTCGCCGTGACCGGCCTGTATTTCTACGACAACCAGGTGGTCGAAATGGCCAAGCACCTCCAGCCGTCCCCCCGCGGCGAACTGGAGATCACCGACCTCAACCGCCTCTACCTGAACAAGGACGAACTGCACGTGCAGCTGATGGGCCGGGGCTACGCCTGGCTGGACACCGGCACCCACGACAGCCTGCTCGAAGCCGGGCAGTTCATTGCAACGCTCGAAAAGCGCCAGGGCCTGAAAGTCGCCTGCCCCGAGGAAATCGCCTACCGCCACCGCTGGATCGACGCCGAACAGTTGGCGGCGCTGGCCAGGCCTCTGGCCAAGAATGGCTACGGGCAATACCTTCAGCACATCCTCAAAGAAGCCCAAGCCTGACCGCCGCCATGAACGCCACACCGCTTGCCATCCCCGAAGTCATCCTGTTCGAACCCAAGGTGTTCGGTGACGACCGGGGCTTCTTCTTCGAGAGCTTCAACCAGGCCCGCTTCGAGGAAGCCGTGGGCCACGCCGTCGGCTTCGTGCAGGACAACCATTCCCGATCCGTCAAAGGCGTTCTGCGTGGCCTGCACTACCAGATCCAGCAGCCCCAGGGCAAGCTGGTGCGCGTGGCTCAGGGCGAGGTGTTCGACGTGGCGGTGGACATCCGGCGCTCGTCGCCCACCTTCGGCCAATGGGTGGGCGCCCTGCTGAGCGCCGAAAACAAACACCAGTTGTGGGTGCCCGAAGGCTTCGCGCACGGGTTCGTGGTGCTGAGCGAGACTGCCGAATTCCTGTACAAGACGACCGACTATTACGCGCCGGCGCACGAACGCTGCATCGTCTGGAACGACCCGGACATCGGCATCGACTGGCCGATCGACCAGGCCCCACTTCTTTCAGCCAAGGACCAGGCCGGCGCGACACTGGCCGCCGGAGAGGTGTTTGCTTGAACCCTCACCTCCAGCCGAGCGTGTCGCCTCTGGGGTTGGCAAGAAGCATCTGGTCGAACCGGGCATTGATCGTCTCGCTGACGAAGAGGGAGATTTCGGGGCGGTACAAGGGATCCTTCTTCGGTGTCTTCTGGTCGCTCCTGAGCCCCTTGCTGATGCTCACGGTTTTCACCTTCGTGTTCGGCGAGATATTCCAGGCCCGCTGGGGAGGAGCCCAGGCCACAGGCCGCCTCGATTTCGCAGCGGCCCTTTTTGCCGGCTTGCTGATCTACAACTTCTTTTCGGAATGCCTGGCGAAGGCGCCTCAGCTCATCCTGAGCAACCCGAACTACGTCAAGAAGGTCGTCTTCCCGCTGGAGATCCTTGCCATCGTCGCCGTCAACGCGGCGCTGTTCCATCTGGCCGTCGCCTGCCTGGTCCTGACGGTGCTGGTGTTTTTTTCCGGCTGGACGCTCGGCATCGGCATCCTGTGCGTGCCGCTCATCCTCATGCCTCTGGTTCTGCTCGTCCTTGGCATCACCTGGTTCGTCTCGGCGCTGGGTGTCTATCTGCGCGACGTCTCCCAGATCATTGCCCCGGCGCTCACGGCCATGCTGTTCCTGAGCCCGGTGTTCTACCCGCTGTCTTCCGTGCCGGCAAAAATGGAATGGCTGTTCCTGGCCAACCCCGTCACCTTCATCATCGAACAGGTGCGCGCCGTGATGCTGCACCACCAACCGCCGAACCTCGCCGGCCTCGCGCTCTACGGGCTCATCGGACTGGCTTCGGCATGGCTGGGTTTCGTGTTCTTCCAGAAGACACGCAGAGGATTCTCCGATGTCCTCTGATGCCGTCATCAAGGTCCAGGACCTGAGCAAGTGCTACCTGATCTACGACCATCCCAAGGATCGGCTGAAACAGTACGCGCTTCCGAGACTCAGGAGGCTCGCGGGTCTGGAGCCCAGGAGGTACTACCGCGAGTTCTGGGCATTGAACGACGTCTCCTTCGAGGTGCCCAAGGGGGAGACCGTCGGCATCATCGGCCGCAACGGCAGCGGAAAATCCACGCTGCTGCAAATGATCTGCGGCACGTTGAGCCCCACCACCGGCGAGGTGAGCACCCAGGGGCGCGTTGCCGCCCTGCTCGAACTGGGCTCAGGCTTCAATCCCGAGTTCAGCGGGCTCGAGAACATCTACATGAATGCCGCCGTGCTCGGAATGAGCGAGGACGAGACCACTGCGAAGCTCGACGAAATCATTGCCTTCGCCGACATTGGCGAACACCTGAAGCAACCCACCAAGACCTACTCCAGCGGGATGGCCGTGCGCCTGGCGTTCGCCGTCCAGGCCTTGTCCGACCCCGACATCCTCGTCGTCGACGAAGCGCTGGCGGTGGGCGACGTCAAGTTCCAGGCCAAGTGCTTCGAGCGGCTCAAGCAGCTCAAGAACCGCGGCACCAGCATCCTGCTCGTCACCCATTCCAGTGAGCAGATCGTCACGCATTGCACCAGCGCCATCCTGATCGAGCGGGGACGCATCCACGAAACCGGCTCGCCCAAGCACGTCGTCAACGTCTACCACGATGTGGTTTTCGGGAAGCGGGCAAGCCCGCTCCCTTCGGACGGCTCAGGCCCTGGCCCTGCCTGCGGACCCAGCCCCGACGAAGCAACGCATGCCGAGCTGGATCTGGTGGAGGACCAGTTCGCCTCCCACCCCGGCTACAACCCCCACGAATTCCGCTGGGGCGATGGGCGGGCCAGGATCCTGGACTACGCCTTGAGCACGGGGTCGCGGACCTACCCCGAGCAAATGGACACCGGCAGCGCCGTCGTGCTAAGGGTGGCCGTTCGCTTTCTGCAGGACATCATCGAGCCCGTTCTCGGCATCACCATCAAGACGCACGAGGGCGTCGCGGTCTACGGCACCAATTCCGAGAAACAGCGCACCCACGCCTTCACGTCATCCGGCACGGCAGGCCAGGCGATCGTCGTCGAGGCCCGCTTCACATGCCACCTGGCGCCAGGCAACTATTTCATTTCCATCGGCGTGGCCAGCCACCACAAGGACGAACTGGTCCCCCACGATCGCCGCTACGATGCGATCCACTTTCAGGTCAACCCCGACGCGGGCTTCTTCGGGCTGGCCAATCTCGACATGGGGCTCGGCGTCCCTGAATCCAGAACATGAGCACACCTCTTTCGGCGCCCTACCAATTCGACGAAAAGACGAACGTCTGGTCTCGCCCTGGCTACGACGGCATCCCCTACAACGATGGGGATGAGATCGAGCAACGCCTGCTCGACATCGTTGCCGCGTCCAGCGACCGCTCGGTGCTGTCCCCGGAGCTGCGATCGCATTGCACCGACTGGCCGTCTGTCTACCACTTGAGCGGCTCGCGGGCCAACATCCTCCGGCCGTTCGAGCCCGAGATGAAAGGCCGGGTGCTGGAGATCGGCGCGGGATGCGGCGCGATCACGCGCTACCTGGGCGAATGCGGCGCCGAAGTCCTGGCGCTGGAAGGCTCCGTGAGACGCGCGACGATCGCCCGCTGCCGCACGCGCGATCTTGCCAACGTGACGGTGCTCGCCGAGCGCTTTTCCGCCTTCGAGACAGACGAGAAATTCGACATCGTCACGCTGATCGGCGTGCTGGAGTACGCCAGCATGTTCGTGCAGGGCGAGGCTCCCGATCTCGCCATGCTCAGGCGCGCCAAGGCACTGCTCAAGCCCGGCGGCCAGTTGCTCATCGCCATCGAGAACCAGCTCGGCCTGAAGTATTTCGCCGGCGCGCCCGAGGACCACGTGGCCACCGTCTCGTTCGGGCTGGAGAACCGGTACCAGGCCGGCGGCGCCCGAACCTACGGCCGCCGCGCGATCGATGCCTTGCTCCAGGCAAGCGGCTTCGGCAGCAACCGCTTCTTCGCGTGCTTCCCGGACTACAAGTTCCCGGTTTCCATCGTCAGCGAGGCCGGATTCGAGACCGCGGATTTCGATGCCGCCGCGTTGGCGGTCCAGAGCGTGAAGCGAGACCCGCAATTGCCGAGCGTGCTGGCCTTCCGGCCAGAACGGGTCTGGGGGCCGCTGGTGGAAAACCGCATCGCGCTGGATTTGGGGAATTCCTTCCTGATCTCGGCCAGCGGCGATTCCGGCCACGCCCGCGCGACCGATGCCAGCCTTGCATGGCACTTCAGCACCGAGCGCCGCGCCAGCTTCTGCAAGATCACGCGATTCGAGAAGAGTCGGACCCGGGACATCGAGGTTCATGCCAGCAGGGCACGGCCATTCGACAGTCCGAGAACGGCATTCGACGGCCTGGTCAACGACATCGGATCGACCACTGTCTACTTCCGCGGACAGGTTCTCTCGGCGCGCCTGTCGGACATGATCACGCGCGACGGCTGGGACGACGAAGGCCTGCGCACCTTCATCCTGGAGTTCTTTGCCGTCCTCTCCCGTTCCACGGAGCAGAACATCGACCTGTCGCGCCTGTTCGACGAGGACATCCCCGGCAAATACATCGACGCCATCCCGCAGAATTTCATCAGGACCGAGTCCGGGGCCTACCAGCTGATCGATACCGAATGGGAGTGGGACAAGCCGATCTCGCCCGCCTACCTGCTGTTTCGCGGCCTGCACGTGCTCACGCTGTCCCTCACGAAGATTGGAGCGCACCGCGCGCGAACGATTCAGACGCACGAGGATTTCCTGCGCGCGTGCTTCTCGATCATCGGGCAGCCCATCGACGAACCGCAGCTCACCGCGTTCTACCTGGCCGAGCAATCGATGCAGAACCTGGCCACGGACCAGGTCGGCCAGGAAGGCCGGGTGCACGAGGCAATGACCGAGTTCATCCTGAACCCCTTCAGCGCCTGGGAAAAGATCGCGCACCAGACCCGAACCATCGAGACGCTCGTGCAGAAGCTCGCCGAGCAGGACATGCGCCACGCTCATGACCAGGTCGTCATCGCCGATCGGGAAAAATTCATTCGGACCGTCATCACGAGCCGCTCATGGCGGTTGACCAAACCCTTGCGCTTCGCCACCAGGCTGGCCAGTCAGCTCCACCCCAGGGCGTGGCTTTTGCCCATGGCAGCGCGGCTCAAACGGCAACTGAACCACCGTTTCTCGCCACCGGCCCGCCTGTGCATTTGCATCCAGGCCTGCCACCCGGAGATGCTGCGGCAGACGCTGGAGAGGGCCGGCGCCCTGCATCCACCCAAGCAGGTGCTGGTCATCGCCGCGACGGAAAAGCTTGACGATGTGAAAGCGATCGCCAGGGCGTGTCCGTTCGGCGTCAAGATCCTGGCGGCCGAGAGTCTCGGGCGGGATGTGTTCCCCTTCCTCGAGGCATTGAATCACGCAAGCCAGCGGGATCTGATACTGAGCATCCAGACACCAGGCTCGCCGGACGGCGCCAACGAAGAAACCCGGCAGAGCGATGTTCTGGACGAACTGCTCGTTCCCGAGACCGCCGAACGCATCTTCCAGGCGTTCGGCGCGGATCCCTACCTGGGCATGGTCGCCTCGGAAGGCCATCTCCTGCCGATCGAGGAAGGCATGGGCCAGCACCAGGCATGGTTTTCCCGCCTGAAGGGGAAAATGCCGAAATCGCATCTCGCGAAAGAAGAACGCTTCTTTTCCAACAGCACGATGTTCTACGCGCGGCCGGCCGCCCTGTGGCCGCTGATGGCTCTGGACCAGGACGATTTCCAGGATGAAGCCGGACTGACCGCCGGCACCCTCGCGCACGGACCCGAGCGCCTTCTGGGCGCTGCGGTCGGACACGCCGGCTTTCATGTGGCGTCGTCGGCCGACCCGCAATCCCCCGCGTCCGGCGGACAGGCGGGCGATGTTCCGCCCCTCTCGCCCTCAAGCGTCCCGTGATTCACGATTGGTTGGCCCGCCTGCCGCCACCGGCAGCACGACCCGGACCCAGAGGCCACCAGAAGGCGAATCGCGCATCTCCAGCGTACCCTCGTGCAGCTTCACGATGCGATCGACGATCGACAACCCCAGCCCGCTTCCCTGCGAACGTCCATGGTCCAGCCTGACGAAGCGCTCCAGGGCCCGCTTCCGGTCCTCGGGAGCGATGCCGGGACCGCTGTCGAGCACGTCGATGACCGCTGAACCGTCCGCCTTGGTGAGTTTCAGGTCGATGTGTGCTCCTGATGGGCAGTACCGCACCGCGTTGTCCACGAGATTGTCGAGCATCCCGCGCAGCGAGTGAGGCTCTGCCCAGACAACGACCTTGTCGCAGGCGGCCAGCCCGAGGTCGATGCCGTTCTCCATGGCGCGGCCCGAAAACGCGATCACCACCTGCGTGACCATTTCGTCCAGTTGGACCGGGACGAAATCCGGCCGCACGGCTTCTGGTTCGAGACGCGCGAGCTGCAGCAACTGAGACACGACGTTCCCCACCCTCGCAACGCCCTTGTCCAGCTCGTCGAGGGCCACGAGCCGCTCCTCATCGGAGGCCCGTCGCGCCAGTTGCCCCTGCAGTCTGATGGCTGCCAGAGGCGTGTTGAGCTGGTGCGCGGCATCGGCCAGCAACCGCCGCTGATTGGCCAGCAGCGCGTCCAGCCGCTCCAGCAACTGATTTAGGGCCGTTCCCAGCGGGGCGATTTCGCGCGGCATGTCTTCCGTCGGGAACCGGTCCAGGTCCGCCACGTCGCGGCGGGTGATTTCGTCGCACATCTTCTCGATGGGGCGCAGCGACCGGGTCACGACGAGGTAGATCAACCCCCCGAGGCCCAGCACCAGAATCACCATTGGCACCGCCAGCCACAAGGTCAACTCGTAGAAGTGCTGCCGGCGAATGTGCGTGGTCACCGCCACCTGGACCGTGAGCTCATCCTTGGGCATCGTGAACACCCGCCAGCTCTGCCCCTGCCACAGGACGATGGCGTGGCCGGCATTCTGTTGAGGGGGCCCCCCCTCGGGCAGCGACGAGTACAGCAGGTCGCCGTTCGCCCCCCACACCTGGCTGACGAACTGCGACAGGTAGTCCTCATCGGCGAACCACCGCTTCTCAAGGATCGAACTGTCCGGATCGACATGGGACACCGTACCCGGCGGCGTGGGGCCCAGGGTCTCGTCGTGCCGAAGCACGGTCTCCGCGATCTGTTCCAACCCCAGATCGCGCACGTTGTTGAACCCCTCCCAGGCGAGTCTGGAGGTGAGAAAGCTGACCACGACCGCCGTGAGAATCAGCGCCAGCATCTGCCACGCCAGCAGATAGGAGCGGATGGAGTTCAATCGACCTGCACCAGTTTGTAGCCGACACCGCGGACATTGACGATCCAGGGTTCGCCCAGCTTCTTGCGCAAATGGTGCAGGTGCACTTCCACCGCGTTGCTCGACACCTCCTCGCCCCAGGCGTAGAGCTGCTTCTCGAACTGCTGCACGGAAACCACCGCACCGGGCTGCCGCATCAGGGTTTCAAGCAGATCGAACTCGCGCGGCGACAGCTTCAATTCCTTGCCTCCCAGGCGAACCACCCGCTCGATCGGATGGACGTACAACCGCCCGAGCTCGAGGTGCGGCTGCCCGTGCCCATTGCCGCGACGGGCCAGGGCATGGATGCGCGCGGTGAGCTCGTCCAGATCGAAGGGTTTGCCAAGGTAGTCGTCGGCGCCCAGATTCAAGCCCTCCACCCGGTCCCGGACCGCCCCCCGGGCGGTCACCAGCATCACCGGCGTTGACACACCCTGGCGCCGGACCCGGTGCAGCACCTCCAGGCCGTCGATGCCCGGCAGCCCGATGTCCAGCAGGATCACGTCATACGATTGATGGGTCAGCGCATTCAAGGCGTGCTCACCCTGGGACACGCAGTCCACGGTGAACCCAGCGAGTTGAAGACCTTTTTCCATGCTGGCGCCCAGCATGGCGTCGTCCTCGACAAGTAGCAATTTCATGGTGTTGTAGCGCCGGCGGAGCCAAGGAGCCGGCAACAAGGAATCTAACGCATTGTCACGTCCAAGGGATGCTCCGCGAAACCCGCGCCCATCGAACCGGGAGCCCTGCCCTGTGGCCGGCTGAACACACGCAAGGCTGCGCCGCCGAACCTTAACCATTTCTTAAGAAATGCCTGCCTACAATGAATTTTCCCTTCTGGCACCCCCTTCGCCACCCCAGAAAGCCGTGCCGTGCAATGCGGCACGCGACGTGCAGGCCAAAGACTTCATTCATTGCAGGCACATTGAGTGTCCCATCAGCGTGCGGCGTTGATCACGGAGACCCGAGAGGACTCCGGGCAGGTGGTCTGGAATCCTTTCCCGACGACTGCAGATTTCACGAAAACTGAGCGCAACGCTGCAGTTCCGAGCAACCGAATGATATGAGATGTGAAATGCACACCATTACAAACCCAACGGGAGTTCCGTCGAATCTGAGCATGGCAGCCATGCTGTCGAAGCCGGTTTCTTCATTCTCGGAATTGACGGCACCGCTCCAGAAGCAGCATCGCATCGGGCTGATCGGCACGGGATTCATTGCCAGCGGATTTGCCCGCATGCTGCAGAGGAACAACCCCGACCTGAAGCTCACATCGGTTCTCACCCGCCGCGCCCGCGACGAAAAGAACGCGTTCCCATTCGCCGACCGGCTGACCCACTCCATCTCGGAAGTTCTGGACAATTCCGACATCGTCGTTGAATGCAGCGGCGACGTTCTGCATGCCACCGATGTGATTCATCAGGCCATGCTGGCCGGCAAGCCGGTGATCACCATGAATTCGGAGTTTCACGTCACCACCGGCTCGTATTTTGCAGGCAAGGGTTTCATCACGGAAGCCGAAGGCGACCAGCCAGGCTGCATTGCCGCGCTGAGGGAAGAGGCCGAGATCATGGGATTCAAACCCGTCGTCTATGGCAACATGAAGGGCTTCCTCAACCACAATCCTCAGCCCGAGGAAATGAGGCATTGGTCCACCAAGCAAGGCATCAGCATCGAGCAGACCACCTCGTTCACCGACGGGACCAAGATCCAGATCGAGCAGGCCTTTGCCGCCAACGCATTCGGCGCCACCATCACGAAGCAAGGACTCGAAGGTCTGGCTGCGACGGACGTGAACGAAACCGCCATCGAATTGGCGAAAATGGCGCAAACCGTCGGATCTCCCATTGCCGACTACATGCTGGCGCCGGGCAAGGTCGCCGGCGTTTTCGTCGTTTGCACCCACGAATCGGAAGAAGCCGCTGCTTTCAGCTACCTGAAACTGGGCAATGGCCCGTTCTACGTGCTGGTGAAGAACTACCATCTCTGCCAGTACGAAATCATCAAGACGGTGCGGCGCGTCATCAATGGCGGAAGTGTTCTCATGAACAACTCCGAGCATCCGACGATTTCCGTGGTCGCCATTGCCAAGCAGGATTTGCCTGTCGGCACCCGGATCCATCGCGCGATCGGAGGATTCCAGGTGCGCGGGGAGGCCGCCCGCATTCAGGACGTTCCCCGCCATGTCCCCATCGGACTGATTCAGAATGCGGTGGTGAGCCGCCCCATTCAAGCGGGTCAGGTCATCGGTTTCGACGATGTCGATTTGCCGGAAACGATGGCTTTCGAGATCGCTCGCACCCTGTACGCCTGATGTCCTTGCCACGGGCGGCTGTGGCAACGGCGATTCGCCCGGGCGCCGCCCGGACGTTGGCTGCAGGGCAGGCTGGCGGCCAAGCCGCTTCAGCCACGACCTGACCCACCTTCCCCGAAGCACGGACCTGGATCCGGGCCCTGCTGGCTGGCCGCGAGGCCGCGTGGAGCGGGCGCGGGGGTCACCTACAATCTCGCTGGCCGCCCAGGCAGTGGCCGGCGACAGGAGCTTCTTTTGAAATTGATCATTCAGGTGCCTTGCTACAACGAGGCTGAAACGCTGGGCATCGCCCTGTCGGCGCTTCCGCGCACGGTTCCCGGCTTCGACCAGGTCGAGTGGCTCGTCATCGACGACGGCAGCACGGACGACACGGTCAAGGTCGCGCTGGCCCACGGCGTGGACCACGTGGTGCGCCACACCCGCAACCAGGGCCTGGCACGTGGCTTCATGAACGGCCTGCAAGCCTGCCTGGAACAGGGTGCCGACGTGATCGTCAACACCGACGCGGACAACCAGTACAACGCCGACGACATCCCCCTGCTCACGCAGCCCATTCTTGAAGGCCGGGCCGACATCGTCGTGGGCGCCCGCCCGATCCAGGCCATCGAGCATTTCAGCCCGGTCAAGAAACTGCTGCAGAAGCTGGGCAGCTGGGTGGTGCGCGTCGCCAGCAAGACCAACATTCCCGATGCCCCCAGCGGGTTCCGCTCCATCAGCCGCTCGGCCGCCAGGCGGCTGGTGGTGTTCAGCGACTACACGTACACGCTGGAGACCATCATTCAGGCAGGCCAGAAGAACATGGCCATCACGTCGGTGCCGATCCGGGTCAACGGCGACCTGCGCCCTTCGCGCCTGGTCAAGAGCATGTCTTCGTACATCCAGCGAAGCATCGTCACCATCATCCGGGTGTTCGTCATCTACCGGCCGTTCCGCTTCTTCGGTACGATCGGCCTTGCCCTTTTCGGGGTGGGCTTCGTCATCGGACTCAGGTTCCTCTACAAGTGGCTGACCAGCGAGTTCGGCTATGCCGGCCATATCCAATCGCTGATCCTGGCCAGTTCGCTGATGATCATCGGCTTTCACACCATCCTGGTCGCGTTCGTGGCCGACCTCCTGTCGGCCAACCGCAAGCTGCTTGAAGAGGTTCGCGCACTGAGCCTTGAAAACCGGGACAAGAAGGCCTGATGCCCCCGCGCGGGCAAGCCCTGCCGCCGGGGCTACCCTCAAATCCGGTCACCACCGACATCCGCCATGGCACACCTCGAATCCGGCCGAACCCAGTGGATCGATTCCGCCAAGGGGCTGGGCATCCTGCTGATCTTCTTCGGACACATCTACTCCACGATCACGCCCTCGGCCCTCTACGTCTATATCTACGCCTTCCACGTTCCGCTGTTCTTTTTCATCTCGGGACTCACGCTCAAACCCGGCGCCGGCCCCCTGGGTGATGTGGTGGCCAAGAAGCTGCGCACGCTGATCGTGCCCTATCTCTGGTACTCGCTTCTGGGCTACCTGTTCTACGTGGCAGGCTACTTCATGGCGCAGCACAAGGGGATCCGCATCGAGCAGTTCGAGTACGGCCTGTGGCCCCCGCTGGCGGGCATCTTCTACGGCACCATCGGCGAAGGCCGGCTGATCAACGGGCCGCTGTGGTTCGTGATGGCCCTGTTCTGGACCTTCCTGCTTGGCTACCTCATCAACACCTTCATCCGACAGGCCGTGTGGCAATGGGTGGCCGTTGCACTGCTCTCGGCCGCGGGTCTCTGGCTGGCGGAGCGGGTCACCCTGCCCTTCAGCGGCGTCGCCGCGCTGAGCGCGCTGGTGTTCTTCCAGGCCGGCTACCGCTTCCAGACCGACGGCTGGCTGCGCCAGGTGAGCGCCCATGGACACTGGCTGCTGCTGGGCGCCTTGTTCGTGATCAGCCTGTTCAGCCAGGTCAATGGTTTCGTCCGGTTCGGCGAGGGCGTGGTTGGCCATCCGGCATGGTTCCTCCTGTTCGCCTTCGCGGGGCTGTTGTCGGTGGTGCTGCTCCTGAAGCAGTTCGACGGACGCACCGGCTGGCTCGCGTTCGTCGGGCGCTACAGCCTGTCCATCATGCTGATCCACATGCTCGTCATCAAGTCGGTCAAGGTTGTATTGGCCGGCGCGCTGCATGCCAGCATGGATGTGATCGACAACGACGTCGGGCTGGGTCTGCTGGTGCTGGCGGCGTCGCTGGCCCTGGTGGTGCCCGCGGTCTTCGTGATGGAGCGCTACCTGCCCTTCACGCTGGGCAAATCCGTTCCGTCGCGGCGCGCCGAACTGGCCCGATCATGATCGGCGTCACGGGCGCCAGCGGCTTTGTCGGACAGGCTCTGGCCGCGCACCTGAAGCGCCAGGGGCGCCAGGTCAGGGAATTGGTCAGGGTGGCGGCCCCTGGCGGCACCGATCAGGTGGCAATCGGTGACATCGGCCCATCGACCGATTGGGCGCGCGCCCTGGAGGGCGTAACCTGCGTCGTGCACTGCGCGGCCAGGGTGCATGTGATGCGCGAGTCGGCCTCCGACCCCCTGGCGGCGTTCCGCCAGGTGAACGTCGAGGGCACGCGCCGGCTGGCCCGGCAGGCTGCGCGGGCCGGCGTTCGCCGCCTGGTGTTTCTCAGCACGGTCAAGATCCATGGCGAATCCACGCAACCTGGCCGCCCGTGGACCGCGACCGACGCCGCCCACCCTCAGGATGCCTACAGCGTCTCCAAGTGGGAAGCCGAGCAGGTGCTGTGGACCGAGGCGGCCGACTCGAAGCTGGACGTGGTGGTGGTGCGCCCGCCTCTGGTGTATGGTCCCGGCGTGCGAGCGAACATGGAGCGGCTGCGGCGCCTGGTGGCGCGCGGTGTTCCCCTGCCCCTGGGCGGCGTGAACAACCGCCGTTCGCTGGTCTCCCTGGACAACCTGGTGGACTTGCTCGCCTGCTGCATCGACCACCCCAAAGCGCCGGGACTCCCTTTCCTGATATCGGATGGCCAGGACCTCTCCACACCCGAACTCGTGCGCGCCATGGCAAGCGCCATGGGCCGCCGGGCACGCCTGCTGCCCGTGCCGGGCGCGTGGCTGCGCCTCGCCGGCCGGCTGACGGGCTGCTCCGCCGAGGTGGAGCGCCTCGTGGGCTCTCTCCAGGTGGACCTGGGCCCGACGCGCACCACGCTGGGCTGGCAACCGCCGGTCACGGCGGCCCAGGGCTTGCAGCGGTGGATCGCGGAGACCTCATCGCGATGAAGCGGCTCTTCGACCTCGTGCTGGCCGGCATGGCCGCTGTCGTGCTCGTGCTGCCGATCGCCGTCCTGGCGCTGCTGGTGCGCATCACTTCGCCGGGGCCGGCGCTGTACTGGAGCGACCGGATCGGCCGGCACAATCGGATTTTCCGGATGCCGAAGTTCCGCAGCATGCGCGTGGACACCCCCGCCGTGGCCACGCATCTCCTGACGGACGCCGGCGCCTACCTGACGCCGATCGGCTCCTTCCTGCGCAAGAGCAGCCTCGACGAGCTGCCCCAGCTCTGGAGCATCCTCAAAGGCGACATGAGCTTCGTCGGCCCCCGCCCGGCCTTGTTCAACCAGGACGACCTGATCGCCTTGCGCACCGAACACGGCGTGCATGAACTGGTGCCGGGGCTGACCGGATGGGCGCAGATCAACGGCCGGGACGAACTGCCAATTCCCGAGAAGGTGCAGCTCGACGTCGAGTACCTGAAGCGGCGCTCGTTCGGCTTCGACCTCCGGATCCTGGTTCTCACCGCCCTGAGTGTCGTGCGCCGGGACGGCATCACGCATTAGGTAGGGACTCCCCCCTGCGCCGCTTTGCGGCTCGGTGCCGCCGCCAGAGTCGGCGGCTCTTCGGGCACGTCCAAGCCTGCGCAGGCAGGCTTGGAGCCGCGGCCCTCAGCCCCCTCCCTGGCGCGCCTTCGGCGCTTGGAAGGGGGACGGCACCCTTGGGCCGGCCGGACCCTCGGTGCCCCTGGACGGGGACACTTCTTTCGTTGCGGGCTTTGCTCCCTCTCCCTCTGGGAGGCTGCGCCGTCCACAAATCCCAACAATTCGGCGTCCTGCACGGAGTATCATCACGACCCAAATGGATTCGTTCGCATGTTCCTGAGCCGTTTCGCCTTGCCCATCCTCGGGATGCCCCGCATGGCGAAACGTCTGGTGGTTTTGACCGTCGATGCCACGCTGTGTGTCCTGACGGTCTGGCTGGCCTACTACCTTCGCCTCGGTGAATGGGTCAAGCTGTCCGGCGACCCCTACTGGCAGCCCGCCTGGGCGGTGGCGGCATCGCTGGCGATCGCGCTGCCCCTGTTTGTCGTCAACGGGTTCTATCGGGCCATCTTCCGCTATTCGGGCCTCTCGGCGATCGTCACCGTGTTCAAGGCGATCGGGGTCTATGCCCTGATCTATGCCGCGTTGTTCACCGCCGTGGGCGTGCCCGGCGTGCCCCGCACCATTGGTCTGATCCAGCCCATGCTCCTGCTGCTGGGGGTGGGCACTTCGCGCGCGCTGGCCGGCTTCTGGCTCGGTGGCCTCTATCAGAACCAGCTCAGGATGGCGGCGCTGCCCCGGGTTCTGATCTATGGCGCGGGCAATGCAGGCCGGCAACTGGCCGCGGCCATGAGCAACAGCCACGAGATGCGCGTGGTCGGCTTCATGGACGACGACGACCGTCTGCACGGCCACGTGCTCAACGGCCTGTCCATCTACAGCCCGGCCGACCTGCCCGGCCTGGTCGCCACGCTGCAGGTGGGCACCGTGCTGATGGCCATGCCATCGGCCAGCCGGCACCGGCGCAATGAAATCATCGCCGAGATGAGGTCCGTGCACGTCCAGGTCCGCACCCTGCCCAGCGTGAGCGAGCTTGCCCAGGGCAAGGTGAGCATCTCCGATCTGCGCGAACTCGACATCGACGACCTGCTCGGCCGCGAGCCGGTGAGTCCCAATCACATTCTGCTGGGCAGGAACATCACGGACAAGGTGGTGCTCGTCACGGGCGCGGGGGGATCCATCGGCAGCGAACTGTGCCGCCAGATCCTGAAGGTCAACCCCGCGTCGCTCCTGCTCATCGACCAGAGCGAGTTCGCCCTGTACGAAATCCACCAGGAACTGCTCGCCAAGGCGGGCGGCGCCACGGCCCGACTGGTTCCGCTGCTGGCTTCGGTGCGCGACGAGGAGCGCATGCGCGAGATCATGGCCGCCTGGAAGCCCGATACCGTGTACCACGCGGCGGCGTACAAGCACGTGCCGCTGGTCGAGCACAACCCGCTGGAGGGCATCAAGAACAACGCCATGGGCACCATCACCCTGGCCAGGGTGGCCGCCGAGCAGAATGTCGGCGATTTCGTGCTGATCAGCACCGACAAGGCGGTCCGCCCCACCAACATCATGGGCGCCAGCAAGCGGCTGGCCGAAATGGCGCTGCAGGCCCTGGCCGAGAAAACGGCGCGCACGCGGTTCTCCATGGTGCGCTTCGGCAACGTCCTGGGATCGTCCGGTTCCGTGGTGCCCAAGTTCCGCCAGCAGGTGCGCGATGGCGGCCCCATCACCCTCACGCACCCCGACATCACCCGCTACTTCATGACCATTCCCGAGGCCGCGCAACTGGTGATCCAGGCCGGCGCCATGGCCAAGGGCGGGGACGTGTTCGTGCTCGACATGGGGCAGCCCGTAAAGATCATGGACCTCGCCACCCGGATGATCGAACTCTCTGGCCTGGCCCTCAAGGACGAGAAGCACCCCGAGGGCGACATCGCGATCCGGATCACAGGTCTTCGTCCCGGCGAGAAACTGTTCGAGGAACTGCTCATCGGCGACAACCCCAAGCCCACGTCGCACCCGCTGATCATGAAGGCCCATGAGGAGTTCATCCCATGGGAAACGCTGCAGACCCACCTCAGTGCCCTTGAATCGGCACTCGATGCCAACGACGTGGAGCGCATGAAGGCGATGCTCACCCAGTTGGTCTCGGGCTACCAGTCCAACAGCGAGATCGTCGACTGGGTGTTCATGGAACAAGAGGCCGAAGCGCCTCCCCTGAGGCAGGCGGTCTAGGGCCTGTTGCCGACGCCATCAGGAGAGCGGTGAACAGGATGAAGAAATGACTCTCGGTCGATAGCCAGAGCGAGCTGTGGGTCATGTTCGAGACGAGCATGACCGCCACGAAGGACAGCATCAACGCCCTGTGCACGGGCGGATGCCGAAACGATTGCCGGACCACGGCCAGCAAGAACCACGCGAAGACCAGCAGCCCCAGCAACCCCATCTCGAAGAGAAAGAACAGGAACTGGTTGTGCGGGTGGGGGCATATGGTGGCGCACATCACCGGGTTCTCGAAATGGGCGGCCGCCAGCACCGGGTACGACCCGGTTCCGGCCCCCGCCAGCGGGCGCTCGCGAATCTGCTGGACCGCGAAATGCCACACCTGCACGCGCGCGCCCACCGAGGTCACGTTCGAGGGGCTGCTGCTCCTGGCTTCCTCCCAGGCCTGCAGCGTGCGCTGCTGGAACTGGCTGGAGAACGCAAACACCACCACCAGCACCAGCACGCCCGAGGCCAGCACGCCAACAAGCAGGCGGGGCCGGCACGCCAGTGCGACCACGGCGAACACCACCACCGACAGCACGAGGCTGAGATAGCCGGTCCGGCCCACCGAAAGGAACAGGATGCTGGCCGCTGACAGCACCGCCACCCCGATCCACAGCATCCGGCCACGCAGCGAACCGGCGTGCATGGCCCAGAACAGCGTAATGCAGGTGAAGAAGGCCATCATGATGCCTTGCGAGATGTGGTCCTTGAACACGGTGTGGTCCACGCCGAAGCCCTGGTTGCGGGTGCTCGACCAGGGCAGATCGAACCAGACGTTGAGCCAGGTGGAGGCCAGGGTGAACAGCATGGCTGCGGCAAAGGCCTGCCAGCAGCGCTTGCGCATCCCCGGGTCCGCCAGGAGGAACATGAAGACCGGCAGCAGCACCAGTTTGAAGTACTTGCGGAAATAGTTGCCGACCTCATCCCAGTCGGCGGGCGACCACAGCGTCGCGACCAGCATCACCCCGACCAAGGCCATCGCGGGCAGCACCACCGGATTTCGCAATGCCCGGACGAGCGCTTGCCTGGCCTGGGCGTCTGACAACAGACGGAAGATGGCCAGCAGCAGGGTCAGGGCCATCGTCGTGTTGGCCAGCGCCACCGAAACCGGGAAGGCGAAGTACATGAAGACGAGGCAGTACGCCGGCGCGGTCGTCCACAACGCGCGCTTGCCCTGCCCATCAGGGTTACCCAGATTCATTTTTCTCATCAGCGCTTGACAACCGCATTGCCCGCCTGTGGGGGATCGTATTCAAGAATGGCGTAACGAAAGAAGCACTCCAGTGCCACCACCAGGCAAAACAGGAAGCCCTGGGGACCGCACAGGAAGCCCCGCCTGAAAACATAGAAACGCACGAAATTGGTGAGGGCGGACCCCAGGCCTCTCAAGACGCCACCCTTCTTGCCGGCTTGCTCCCTGCGGCGCGCGCCCAGCTGCGAGTACTGTGCGAGCTTGAGCAGGCTCTCGTAGACGGTGTCGCGCGAGAAGTGCAGCAGGCGTCCCTTGAACACCCGCGTGGGAACCGCTTCGTTCTTCAGCGCCGCGTACTCGTGGACCACGCCCTTGAACTCCAGAATGTTGTCGGTGCGAAACAGGCGCTTGACGCCGCCCGCCGTTTTCGCCATGCGGCTGAGCGCCTTGCCGAACGCGACCTGGTCCCAGTAGACCTTCCATGCCGCGTTGTCTCCCGAAGCCACGGCCTGCTCGATCTCGTGCCGCAGTTCGCTGGTGATCACCTCATCGGCGTCCAGGAAAAGGAAGTAGTCGCACTTGACGTGGGGCAGCATGCGGTTGCGCTGAACCGCAAACCCCTGCCAGTCGGGACGGAGGTGGACTTCCGCGCCCATGCGGGCGGCGATTTCGCGCGTCGCGTCGGTGCTGCCGCTGTCGAGCACGATGATCTGGTCGGCGAAGCTGGCGCTCTCGATGCAGCCGGCGATGCGGCGCTCCTCGTTGAGCGTCAGGATGCCGATGCACAACCGGTTTGCAGGGGTCTCAGCCATCGAATCTCCAACTCCTCAAGCCCATCCAGCGGCCCGCCATCCTGGCCACCAGGCGGGGAACCAGCACCAGCAAGCGGATCGGCAGGGCAAGGCTGGTGGTGAACAACAAGGCGCGCCTCAGACGCCGAGCTTCCTCCAGGGACTGGTGCTTGGCGACGAAGGTCAGCTTCGACTGGGCATGGTGGTAGCCGCGTCCGTATTCGTTTCGCCACGGCTTGCCGCCCCTGCTGGAGCTTCTGGAGCGGTGGATGGCCTTGACCTGCGGCACCAGCACCATGGGCAGACCGGCATGGAACAAGCGAAGGCAGAGGTCGTCGTCCTCGTAGTAGAGGAAGAAGCTTTCGTCGAAGAAGCCGACTTCCCGGAAGCGTTCCATTCTGAACAGCATGGCCGCGCCGCACACGAAGCCCACGCAGGCGGCGCCGCTGGCCGCCGGCCCCCGGGGCGCCCACAGGGTCTTGGGCCAGCGGTAGTTGACCTCCTGCTTTCCCGCCGGGCTCTCCAGCTGCGGCGCGAGCAAGGCCACGTCTTCCATCTCGCCGGCCAGCGCCAGCAGTTCACGCAGGCCATCCGCCCGCAGCTCGCAGTCCGGGTTCAGAAGCAAGGCGAAGGGGGTGCGCACCAGCGCCAGCGCCCGGTTGTTGGCGGCCCCGAACCCCAGGTTGCAGCCATGTTCGAGCACCTGGGCATGCGGCCAGCGCTGGCGGGCCATGGCCGGTGTGCCGTCTGCGCTGCCATTGTCCGAAACGATCACGTGAGGGCACGAAGCCAGCAAGCCGTCGAGCATCGGCAGGCAATGCGCGCTTTCGTGGGTGACCACCACCACGGTGACGCCCGCCAGGGCACTCACCGCCTCTTCGTGGGACTGCATCGGGTCGGAAGCCACCTTGTGAATGCTCAGTGCGCGCTCGCGCCCACGACCGCATCCGGCTTGGCGGCCTTGAGCAGTGCCAGCATGGCCGCCTCGATGCGGTGCAGGGCCTCGGGCGTGTGGCCTTCGAAGCGCAGCACCAGCACCGGCGTGGTGTTCGACGCGCGGATCAGGCCGAAGCCGTCCGGCCAGTCCACCCGCACGCCGTCGATCGTAGACACCTTCGCCGGCGCGTCGAACCGGGCCATGGCCACGAGCCTGTCCACCACCGCATGGGGCTCGCCCTCGGCGCACGCCACATTGAGCTCGGGCGTGCTGTGGCTGGTGGGCAGCGCATCGAGCACCGCGCTCGCGTCGGGGCTGCGGCTGAGGATCTCCAGCAGGCGCGCGCCCGCATAGGTGCCGTCGTCGAAGCCGTACCAGCGCTCCTTGAAGAAGATGTGGCCGCTCATCTCGCCGCCCAGGGGGCTGTCGAGTTCCTTCATGCGCGCCTTGATGAGCGAGTGGCCGGTCTTGTAGATGTGGGGCACGCCGCCTGCGGCCTCGATGGCCGGCGCCAGGCGCTGCGAGCATTTCACGTCGAAGATGATGTCGCCGCCCGGCACCCGCGAGAGCACGTCCCGGGCGAACAGGATCATCTGCCGGTCGGGGAAGATGTTGTTGCCTTCCTTGGTCACGATGCCGAGCCGGTCGCCATCGCCGTCGAAGGCCAGCCCGAGTTCGGCATCCGTTTCGCGCAGCACGCGCATCACGTCCTGCAGATTCTCGGGCTTGCTGGGGTCGGGATGGTGGTTGGGAAAGTGGCCATCCACCTCGCTGAACAGCTCGATCACCTCGCAGCCCAGCGCCCGGAACAGCGCCGGCGCCGACGCTCCCGCCACGCCGTTGCCGCAGTCGACCACGATCTTCATCGGGCGCGACAGCTTGATGTCGCCAACGATGCGGTCTCGGTAGGCGGCACCCACGTTGATCAGGCGCACCTTGCCGCCTTCGGCGCGCTCGCCCGCGTCGGCCTCCATGCACCGGCGCAGCGCCTGGATCGATTCGCCATGGATGGCGCGGCCCGCCAGCACCATCTTGAAACCGTTGTAGTCCTTGGGGTTGTGGCTGCCGGTGACCTGGATGCCGCTGCCGCACAAGGTACTGGCCGCGAAGTACAGCATGGGCGTGGTCGCCAGGCCGATGTCGATCACGTCGATGCCGGCAGCGACCAGGCCCCTGATCAGGGCGGCGGAAAGGGACGGACCGCTGATGCGGCCATCGCGCCCCACCGCCACCGTGCGCTCGCCCAGCCGGCGGGCTTCCGTGCCAAACGCCAGGCCCAGCGCCTCGGCCACCGATTCGTCCAGCGTGGACGGCACGATGCCGCGAATGTCGTAGGCCTTGAAGATCGATGGTGCAACTTGCATGGGGTTCGGTTCGCAATGCATTGGTAACCCGCCATTGTAGGTGGGCGGACTTACAAGCCGGCGTCCGGCGGCCCCGGCCAGAGGTCCGGAAACGGCGAGCCGACGGTCGGCGCACGCCGTACCATTGGTGCCATGAAAACCGCCACGCCATCGCAGCAGACCGCGCGCTACAGGGCCCTGTGCTCGAAAGACGCGCGCTTCGACGGCGGTTTCTTCGTGGGCGTCACGTCCACCGGTATCTACTGCCGCCCGGTCTGCCGCGTGCGCACGCCGCGGCTGGAGAACTGCCGGTTCTTCGACCTCGCCGCGCAAGCCGAGCAGGCGGGCTTCCGGCCCTGCCTGCGCTGCCGCCCGGAGCTGGCGCCCGCGCAGCGGCACTGGAGCACGACCGATGCCACGCACATCCTGGTCCGGCAGGCCATCCTGATGCTCGAAGACCCGGGCCACTGGCTGGAGCCGGTGCCGCAGGGCACGCGCATCGCCGCGCTGGCTACCCGCCTGGGCGTGAGCGACCGACACCTGCGCCGGGTGTTCGAGGCTCACCTGGGCGTCTCTCCGCTGCAGTACCTGCAGACGTGCCGCCTGCTCACGGCCAAGCAGCTTCTGACGGACACCCGCATGCCGGTGGCCGACGTGGCACTGGCCAGCGGCTTTGCCAGCCTGCGGCGCTTCAACGCGGCATTTTCGGCGCACTACCGCATCAACCCGACCCAGATGCGCCGCCAGCCGGCCGATCCCGCGCGCCCGCCGGGCGCCACCACCGAGCGGGTGCGTCTCCCATGGCGCCCGCCGCTCGATGTCGGCAGCCTGCTGGGGTTCTTCGCCGAGCGCCAGTTGCCAGGCATCGAATGCTTCCAGGCCGCGCCGCAGCCCTGCTTCAAGCGCACGGTTCGACTGGTGGTGGCGGGACAGGCGCACACCGGCTGGATCTCCGGCCGATGGGTTCCCGACGAGCACGTCGTCCTGCTCGATGTCAGCGAAAGCCTGCTGAAGGTGCTGCCCAGCGTCATCCGCCGCGTGCGCGCCCTGTTCGATCTGGACGCCGACCCGGCACCGATCCATGCGGCGTTGCACAGGGATTTCCCCGGCGCGGACGGCATGCGCGTCCCGGGCTGCATGGACGGCTTCGAGCTGGCGGTGCGCGCCGTGCTGGGGCAACAGGTCACGGTTGCCGCGGCCCGCACCCTGGTCGCGCGGGTGGTCCGGCGATGGGGCGATCCCATCGCCACGCCCGACCCCGATCTGCACCACCTCTTTCCCACGCCCGAGGCGCTGGCGAGCGCCGATGGCGATGCGTTGGGCGCGCTGGGCATCGTGCGCCAGCGGCAGCTTGCGCTCAAGGCGCTGGCCCATGCCGTGCTCGCGGGCGAACTCGACCTGAACCCGACCTGCGATGTCGAGCGCACCCTGCAGGCACTGCGGCGCCTGCCGGGCATCGGACCCTGGACCGCCCAGTACATCGCCATGCGGGCGCTGAGGTGGCCCGACGCCTGGCCGGACGGCGACGTCGCGCTCGTCAAGCCGCTGGTGCAGGAAAACCCACGCAGCCAGGGCGCAAGGCGCGAAGCCGAGCGCATGGCCGCGTCCTGGCGCCCCTGGCGCAGCTACGCCGTCATCCGGACCTGGGCCGGCCGCTACCGGCACTCCCACCCCCATACCGAAACATCGATGCCATGAAACCCGTTGTCAGAACCACCGTGTCCTCGCCCCTGGGCCCCATGCTGCTGGCCGCCAGCCCCGACGGGCTTTGCGGCGCATGGTTCACCGATGGCGCCCACCGCCCCTCGGAAGCGCAGGCAGCCAGTTGGCCGGCCGCGCCCGACCATCCCGTGCTGGCGGCCGCAACCGCCCAGCTGGCGGCCTACTTCCGCGGCGAGCGCAAGGCGTTCGACCTGCCGCTGGACCTGAGCGCGGGAACCGCCTTTCAGGTGGCCGCATGGTCCACCCTGCTGCAAATCGGCTGGGGACACACCATCCACTATGGGGAACTCGCCCGGCGCTTGGGCCGCCCGTCCGCGGCGCGTGCCGCCGGGGCAGCGATCGGGCGCAACCCGTTGTGCGTCATCGTGCCCTGCCATCGGGTGATCGGCTCCAACGGATCGCTCACCGGCTATGCTGGTGGCCTGCCCCGAAAAACGGCGCTGCTGCAGCTGGAGCAAAGCGGCGCACTGCCTTGACCTTGACTCTCAGGGCCACGCCGGCCTGCCCCCCATGCCACCCTTGCTGATCGCGGAATTCTTCCTGCTGGCCGCCCTCTGGGGCGCCTCGTTCCTGTTCATGCGCCTGGGCGCGACCGAATTCGGCCCCGTGCCCACCGCCGGATTGCGGGTCGGGCTCGCGGCCTTGTTCCTGCTGCCCTGCTTCCTGGTCCAGGGGGTCTGGGCGGACTTTCGCCAGCGCATGCGGGCCATCCTGTTCGTGGGCCTGCTCAGCTCCGCGTTGCCCTTTGCGCTGTTCGCGTTCGCGGTGATGCACATCGCCACCGGCCTGACGTCGATCCTGAACGCCACCGTACCGCTCTCGGGTGCGCTGGTCGCATGGATCTGGCTTCGAGAGGAACCCAGCGGCTCCCGGTTGCTCGGCCTGGCGATCGGCTTCGCCGGTGTGTGCCTGCTGGTGCTGGGCAAGACGGGCTTCGACGCCACCGGCCGCCCATCCGCCGACGGGTCGATGATCTCCTTCTTGGCGATGGGTGCCGCGCTGCTGGCCACGGTCTCCTATGGCATGGCGGCAAGCTACACCAAGCGCTATCTGCAAGGTGCCCATCCCCTGGCCACCGCCACCGGCAGCCAACTGGGCGCCGCGCTGGGGCTGGCGGTGCCCACCGCCTTGTTCTGGCCGGCACAGCCGGCCAGCACGGGGGCCTGGGGTGCCATCGTGGCCGTGGCGCTGCTGTGCACCGCGCTGGCCTACATCCTGTTCTTCCACATCATTGCCAGAGCCGGACCGAGCAAGGCCTTGACCGTGACCTTCCTGGTGCCCGTATTCGCCCTGCTCTACGGCTTTCTTTTCCTGGCCGAGGCGGTCACACCCTGGATGGTGGCCTGCGCCGCGATCATCCTGATCGGCACCCTTCTGGCCACCGGTTTGCTGCGGCTGCGGTTGCTGGAGCGCCCTGCCTGAATCACGCGCTCGCCGGGCGGACGGTCTCCTGGGCGGCGTGCGCCGGTGTCATGGCACGGTCCTCTCCGGCGTGCCAGCGTCTTCGGAGGCGCCCTCGCGCAAGGGTGGCTCGTGGATGCGCACGATGCGAACGTCGTCGGGCCGCTCGACCAGCACGCAGGGCTTGCCGGTGCGCCTGCAGTGATCCTGCACGCGCCAGTACAGGCCATGGCTGAGACAACCGGTCTGGCAGATCACCAGATCGGCGGCGACCAGGCTGGCCTCCAGGCTCGCGATGTCCTCCACCTGGCCACCGGACGGCGCGTGGCGTTCGGCATCGCCGGCTGCGGGAAACGCCTCGACAACCCGCCTGCCCTGTTCCGGCGCCTGGCGCCACTGCCAGCGCAGGCGCTCGCGCATCAGGTCCTGGATGCGCACGAGCAGCGCTTCGACGCGGCGCGCCAGCACCACCCGCCTGGGCAGGCCGGGAATCGCCGCCTCCAGCTCGGCGCGCTGCTCGCGCGCCCACGCCAGCGCGGTGTCGCGGACGATGACGGCCGCGCGCAGCCGCATGGCCTGGGCCCGCAGGCCCTCGATCTCGGCGGCCTGCTCCCGCACCAGTTCGCTGCAACGCCGCTGCACCTGGCCATGATGGCGCATCAACGCATGGTGTTCACCGATCAGTTGCTCGACATCGCGCGAAGCTGGATTCATGTGTGGACCTCCTTGTCCGCGTTCCGGGCACGCAGCACGTGGACCATGTGGGGCACGGCGAATGAAGCGGCATGGCGACCCGGCGCGGCCTCTTCCACCAGCGAAGAAGCCATCTGCTTCGGGTTCATGGATGGAAAGGCGCCCGTACTTGCATGGTTGATCGCATTATAAATGCGAATCATTCGCAATAAATCCCTGCAAGCGATAAGGGAAAGCCCGTCGCCGGCGCCCCTACAACATCCAGCTGACAGCCAGGAAGCCGGTCACCGTCATGACCACGGTGTACGGCAGCGCCATGATGGTCATGCGCACGTACGACAGCCGGATCAGCGGCGCGAGCGCCGAGGTGAGCAGAAACAGGAACGCCGCCTGGCCGTTGGGCGTGGCCACGCTCGGCACGTTGGTGCCGGTGTTGACCGCCACCGCCAGCAGTTCGAACTGGGCGCGGTCGATGACGCCGTTCTTGAAGGCATCGGACACCTCGTTGATGAAGACGGTGGCGATGAACACGTTCTCGGTGGCCAGCGACAGAATGCCGTTGACGACGTAGAGCGCCGACGGCTGCAGCTCGCGGGGCATCGCGAGCACGGCGCCGAAGATCGGCCCCAGCAGGTGCTGGTCGTGGATCACCGCGACGACCGCGAAGAACACGACCAGCAGCGCGGTGAAAGGCAGCGCCTCCTCGAACGCATGGCCGATGCGGCGCTCGTCGATGATGCCAAGCAAGGACGTCGCCAGCACGATCACCGCGACGCCGATGATGCCGACCGCGGTCAGGTGCAGCGCGAGCCCGGCGATCAGGAAGACGAGCACCGCGGCCTGGACGACAAGCGCCGCCTTGTCGCGCGCATTGCGCCTGCTACTTTCTGCCTGATCGAAGGCGACGAGCACCGCGCGCACCGACTCCGGCAGTTCCGCCCCGTAGCCGAACAGGCGAAAGCGCTCGAGCAGGACACAGGTGACGAACCCGGCGGCGACGACCGGGATCGAGACCGGCGCCATGTGAACGAAGAACTCCCGGAAGTTCCAGCCCACGAGCGTGCCGATCAGCAGGTTCTGCGGCTCGCCGACCAGGGTCATGACGCCGCC
>CAZFOT010000008.1:0-46156 GCA_964520365.1 uncultured Hydrogenophaga sp.
GCTCGACCCCGTCAAGTTGGTGCTCACCAACTGGGGTGAAGTCTTCGGCTCTGATGACCACCTGGAGGATTGCACCCAGCCCGCCCTGCCCCACCACGCCGTGCCCGAAGGCCAGACCCCGCCACCCGACCGTGTGTTCAAGATCGGCAAAGAGGTGTGGATCGAGCGCGAAGACTTTGAAGAAGTGCCGCCCAAGGGCTACAAGCGCCTGTTCCCCGGCAACGTGGTGCGCCTCAAGGGCGGCTACGTGATTGAGTGCACCGGCGTGGGCGCGAAGGACGCGGATGGCCAAGTGACCGAAGTGCACGCCAAAGTCATCCCCGACACCAAGAGCGGCACGCCCGGCGCCGACAGCGTGAAAGCCAAAGCCGCCATCACCTGGGTGAGCGTGGCCAGCGGCGTGCAAGCCGAAGTGCGGCTGTACGACCGGCTGTTCCTTGACGCCCAGCCGGATGCGGGCGGCAAGGACTTCATCGAAGCGCTGAACCCGGACAGCCTGAAGGTGGTGACGGCCTACGTGGAGCCCTCACTGGCCAAGGCCAAGCCGGACGACAAGTTCCAGTTCGAGCGGCATGGGTACTTTGTGGCGGATCGGGTGGATCATGTGACTGGGGAGCCGGTGTTCAATCGGGTTACTGGGTTGAAGGACAGTTGGGCAAAATAGGTGCATGAGGACGCAGGGGAATTGGCGGAACTTTTAAAGGAATAAAAATGGCAATCGAAAAAAAAGCAGCCCTACCGCTACAGCTCACCTTTGCGAGTGTAACGAATTTATTCGGCAGTTTAACCCATGAAATTCCACTTTCTAGCGAGGGGATCACATTTGTTCATGGTCCGAATGGATCAGGAAAGACTGCAACACTCAGTCTCATTGAAGCCGCACTTTCTCGAAATCTCGCAAAACTTCGCAGCACATGGTTTAGTGACCTCACTTTACACTTCTCTAACGGTACCGGTTTAAGGATAGAGCGTGAAGCTCGTGAAATAAAATCGATAGAAGCTCCTAGAACGGCGATTGAGAGACAGGAAATAACTACTCTAACATTCATAAAGATAGTTCGCGAACAATCTTCTGGAAATCTTATCGAAAAAGAGAGGAAATTAATTCAACCTAGCCTCTATCAAGAATACGCCAGGGTTTCAACTTCAACTCGCGTCACCGACCAGCACGTACGTCTCTCGCGTTTTATTGATCAGTTTCTTCCATTTTTAGAACGCCTTGGTCCACGACAATGGAAAGCAAAGGAAACTGGCCAACTATTAAGCTATACAGATGTACTTGAAATGTATGGAGACAGGCTGCCTTTTCTGCTCCCTGAATGGGTCAACACGATATGCGAGAGCGTGAGGCTTAGTACAATAAAGGCTCAGCGACTGCTGAGCATTTCCAATCAGTCCACAGCATTGGGAAGTGAGTCTCAGCAAAAAGTAGAAGATGCCGTCGATGTAAATGCCAAAGAGCTTTCCATGCGAATTGAGCGGACCATGGCTGAAGCAACGTGGTCTTCACAGGCTAAAGAGAGATCATTTCCTCGCCGCATCATTTTGGGAGAAGGATTCGAAAAACGGAGCGAGCCAATGCTCCGCGAGCAATACAAAAAGCTAGAGGAAAAAATTCAAGGTTTAGTCGAAACAGGACTGTACACCGACACGGTGGAAATTGAACTTCCGAAAAAGAAGCTAACGCCAACGCATAAGACCATTGTCGCACTCTACCTTTCAGACATGACTGGAAAGTTGGAAAAATTTGACGATCTCCAAGCTCGTCTACTTGCGTTTCGGGAAATCATAGGCGCGAAACTTCAGAGAAAGGAAATGGTTGTTGATCGGCAGCGAGGCTACTACTTCAAAACAACCAAGGGAAATGTCGTTGAGTTAAGCCCTTCCGCGCTTTCATCTGGTGAACAGCATCAGATAGTCATGTTTTACAAGCTGCTCTTTGCTACTGCTAAAAGCAGCTTATTCTTAATCGACGAGCCGGAAATCTCGCTGCATGTCGAATGGCAGAGGCAGTTTTTGTCGGATCTGCTTCGAGTCTCGAAATTGATGGGCCATACATTCCTAGTTGCCACACATTCGCCACAAATCATAAACAGCCGATTTGACTTGGCTATTGGACTCGATGGAGGAGCCGGGGAATGATGACGGCTCATGAGCTCTTAAATGAGTTGGCCATGTCATCATCATTCAAGAACCATTTGATAGTGGAGGGCGAAACAGATCAACGTCTGCTCCAGCAAGCACTTCCCAAAACGACTCAGGTAAATGTTGTCCCTGCCGGAAATTCAGAGGCAGCACTTGAAGTGGCGAAAGCATATGGCAGTCATGCTGCCCACCATAAGATCCATGTAGTCGTGTTCGTTGATCGTGACTATCAAGTAGCCTTGAACGAGGTCGATAAAATTCCTGGCGTGGTGGTGACAGAATTGCGCGATATAGAATGCATGATGTTTGACTCTATTTGCTACGACAGGATAGCAGATGAGTACATGTCGGCGGAAAAGCTCCGAAAGATCGGCATGGATCGGCAAACAATTAAGCAGCATCTAATAAACCTTGCTGCTGAGTTCGGATGCCTTCGATTTACATCTCAAAAACTCAAATGGAATCTATCACTTTCATCTATTAACTTTGAGAAATTTACCATTCTGGAAAAATTCAGTCTAGACCGCGGCGCATGCATTAACCACGTAAATGGTCATCAAAGCTGCCGACCCGCCGGGGGGAGGGCCGCAGCACCCCTAAAGAGAATCTCAGGAAATGATTTTATCCTCGCATTGCAAGAGGCCAAGAAGTGCAAAGCAATCAATCATCCCTTGCTGCGGGCTCGGGGGCATGATTTGATGGCACTTTTTTGCTTGGTTTTGAAAAAGCGACTGGGGAACAGAATGGCTCAGGACTTATCTGTTGAGCTTCTCGAAAAAACATTCCGGATCGGATACCCGGAGATACTCAAGGCTACGCGAACCTTCAAGAGATTAATCAAGGCTGTTAACCCGACACCGATCAATTCATCAGTGTAATGCACCAGCATAGCTGAAGAGCGTACGATCTTGCTCTTCAATGTAAACCTCACTCGACAGAATGGTTGATTTCAACCTGCACGCAAATGCTCGCCAACCTAACCCCCTTCCTCCTCCACTGGGCCATCACCGCCCTCTCTCTGTGGGTGGCGAGCCATCTGTTCAAGGGCATCCGGTTCAGCAGCACCTCGGCGCTGGTGGTGTCGGCCCTGCTGCTGGGTCTGGCCAACGCGATCGTGCGGCCGCTGCTGGTGGTGCTGACGCTGCCCTTGACGCTGATCACCTTTGGCCTGTTCCTGCTGGTGATCAACGCGCTGATGCTCTTACTGGTGGCCAAGGTGGTGAACGGCTTCAAGGTCGATGGGTTCTGGACAGCGCTGTGGGCCAGCCTGTTCATCTCGGTGTTGAGCCTGGTGCTCGGCGCTTTCGTGCTGGGCGGCTCGCCCGAGTTCACCATCCAGACCAGCCCGGGGCCGGGGCAGGTCTGGCTCTGATCAACAAACCGACATCCCCGACACCCCATGCCACTTTCCTGGAACGAGATCAAGAACAAGGCGCTGGCGTTTTCCAAAGGCTGGCAGGACGCCAACAATGAAGCCTCCGAGGCCAAACCGTTCTGGATCGACTTCTTTGAAATCTTCGGTATCGGCAACAAGCGCGTCGCCACCTTCGAGCACGCCGTGAAGAAGCTGCCGGGCGCCAGCGCCCGGACCGATGGCTTTGTGGATTTGTTCTGGCCGGGCATGCTGCTGGTGGAGCACAAGTCGCGCGGCAAAGACCTGAACAAGGCCATGGACCAGGCCATGGGCTACCTGGCCGGCATTGCCGAGCGGGACTTGCCGCAGATCGTCATCGTTTGCGACTTTGCCCGCTTCCGCGTGCGCCAGCTGGCTTCTGGCGAAACCACCGAATTCACGCTGGCAGATCTGCACAAGAACGCACGGCTGTTCGGGTTGGTGGCGGGCTACAAGGCGCAGCACATTGCACCGCAAGACCCGGTCAACATCCGGGCGGCCGAGCGCATGGGCAAGCTGCACGACGCGCTCAAGGCCAGCGGCTACGAGGGCCACGCACTGGAAATGCTGCTGGTGCGCCTGCTGTTCTGTCTGTTTGCCGACGACACCGGCATCTTCCAGCCGGCGCAGTCTTTCCGCAGCTTCATTGAAGAGCGCACGGGCCAAGACGGGTCGGACCTGGGGCCACGCATTGCCCAGATGTTCCAGGTGCTCAACACCGCGGAGAACAAGCGCAGCAAGGCGCTGGACGAGCAACTGGCGGCCTTCCCGTATGTGAACGGCAAACTGTTTGAAGAAGCGCTGCACATGGCGGACTTCAACGCCGCCATGCGCGAGGCCTTGCTCGACGCTTGCGCGCTGGACTGGTCGGCCATCAGCCCCGCCATCTTCGGCAGCCTGTTCCAGAGCATCATGGACGAGAAGGCCCGCCGCAATCTGGGCGCGCACTACACGTCGGAAGAGAACATCCTCAAGCTCATCAAGCCGCTGTTTCTGGACGAACTGTGGGCCGAGTTCCACAAGATCAAAGGCAACCGCAATCGCCTGTTCGACTTTCACAAGAGGCTGCGCACGCTGACGTTTTTCGACCCGGCCTGCGGCTGCGGCAATTTCCTCGTCATCAGCTACCGCGAGCTGCGCCTGCTGGAACTGGAAATCCTGCGCGCCAGCCACCGCCTGGGCGGCCAGAGCGGCCAGCAGGCGCTGGACGTGCACCACCTCATCAGCGTGAACGTGGACCAGTTCCACGGCATCGAGATCGAGGAGTTTCCCGCACAGATCGCGCAAGTGGCCTTGTGGCTGGTGGACCATCAGATGAACCTGCGGGTGAGCGAGGAGTTCGGCATGTACTTCGCCCGCATCCCGCTGCGCAATTCGCCACATGTGGTGCACGACAACGCGCTGCGGCTGGACTGGAACGACGTGCTGCCGGCCGAGCGGTGCAGCTATGTGCTGGGCAATCCGCCGTTTGTGGGTGCCAAGTTCATGGACGATGTTCAGCGCGAGGACACCCGAATCGTCTTCGACGGTATCGAGAACGCAGGCTTGCTGGATTTCGTGGCCGCATGGTATGTGCAAGCCACGAAATACATGAAACTTCTTGGCAAGCCGGGAATCTCCAACGCGGAGCGGAGCGGAGCGGAGCGGAGCGGAGCGGAGCGGAGCGGAGCAATGCAGTGTCTGTGCGCTGCGCCTTCGTCTCCACCAACAGCATCACGCAAGGGGAGCAGGTCGGCGTCCTATGGAGTTGGATGCTGGCACAAGGCGTTCACATCCACTTTGCGCATCGCACCTTCGCGTGGAGCAACGAGGCAAAGGGCAAAGCCGCGGTGCATTGCGTCATCGTCGGGTTCGGGCTGGAAGACCAGCCGGGCAAGGTGATCTTCGAATACGAAGACATCAAGGGCGAGCCACTGGCCGTACCGGCAGCGAATATCAACCCGTATCTGGTGGACGCACCGGATGTGGTGTTGCCCCGGCGCAGCAAGCCCATTTGCGCTGTCCCGGAGATCGGCATCGGCAATCAGCCTATTGATGACGGAAATTACCTCTTCAGCACTGCCGAGCGCGACGCCTTCATCATGCGAGAACCGCGCAGCGCCAAGTGGTTCCGTCGCTGGCTCGGTTCCGACGAGTTCATAAACGGCTACGAACGCTGGTGCCTATGGCTGGGCGACTGCCCACCCGCCGAACTGCGCGCCATGCCGGAAGCCATGAAGCGCGTCAAAGCTGTTCAGGAATTCAGGCTTGCCAGCAAACGCGCATCAACTGTAAAAATTGCTGCAACCCCTGCCCGGTTTCTTGTTCACAACATGCCGGCGACCTCTTACCTGTTGTTGCCCGAAGTCTCCTCGGAACGCAGACCATTCATACCCTTCGGCTTCGAGCAACCGGATACGCTGTGCAGCAATTTGGTAAAGATAGCGCCCAATGCGACGCTTTACCACTTTGGCGTTCTGACAAGCACCATGCACAACGCTTGGGTACGCGCCACATGCGGTCGACTGGAGAGCCGATACCGCTACTCAAAAGACATCGTCTACAACAACTTCCCTTGGCCTGATCTGCCCGCGGACCCTGAGCCCGGCACACCGGCGCACAAGACCAAAGCCGCCATCGAAGCCGCAGCCCAGGGTGTGCTCGACGCACGAGTTCAGCTCCAGAAAGGAAGCAAGCCAGCATCGCTGGCCGACCTGTACGACCCACTGACCATGCCGCCCATCTTGCTCAAGGCACACCAGAAACTCGACGCCGCCGTGGACGCAACCTACACACTGTGTGGCGGCAAGAAAACCTGGAAGAACGACGCCGAACGCGTGGCCTTCCTGTTCGAGCTATACCAGCGCTACACCAGCCTGTTACCAGCAGACAAGCCCAAGGCACAGAAAAAACGCGCTGCTGCGGCGACAGACAGGAGCACAAGGACATGACCCAATCAGCGTCTATCGTACAGACCGCTACCGCAGGCACCGCCCAGTGGCTACACTCGCCGTCATGCGCCCCTCCCAAGCCCTTGACCTGCACCGCTCGCAGATCCGCGAGATCGCGCTGCGCCACCGCGTGGCAGGGGTGAGCGTGTTCGGCTCGGCCATCCACGGGGACGATGCCGAGGGCAGCGACCCGGACTTGCTGATGGAGCCGGCACCGGCAACCCCGCTGCTGGACATTGGCGCCATTCGCCACGAGCTGAAAGCGTTGCTGGGCATGAAGGTGGATGTGTTGACACCCAATGGACTGCCCGCCAGCTTTCGCGAGCAGGTGCTGCGCGAGGCGGTGCGCCTGTGACCCGCAGCAAGCCGTTGCGGACCGCGGACTACCCGCGGCACCTTGCATACGAAATGCGCAACGCGCTGGCACACGGCTACTTCACCGTGGACCTGGACATCGTCTGGGCAACAGTCAAAACCGACTTGCCCGGCATGAAAACCCAGTTGGCGTCGTTGACGCTGTAAGACATCGGTCGCGCAAATGGCTTCTGCTTTGATCCAACGCACAGCGAAAACCAACAAATCCCGCCGGGCCACGAGCGAACAGGCGCGCATTGACGCTGCGCTCAAGCAAGCCGCAGCGCACGCTCGCAAGCAGCTCGCCGCACAAGGACTGAAGTTGCCCACCCAGGGCTGGAAGCGCGGAAAGATCAGCAACCCTGTGATCTGACATCGGCCCAGGGCGAAAAACCCTCACGGATCGGCTGGCTGCAGCAACAAAATCCAGTCGTCCTCATCGGCGGCATTTTTTCGATGGGGAACGAACCGCATGCGGTGGCCACGCCAGGCAAAATCGGCCCGATGCACCTCGAAACTGACCGGATCGACCCAGCTCGCCCTCACCGGAGAAGCCGCCAGAAGACGCGAATCGATATCGAATGCCTGCCGGGTGATGGTGTAAACCATGGCGAGGGATTTTTCCCCGCAAACGGCCATGGCCACCGGGGTTGGAGGCGTTGGCCGCCACCCCAGCTTGAGCAGCAGCCTTTGAAGGCGGGGCATGGCCTGCAGGAAGCGGGCCAGGCGGCCTGCTTGGACAGGCTGTGGCAGAAAACCACCCCAAGGGAGCGTTTCCAGGAACCGCTTTGCCAGGCCGATTTGTCTGGCGCCAGGTAATTGCGCCGCCAGGTCCCACGGCATGTTGCCCCAGCACAGCCCGGAAGGTGATGGCCCGAAGGGTTGGAGACGGGTGTTGACTTGCCAGATGCCGTTGGCGCCGTATGTGTGCCCGGCCAGACCGCTGTTGAGCACATGCGCCCAAAAAGCTTCGCGTGCATCCTGGGCCGTGACGGTCGGGTTGATTTCCAGGCCCTCGTAGCGGGCTTCGGCGCTGATGACCGGCATCGGTGGCTGCGCATACCAACCCTGGCTGGCGCGCGCGGCATGATGCGCAGTGGGCAGCCCATGGTTGGTCTGCTGCATCTCGAAATCCAGCAGCGCGACATCGGTCACCGATTCGCGGGCGCTCGAGACCGGATGCGTGGAAATCAGACGGCCAAAGCCATTGATGGAGCGCATGTACGCGATCACCCGAGACCAATCCGCCTTCAGACGGACTTGGGACACCACCTTTTGCGCCGGACTTTCCAGATACCAAGGCAGGGTTTGTTCACCGGCGGCCACCCACACCACCGGCAGCGCGCCCCAGCGCGCCATCAGATAACGCCAGTGCCGCTGCATGTTTTCCAGCCCGATCATCGGCAAGCAGTATCCCCATGCCCCCAGCACGCATGGAACCAGGCCCTGCTCCACCAAATGAAAAATCTTCTGGTCAGCCTCATCAAAGAATAAGGGGTTGATCCGGCTCAGGTCGTTTTCCCAGCAGAACCCGCTGTGGCTCAAGCCGCGTTCATCGAAAAGGGGCATGTCCGGGTAAAAGCCAGCGACCAGTTGAACCACATTGAATCCCAACGCTTTCCTGTTTTGCACCAGCGCTCGAAAATCGTCCGGCCAGGAAAGGCGCTTGCACAGCCCCATCCACCATGTATCGCCCAGCCAGAAAAAGGGTGTGCCATCCGCGTGACGGAAATGCCGCTTGTCGCTGGATATTTCGATTCCGCCGTGGCGATAGAGCGGGTTTTCTCCCGCATAAGGTTCAACCTCGATCTCACCGGCCTGTCCATGCAGCCCCGGATTGCCAGCATCACTGCATCGGGTTCTGTAAGCATGAACACCGATCTCGGCCGAGGCAAACCGCACGCACCAAGTGCTTTCGCCGGCCCAGAAAGCCGGGATTTCAATGGCCTTCCTGCCAGGCGAGGTGAAAACCACGTCCAGCACGACGTCATGAAAGGGCGCTGGATAGTCAATGTCCGACTGAAATCGGATTTCAATCAGCTTGTTCCTGGCAATTTTCAGACAGGGGGCATTCAATTGGGGCCGCCTCTCGCTTGCAAAAAATCAACCAGACCGAAAGCACACCCGGAGATCTGAGCCAGGCTGCCGTTCAGCCGTTCAGGCGCTGGCCAAAGTCCCCTGCGCCACCCGCGCCCACAATCAACCGCTGCGTGGCCCGCGTGGCGCCCACGTAGAACAGCTTGGCTTCTTCGCGCTCGTCTTCGCCTTTCGCCGGCATGTTGCCCGCGCCCACCAGCGCCACCACCGGGAACTCCAGCCCTTTGCTGGCGTGCATGGTCAGCACCTTGATGGTGTCGGCGCCCGGGTCGAAGCTGCCCGCGCCTTTGCGCACCTGGTGCGGCAGGCCGCATTGGCGCAGCACGCCAGCGCATTGATCCATCTCGTTGTAGTGCCGGCAGATGATGGCCATGTCACCCCAGGCGTGGCCTTCGCGGTGGGCGGCGCTCAGTAGGTCGGCCACCCGCGTGGCTTCGGCCCGCAGGCTGGGCAGGCGGATGATGAGCGGGGCTTCACCGTCGCGCCCGCAGCTCACGGGCTTGAGCATGGGGATGCCGTCTTCGTCCTTGTCTTCAGCGGTCAACAGATCAGCGGCGACGAGGCTTGCGGTTTGCAGAATCTGCCGCGTGTTGCGGTAGTTGATCTTGAGGATGGTGGTGCGCCCCTGCGCCTGGATGCCCACGCTCTTGAAGCTGAATTGCTTGCTGCGACTACGCTCGTAGATGCTCTGCGCGTCGTCGTACAGCACGAGCAGGCTGTTGGTGGTGGGGTCCACCATCTGCGTGACGAGCTTGAGCCACTCGGGCGCGAAGTCGTGGCCTTCGTCAATGAGCACGGCCTGGTATTGCCCGCTGGGGATCTGCTGGCGGTCCACGCCACTGATCACGCGCTGCACCATGTCGGCCATCTTCGCGCCCACGGGCAAGTGGTTGTCGGGCAGGGTCTGGCCAAAGGCGACGAGCTGGTCGCGGCACCATTTGTGAAAATGCACCGCGTGCACGCGGTCGGCTATGCCTTTGCTTGCCATCACGCGGGCAAGCTGCTTGGCCAACGGCTCGTTGTAGCAAAGCATGAGGATGGGCTTGCTGGCGGCAGTGCGCGCCTTGGCCAGGTGCTCGGCGCGGTAGGCCAGCAGCATGGTTTTTCCCGATCCCGCCACGCCGTGGATGACGCGGTGCCCCTCGCCCAGGCTGCGCGCCAGTTGCTCCTGCTGAATGTCCATCACCCGCATGATGCCGGGCATCTCGGCTTGTTCGTCAGCGGCGTCAAACAGCGCACCTTGCACCGGCACGCGCACCTCGGGGAACATGATCCAGCGCACGCGGTCCAGTTGCGGGAGCGACATGACGTTGCCGAACGCGTGGGGGAACATGTTCCACAGGCGTTGCTGAAACTGCTCCGGGTCGGCGGCCTCGGTCATCTCATCGGAGCATATGACGCAGTGCGGTTCGATGGCTTCGCTCAGGCCGGCCGCTTCAAACTGCTTGCGCGTGATGCGTGTGAACACCACGCCATGCCCCCAGGGGAAGGCGAGCTTGCCTTGGTGCACGCCGCTGGGCTGCACCAGTTGCGCATCGCGCTCCAAAGCGTTGACCACCTGTATGGCGCAATGCCGCGCCTGCGCCAGCGGGTTGATGACCACCTTGGCCTGCCCGTCGGGCGCGATCTCCCACATTTGCTTCGTGGCGCGCTGCACGGTTTCCAGTTTCCAGTCTTTGGTTTCCAGAATCAGCAGCCCACGGCGCGGGTGCAGGATCACGAAGTCGGGGTGCGATTGTTTGGGGCCAACGGGCACGTCGTACCAAAGCAGGTAGTCGTCGTCGAGCTTTTGTTCCAGGCGTTCAGCGAGCCGCCTCTCGCCGCTGGTCATGCGCGAGAGACAGGTGCCGAGGGCGGGTATCAGTGTGCTCATTGAGTTGTATCTTTTTGCTTCCCTGAGCGACATGATGCCCGCAAATGGGGAGAACGCCCCGGCAGAGTTGCCAACTGGCGACATCTACACGGCTTCCATGCGCCCCTCCCTGGCCCTCGAACTACACCGCGACGCCATTTGCCTGGCTGTCAGGCGCCGTCGCGTGAGCAACCCACGCATTTTCGGCTCGGTGCTGCATGGCACCGACACGGAGGAAAAGGAAAGCGATCTGGAACTGCTGGTGGACCCGCAATCGGGAACCACGCTGTTTGACCTATTTGGGAGGTGGCAGATCAAAATAAACCCAAAATAGGTATAATAAGCCCCATTATGGGTATGAAATCCGATGCTTCTCCCTCGTCCACAGCCGACGCCCTGTTTCCCAAGGTGCGTCAGCGTGTGCTGGCGGTTCTGTTCGGTTCACCGGATCGCAGCTTCTACACGAACGAAGTGATCGGCCTGGCGCAGTCGGGGGCGGGCGCGGTGCAGCGTGAGCTGGCGGGCCTCGCCGAGGTGGGCTTGCTCACGGTGCGCAAGCAGGGAAACCAGAAGCACTTTCAGGCCAACGCGGCGTCGCCGGTGTTTGCCGAGCTGCGCGGGCTGGTGCTCAAGACGATGGGGCTGGCCGATGTGCTGCGCACCGCGCTGGCGCCGCTGGCGCCGCAGATTGAACGGGCCTTCGTGTTTGGCTCCATCGCCAAACAACAGGACACGGCACGGAGCGACGTGGACTTGCTGGTGGTGAGCAATACGCTGGGCTATGGCGATGTGTTTGCCGCGCTGGAGGGCGCGAGCCAGACGCTGGGACGCACCATCAACCCGGCGCTGTATTCCGCCGCCGATTTCCGCGCCCGTCAGCAGAGCGACAATGCGTTCATCAACCGCGTGATGCAGCAGCCAAAGATATGGCTGATCGGCCAGGAGGAATCAGCGCCACATGAGCCCAACCAACCCACTTGAAAACCTGAGCCGCTCTGGTGGCTCGCTCAAACCGGAACCGCCTGACGCGACCGAGATCGCCGGTCTGCTGCGCACCGGCCGCGCCCGCCTGGCGGACGCCAGCAACACCGTGCTGGCGCTGGAGAGTCGCTTCGACCTGGCCTACAACGCGGCGCATGCGCTGTGCCTGGCCGCTCTGCGCGCCAAGGGCTACCGGGCCGGCAACCGTTACATCGTCTTTCAGGTACTGCCGCACACGCTGGGGCTGGGGCCGGAAGTCTGGCGGGTGCTGGACTTGTGTCACAACAAGCGCAACCTGGGCGAGTACGAAGGACTGCTGGAGGTGGACGAGCGGCTGGTCGGGGATTTGATCGTGGCGGCGCAGCGGGTGGCCGCGGCGCTGGCGGCGATATAGCTCTGGCAACGGTTACAAGCAGCCAACCGCTACCAAACCGCCCTTCCCTACCGATCCGTGATGATCAGCCACGGCGTGAGGTGATGCAGGCCCTCAGGGCGTATCACCCATCTGGCTGCCGCCAGCCACCGCCGCGCCGCCGCCGGCACCCACCCCCATTCCGATGCCCATGCCGGCACCGCCGCCACCCGCACCACCGCCGCCTCCTCCTCGTCCACCACCACGGGCCTCGGCGCCACCGCGCTTGCCGGCGTTGCCGCCGGTGCCGACGCGCAAGGGCCCCTGGTTCGGCACCACCGCATCGGCCGGAACGGGTGTCAAGTCCAGGGCCTGGCGGACGAAATCACGCAGGGAAATCACCAGCGCGGCCACCTCCACGTTGCGGCCCGCCACCATCTCGTTGGCCGCGTGCGTCGCGAGCCGCACCTGTTCCTCGGTGCCCAGCAGGATGACATCGGAAAGCGCCGCCTCGACGGCATCCCGGATGCGCCGGCGGCGTTCGGAGGCACTGGCCAGTGCGTCGAATTCATCGTCGTCCGGGCCGGCGTCCCGCCGCAGGTCGCGCAAATGCCCCGGATCGACCGTCAACACGCCGGTGAACGATCCACCCAGGGTCTTGTAGGCGGCGATGAGCACCTTCAGGCGTTCGTTGATCTGGCGGTTCTCGCGTTCGCGCCGGCGCTGGAAGGTCTGCATGAACACCAGGCGGACGCCGACGAACACGAAGGACACCAGCACAAGGCCGAGGAGCGTGGTCATGATGGTCGACCACGAGCTGAAATCGAGCATGCCGCGCATGGATTGCCTGTGACAGGGGTGTTCAACGAAGCGACAGTATCCCACCGACCCGCACTGAGGACGCCGTGCCGGCCGACGACAGTTGGGGGGAAAGGCGGGTGTGTCGAATTCGCGCCCGCCCGTTCGTCGTGGAGAGGTAGACGGTCTTCACCGTCCACAACGCCCTTCACAGACACTGTTTTCAACCCAAAGGAGCCCCGCCATGTCCACAAACAAAGCCGCGTCCACCGCAACGGGTACCGTCACCCTGCACCGCGTTTTCCGCGCGCCACCCGAGCGCGTCTACCGCGCCTTCCTGGACCCCGACGCCATGGCCAAGTGGCTGCCGCCGCACGGTTTCACGGGGCGGGTGCTGAGCATGGACGCCCGCGCGGGCGGCGGCTACCGCATGCAGTTCACCAACTTCAGCAGCGGCCACATGCATGCCTTCGGCGGCGAATACCTGGAGCTGGTGCCTGGCGAGCGCATCGTGCACACCGACCGCTTCGACGACCCCAACCTGCCCGGCGAGATGCGCGTCACGCTCGCTTTCAAGGCCGTGGAAGTGGGCACCGAGCTGAACGTGAGGCAAGAGGGCATTCCCGCCGCGATTCCGGTCAGCGGCTGCTACCTGGGCTGGCAGGAGTCGCTGCAGTTGCTGGCGCTGCTGGTCGAGGCGGAAGTCCCGGGGTGACGGCGCAGACCACTCGCCAGTGGCCACGCTTGATAATCCAGCCATGGGCACGCGCCATCACCACCACGTCTACGTGATCAAGCTGAGCAAGAGCACGCCTCGGAAAGCGCACTTTCGCAAGCGCAACGAATGAACCACCCCCCTGCCGACCTGCGCGTCCTGTGCCTTTGCGCCGAGTGGTGCGGCGTTTGCCGCGACTACCAAGCCGTGCTCACGCAAGTGGCACGCGAATACCCGGCCATGCCCCTTGCCTGGGTGGACATCGAAGACCATGCGGAGCTGGCCGACGCCTTCGAGGTGGACACTTTTCCGACCCTGCTCGTGGTGAGCGTCCAGGGCCTGCACTTCCTGGGCCCGGTGCTGCCCCATGCGCGGGCGCTCTCGCGGCTGCTTGGCGCACTGCCCGAGGCGAAGCCGGTACCGCCAGAGGCAACGGCCCTGGCAGCCGCCGTGCAGGCCCATCCGGCGCTGTTCGCCGTGCCCGGCCTGCAGAAGCATCGCTCGCAATAGCCAGGCGGGGCGGTTCAGCCCTCGCCGGCTTCAGGCAGCTTCGCAATCACCTTGATCTCGAACTGGAAGCCATAGAGCCACGTCACGCCAATGCCCGTGAGCGTCGGGTGCGGCGCATCGCCCCAGTACGCCGCGACCACTTTCCAGATCGGCTCGAACTTCGATTCGGGATCGACGATGAAGACGGTCACGTCGACCACATCCCTGAAGGTGCAGCCGGCGGCCGACAGGATCGCGTTCAGGTTGTCGAAAGCGAGCCTGACCTGGGCCTCCAGATCGGGCTCGGGCGAACCGTCCGGCCGGCTGCCCACCTGCCCCGAGACGAACAGAAAACCGTTGGACCGGATCGCTGGTGAATAGCGGTTCTTCTCGTACAGCGCCTGGCGCCCGGCCGGGAAAACAACATCGCGTACAGACATGGATGACCTCTTTGAGTGAATGGATGGACGAAAGGACTCTAGGAGTTCGCCGCCTGCGGATAAACAGGCAAGACGCACAATCACTGTTTGGGAATCCCGAACAATCCTTGAAGCAAGCGCCAGGAGCAGAGATGGACCGTTTCGATGCGCTGCAGGCCTTTGCCCGCGTGGTGGAGGCCGGCAGCTTCACCAGGGCGGCGCAGACGCTGCACATGAGCAAGACCACCGTGACGCAACTGGTGCAGCAACTGGAGGCGCGGCTGCGCGTCAAGCTGCTGAACCGCACCACGCGCCGGGTGAAGGTCACGGCCGACGGCGCTGCCTACTACGAGCGCATCGTGCGCCTGCTCGCCGACCTCGAGGACGCCGACACCAGCCTGTCCAGCGCCTCTGCCTCGCCCAGGGGCCGCCTGCGCGTGGATGTGCCCAGCCCGCTCGCCCGCATGATCCTGATACCCGCCCTGCCGGCGTTCCACGCACGCTATCCCGAGATCCAGCTCGACATGGGCGTCAGCGACCGGATGGTGGATCTGATCGGCGACAACGTGGATGGCGTGCTGCGCGGCGGCGAGCTCACCGACCTGTCTCTGATGGCCCGCCGCGTGGGCGAATTGCCGCTCGGCGTCTATGCGGCGCCCAGCTATCTGGAACGCGCCGGCACGCCGTCGCATCCGCGCGAGCTGGAAGGCACGCACCACCGCACTGTGGGCTTCCTGCGCGCGCGCAGCGGCAAGGTGGCGCCGATCGCGATGCGGCGCGATGGCGAGCACATCGAGGTGCAAGGCCGCTATGTGGTCGCGGTCGACGACGGCAACGCCTACCTCGCAGCCGGCCTGGCGGGCATGGGCGTTCTCTGGCTGCCGTGCTACATGGCCGAGGCGCATGCGGCGCGCGGCGAACTGGTACCACTGTTCGACGGGTGGCGCTTCGATCCCATGCCGATGTACGTGGCGTTCCCGCCGAACCGGCACGTCAGCGCGAAGCTGCGGGTGTTCATCGACTGGGTGGCGGCGTTGATGGCGCAGCATGCGCCGATCACCCAGCGCTCAGGCGCGCGCGGATAGCCCTTGAAGGCAAATGTCCTAAACTGGAATTTTTGACCCCAAGGAGGAACGGACATGGCGAGAAGGCACCCCTGGACACAGCCATCAAAAATGCATGCATGGTTGCTGGCCATCGGGCTCTTGCTGGGTGGAACGTCTCTGGCCCAGGCCCAGACGCCAGCCCAGGCCCAGCCGGCGGGGTTCGACCTCGCCAGCCTGCCCATCAGCAACGCCAGCATGGGCGATTTCCCCTATTTTTCCGCGCCCAGGGACACCCACTACATCAACCGGGGAGGCGTGACCCTGGACTTCGACACCGCCTACGTCGCCATCGATGGCCGGCTCGTCACAGTGGAAGGTCCCTGGTTCGGGGCCTACATACACCCCGTGCGAGGAACCCGGTGGTCGGAGGCCTTTGTCCGCAAAAGCTATGACGACATCATCCGCAGCCTCGGCGGCGTGCGGGTGTTCCACGGCTCCATTCCCAAGGCCGAGATCGACCGGGTTCGGCAGGAGCCCGGTTTCGGCAAGCCGCAGGGGAGCCTCGACTACTGGAACAAGCACCCCATCTCCACCTATGTCATCCACCGGGGCCCGAACGCGGCGGTCTATGTCCAGTTGCAAACCACCACGGCGGGCGGCAGCATCCAGGTGGCGCAGCACGGCGCGTTCGAACAGACGATCGAGCTGCTCAGCGCAGCCGACCTGGAAAAGGCCATCGACGCAGACGGCAAGGCCGTGGTGCACATCCACTTCGACGTGGACAAGGCCCATGTGCAGCCCGAGGGGCTCAAGGCCATCGCCGAGATCGCCGAAGTCCTGCGCCGCCAGCCCGGCCTGCGCCTGTCCATCGAAGGCCACACCGACAGCACCGGCGGCGCCGACCACAACTTGCAGCTCTCGCGCAACCGTGCGAAGACCGTGCACGACGTCCTCCTGCTGGGCGGCGTGGCGGCCTCGCGGCTGAAGACGGCGGGCCATGGGGCAGGCAAGCCCGTGGCACCCAACGACAGCGAAGCAAACAAGGCCAGGAACCGGCGCGTGGAGCTGGTCCGGTTCTAGTTGCTGTCATATTCCACCGCGGACGATCTGCCCAACACATGAACACGGACGACGACGCGGTTCCGCGCCCACGGCCCGAAGCCTGGCGGACGACCGGCCGTGTGCTGGTCGATGCGGGCACCGGGTTTTTCCGGCACCAGTCGCCGGCCGCGGGCGCGGCCATCGCCTACTACACCCTGTTCTCCCTGGCGCCGATGCTGATGGTGGCGATCGCGGTCGCCGGTCTGTTCTTCGGCGAGCAGGCCGCGCGCGGCGAGCTGTTCGGCCAGATCGAAGGCCTGATCGGCAACAACGGCGCATCGGCCGTGCAGGCGCTGCTGGCCAGCGTGGAGCAGAAGGAACAGGGCGGCTGGGGTGCTGCGGTCGGCGTGGGCCTGCTGCTGGTCGGCGCCACCACCGTGTTCGTGCAACTGCAGTCCGCCCTGGACACCGTGTGGCGCGACACGGCCTCGAACCCCCAGGGCGGTTCGTCCCCCGCGCCCTGGTGGAGCCTGCTGCGCGCCCGTCTGACCGCCTTCGGAACCATCCTGGCCATCGGCTTCCTGCTGGTGGTGTCGCTGGCGCTGGACGCCGTGTTCACCGCGCTGCGGCCGCTCTGGGAAACGCGGCTGCAAGGCTGGCCGTGGGTGGTGGGCGTGGTGGCAAGCCTGGTCTCCATGGCCTTGTCGGCCGCCCTGTTCGCGATCTTGCTGCGCTTCCTGCCCAGCGTGCGCGTGCCCTGGCGGCACGTCTGGCTGGGCGCCTGGGTCACCGCCGTCCTGTTTGCGCTGAGCCGATGGGCCATCGGCTGGTACATCGGCAGCACGGCGGTGAACAGCGGCTACGGCGCCGCCAGCTCCCTGGTGGCCGTGCTGGTCTGGGTCTACCTCTCGGCCCAGATTCTTCTGTTCGGCGCGGAGATCACGCGCGCGGTGGCGGCGCACGAAGGCCGCACCCGGTAGGCCGGGGCCGCGTGTTCTTCAGTGCGTGGCGCCCGCGCCCACCACGGGACGGCCCTGGGTGGTGAGCGCGCAGCGCACCGCCAGCCGCAAACCCCGCACCAGGTCGTCCAGCGCCATGTTGGGCTTTCCCTGCTCGGGCAGCCAGGGCACGTGGATGAAGCCGCCGCGCGCATGGCGGAGGCGGCGCGACGTGGCGAGCCGGTGCATCAACCCGTAGAACACGTGGTTGCACACGAAGGTGCCGGCCGTTTGCGACACCTCGGCCGGCAGGCCCTCCTGCCGCAGCGCGGTCAGCATGGCCTTGATGGGCAGGGTCGTGAAATAGGCGGCGGGCGCGTCCGGCACCACGGGCAGATCGATGGGCTGGGCACCCGCGTTGTCGGGAATCGGCGCGTCGTTCATGTTGATGGCAATGCGCTCCAGCGAGATCGCGCCGCGACCGCCCGCCTGCCCCACGCAGATGGCAAGCGCCGGCCGGTGCTGCTCCAGCAGCGCGTACAGCACGCGCAGCGATTCGCCGTGCACGGTGGGCAGTTGCGCCGCCACCACCGCGTGGCCGGCGATCTGCCGACCATGCAGCGCGCTCACGGCGAGCCAGCTCGGGTTGATCGTGGCACCGCCGAAGGCGTCGAAGCCGGTGAGCAGGATCTTTTGCTTCGACGGCTGTCGAGTGCGGGAGGCGGGGCGGATGGGCATCGCGCCAATGTAGCGCAAGGTGTGCGCGGGTTCGTGCTGGCGACGGCCGGGTCAGCGCCGGCTCACGCGCTGGCGCACCTCCTGCAGCTTGGCCTGCAGGCGCTGGTGGTTGTCAGGCCCCATGCGCAGCAGCATCTTCTGCCCGGCCGAGAGCGACGCCAGCGCCGGATCGGCGAATTCGTAGCGCACCCAGGGGCGCAACGAAGGCACCGTGCCTTTCACTTCCACCAGGTGCACGGCCAGCGGCTCGGTCTGCATGGGCGTGGCAATCAGGTGGTCCAGCACCTGGACGAGGCGGTCATTGAAGTAGCGGCCCGGATAGCCCAGTTCTTCATAAGCCTGCTGGAACAGGGGATAGAGGCCGCGGTACAGCGCCACGGCCCGGCCCGTGTCCACCGCTTCGATCATGCGCACCAGCGGCGCGTAGCGCTGGCCGTTGTCCGGGTGGATGGTCTCGGCGCCGTCCTGGCCCTTGAGCGTGGCGAAGCGCTCGGGCGTGGGCTGGACAGGCCACACGGCCGGCGGCGCGTGCGTGCGCGTGAGGTTGTCGACCGAGGCGACCACGCGCCGCACGAAGCCGTCCACCTGCAGGAAAGTGAGCACGTTCTTTTGCCCGAGCAGGCCCGCGATCCGCTCGCTCACCAGCGGATCGGCTTCGTCCAGCGACGGCAGCGGGGTGGGATCGGGAGCGGCCGTGGCGGCCTCGTCCTCCACCTCGTCGAGCGGGTGTTCGGGTCCCGCCGGTTCGGCCGCGGCGACCGGAGGTTCGGCCGGTGCGGCCTCAGCAGGGGGCGCCGCTGGCGCGGCCGCCTCCGTGGACGGGGTTTCGGGCGCCATGGCGCGCTGCAGATAAGGCCAGCCGAAGTAGCCGGCGACGGCCAGCACGGCCACCGCTGCGGCGATGGCGAAAAACGGCGTCTCGGAACCTGGACTCGGCGATATCGGGCGTTCGGACTGCACGGCGTCTTCTCTGGGCTGTGTGGGCATGCGGCTCATCCTACACCCGCGCTTTTTCGCCCACCCATATCGGGCGGAGCGTCGCAACACAAGGTTTCAAAAAATACGGCCGCGCGCCAGGGCTTGGTGTCCATGCCGTGCGTCGCGGTCAACGGCCGAATCCAGATTCGATCGGCCGCTGCGCCAACACGAACTCCACCGCCGCGCACACCGCCGCAGCCTGCGCGGCGTTGCACTGTTCCGGCGTGGCGCGCGGGCTGTCGGGGTAGACCTCGGTGGTGGTGGTGTAGCGCGCGCCCGTGACACTGGCGCACAGGCCGAGCGACTTGAGCGGGTAGCGGATGACGCCGCGCGAGACCTCGGGCGAGCCGATGATCTCGCCCTTTTCGTCGGCCGGCGCGATGTGCGTGATGCGCTCCACCGCATCGATGATGGCCTGCTGGAAGGCCGGCTGGGGGTTGTCGGCATCGTCCACCAGGTAGAAGCCGTCCGGAATGCGGCCCGGCTCGAACGGCTGGCCGTCGCGCGCGGCCAGCGCCGGGCGGTATTCCGACTCGTCGGTGTCGGTGGTCTCGTGCAGGTCGATGTGCGCGACGATCTGGCCAGCCAGGGGCGCGACCAGCCGCATCAACGCGGCCGCTTCCTGTGCCGGGCTGGGTTCGCGGAACGAGCGGTTCGGATCGATGGCATCGAAATTCCAGCGGTGGATGCGCTCGTACGCCCACGGGCTCACGCAAGGCACCATCAGCAGGTTGACCCGCCCCGCGCAGTTCTGTGCATGCCGGTCGGCGAAGCGCAGCGCCCCGTGCACGCCGCTGGTCTCGTACCCGTGCACGCCGCCCGTGACCAGCATGCCGGGCCGGCCAGCCTGCCAGTCCTGGCTGCGGATGGCGAGCAGGGGAAAGCGTTCGTCCGCGTACGCCACCTCGCCATAGGACGAGACGTCGAAGCGGGGCCGCAGCGCATCGATGGCACTCAGCACATCGTCCGCATAGCTGCGGCGGCGGCGCTGGTGCGAGCGCCACTCGGCGAGTTCCGGAGCACCCCAGGCCTGGCCAGGGGTACCGATGGGATAGGCGTTGGGTAGGGCCATGGTGCGGCAAGCCGTTGGGTGGAGAAACGCAAAAGGCATTATGAACAGAGGCACACTTCATCTTCGGTACCTCGCAAAGTGCAAAGCCAGCCCATCACCTGAAGGAGCCGCCATGGCCGCCAGAAAGCACAAGCCCGCAAAGACAGAAGATCAAACCCCCGAACCAGCACCCGGACTCATCGCGCAAGCGGTGCTTTCCCTGATGGGCAAGGTGCCGAAATCGAAGGAGCGACCCAGCCAGACGCCGCTGGAGGACGCGCGGAAAAAGGCCAACGCCACCGCGGCGAAGGCCGCGCTGGCCGCCGGTGCGCTGGCGCTTCCGCCGGGCTTCGCGGGCTGGCTGACCATCCTGCCGGAGATGATGGGGGTCTGGAAGATGCAGAGGCAGATGGTGGCCGACATCGCCGCCCTGTACGGCAAGCAGGCCACGCTGACGCCCGAGCAGGTGGTGTACTGCCTGTTCCAGCACACCGCCGCGCAGGGCGTGCGCGACCTCGTGGTGCGCGTGGGCCAGCGCTCCCTGGTGCGGCGCGCATCGCCGCTGCTGATCCGCACCCTCTCGCGCCGCATCGGCAGCCGACTCGCGCAGCGCGTCCTGGGCAGGGGCGCGGCCCGCTGGGTGCCGATTGCCGGCGCGGTGGGCGTGGGCGCGTACGTGTACTACGACACAGCCCAGGTGGCCGCCACCGCCATCGACTTGTTCGAGGGTGTGATCGAAGTGGAGGCGGAAGTGGTGGATGCGGCAATACCGGGATAGGCTTCAGCGCCTGTTCGCACCGCTTGCAAACAGATGCGGGAGCGCTACCGGCAAACACCTTGAAGCCCGGGGCGGACAGCGGGCTGACCCGCCAGTTGCCGCAGCCGCAGGTGCACGGCGCTTTCCCGGTCGAGCGGCAGGCTGCGCCTGACGCTGAGGTAGTGGGCGCTGAACACATCCAGCCAGGCCGCCAGCAGGTCGGCCGCATGCGGTTCGCCGGCCAGGTCCAAACACAAGGCGGCCACCTCGGCGGTGCAGCAATGGTGATCGTGTGCCGACTGCCGCAAGCGGTAGCTCGATGCCTGTTCGGGGCGCAGGCCGAGAACCGGCAGGGTGTCCAGATAGGGGCTCTTGCGGAACATCTTGCGCGCCTCGGCCCAGGTGCCGTCGAGCAGCACGAACAGCGGGCGCCTGCCGCCAGGCGCTGACGCGCCGCATTCAGCGGGCAACACGGCGCTCACCACCCGCTCAGGGGCTGCGAACTCCCCAGGGAACACCAGATAGGGTTGCCATTGCGGGTCGGCCAACACGGCGGTCAAGGCCGGGTCCACCGCGGTGCGGGACCAGCCGAAGGCAAAGGTGTCGGCCACCAGGTCGGCGATCAGCCAGCCGGTGTTGCTGGGCTTGAGGGCCTCGATGTCGCCCATGATCAGGCACACGCCGGCGCGCGTGGCCACCGTGGGGCGCAAGACGCACACGCAATGGCTGGCCGCCAGGCGGCAGCCGGCGCAGCGCCCGCCCCCCGAGCCACGGGCCAGAAAAGGCTTGCTGCTGGCGGCCAGGCGCGCGGCGCGCAAACGCGAAACGGCGTGGTTCATGCAGCGCTCCGGCGCGGTGGAAACCGAAATGGAAAAATCCGCATGCGGACAATGTATGCGAGACCGGCGCCGCCTCCACGGACCTCAGCCCTTGGCCCGTTCGCGCGCAGCCACCATCAACCCCGCCACCAGCAATGCACTTCCCGCGAGCTGGCTGGCGCTGAGGGTTCGGCCATACACCACGGCGTCGAATGCGATCGCGCTGGCCGGGTACACGAACTGAAGCACGGCCATGCGCCCGGCCGGAAGCCGCGCCACGCCGGCATACACCAGCACATAGGCCAGGCCCGTGTGCACCACCCCCATGCCGGCCAGCCAGCCCCACGCCGGGCCGGGCGCGGGCCAGCCCTGCCACAGCGGCCACCACAGCAGCGCCGCGGTGCCGGCCATGCACTGCCACCAGGCCATGACGAGCGCGCTGGCGCCCCGGGCGCGGCGCAGCAGCAGCGGGGCCACGGCGTAGGCGAGCGCGGCGCCCAGCGCCAGGGCGATCCCCTGCAGGTACGGCGCCCCGGTGGCCTGCTGGCCGAGCAGGCGGTCCAGGCCGCCGGTGGCCAGGCCCAGGCCCAGCAAGGCCGCCAGCGCCGCGCACCACTGGCGGCGGCTCGCGCGCTCGCCCAGCCAGAGCGTGCCCGCCACCATGATGAGAAAGGGCTGCACATGCACCACCAGCGTGGCCACCGACATGGATGTGCGCGGCACGGCCTCGAAGAACATGACCCAGCTCAGCACCATCAGCAGGCCGGCCGAGATGGCCAGCAGGGCGTCGCGGGACCCCAGGCGCAGTTCGGTCCAGCGGCGCGACACGGCGAACCACAGCGTGAGCGCGAGCAAGCCGAACGCGCAGCGAAACCACACCGCCGTGAGCGCGGGCTGGCCCGCTTCCTCGATGAAGATGCCCAGCGTGCCCAGCAACAGGCCGCCACCCACCATGAACCATTGGCCCTGGCGCTCGCGCGCGTCCGGGGCGGTGACTGGGCCCATGGCCCGCAATGCGCTCGAAGAATCCATGCGTGCATGGTCGCGATATCGAATCGAATGGTAAAGCGGATAATCTGCAATCCATTCATTCGATAATCGAATTCAAAAAGGAAAAGGCCATGGCACGCACCGACCTGCAGGTGGACTGGCTTCGCGCCTTCGTGGCGGTGGTGGACAACGGATCGCTCTCGGCGGCGGCGCCGCTGGTGCACCGCTCGCAATCGGCGGTGAGCATGCAGTTGCACAAGCTGGAAGAGGCCGTGGGCGGCGCGGTGCTGCGCCGGGGGCCTCGCCACCTGAGCCTCACGCCGCTGGGCACCGAGTTGCTGGGCTATGCGCGGCGCCTGCTCGCGCTGCACGGCGAGGCGGTGGCCGCGCTCACCGGACCCGCGCTGTCCGGCCAGGTGCGGCTGGGCGTGCCCGACGACTACGCCGCCAGCTACCTCACGCCGGTGCTGCGCAGCTACGCCGCGCGCCACGCGGCGGTGGAGATCGTGCTGGACTGCGAGCAATCCACCTCGCTCATCCCCAAGGTGCAGCGCGGCGAACTGGACCTGGCCCTGGTCTCGCGCGACCACCCCCACCGCGGCGCCCTGCTCTTTCACGAGCCGCTGGTGTGGGTGGGTTCTCCGCAGTTCGAGGTGTGGCGCCTCAACCCGCTGCCCATCGCCGTGTACGAGCCGAGCAGCCAGGCGCGCCGCTCCACCATCGCGGCGCTCGGCGCCCAGGGGCGCGCCTACCGCGTGGTCTACAACAGCTCCAGCCTGCCGGGCCAGCTGGCGGCGGTGGAAAGCGGCCTGGCCATTGCCGTGCTCACGCGCTGCAGCGCGCCACCTCATCTGGCGATCCTGGGCGAGCGCCAGGGCCTGCCGCCGCTGGACGCCATGGCGGTGGCGGTCTACCGCAGCAAGGCGTCCCGGGCCAACCCGGCGGCAACGGCACTGTGCGACCTGATGCACCAGACCTTGTTCAAATCGGTCTGAGATCTGCCATCATTCCCGCATGACCGAGACCACCGCACCCATGCCCGTGATCCATGGCTACCACGCCCATGTGTATTTCGACGCCGACACGCTGGCGCAGGCGCGGGCCCTGTGCGAAGCGGCCGCGGCACGGTTCCCGCTGAAGATGGGCCGGGTGCACGAACGGCCGGTGGGCCCGCACCCCGACTGGAGCTGCCAGCTGGCGTTCAAGGCGGCGCTGTTCGCCGACGTGGTGCCCTGGCTGGCCCTGCACCGCGAAGGGCTGGTGGTGTTCATCCACCCGATCACCGGCAACGACCTGGTGGATCACCGCGACCGCGCCCTGTGGATGGGCGCGGTCAGGCCGCTCGACCTGAGCGTGCTGCCCGAGCGCTCGACGACCTACGACCTGTAGCACCGTCCCGGGCGCGCCGTTGCACGCCCGCGCTCTCACTTTGAGAGCGCCTCGTGCACGTTCCATCTGCCATGAATGACAGAAATGTAATTCTGGCGAAAGGGTGCCGATACGCGCTGTAACTACGCTCAAAGCGTCCCCTCGCACGGTGCAAGGGGGCGGGGCTTCGGGCCCGCATTCAATTCTTTGGAGTACCTCAGCATGAAGAAGAGCACCCTTGCTCTGGCCGCCCTGGCCGCATTGACGGCCGCCGGCACCGCCTCGGCGCAGTCCAGCGTGTCCATCTACGGCCGCATCGACGCATCCGTGGGTTCCGAGCGCGTGGACGGCGAAAGCACCACCAAGCTCTACAGCGGCAACCTGACCCCCAGCCGGCTGGGCTTTCGCGGCACGGAAGACCTGGGCGGCGGCCTCAAGGCCAACTTCCAGCTCGAAGCCGCGCTCACCGTGGACGACGGGACCGCAGACAGCCTGCGCTTCAACCGCGCCTCGTGGGTCGGACTCAGCGGCGGCTTCGGCGCCGTGCGCGCCGGCCTGATGGACAGCGCCTACAAGGACATCTATGACATGGGTGTCAGCAACAACCTGTTCGACTCGGCCTTCACGCCGACGAACTTCGCCTACGCCGGCGTGGGCAACTTCACCAGCCGCCCCAGCAACCAGGTGCGCTACGACACCCCCTTGTTCGGCGGATTCTCCGGCGGCGTGAGCTACGCGCTGGACGAAACCGCTGGCGTGTCCAACGACCTCACCGCCGTCAACCTGCGCTACCGCGCGGGTGCCCTGGACGTCGGCCTGGCCGTTCAGAACCAGAAGAACGCGGTGTTGGCCAATGACCGCGACTACCGTCTGCTGGCGGCCGCCTACGACTTCAAGACGGTGCGCGTCTCCGGCCAGTACCAGACCGCCGAGCAGGCCAACGGCCTCGAAGACAAGGAATACTCGGTCGGCGTGACCGTGCCGCTGGGCGCCTTCGATGTGTCGCTGGGCTACGCCAACGGCAAATCCGAACTCAGCGGCGCGACCAGCGAGAAGGGCACGGCCTACTCGGTGGGCGCGACCTACGCACTGTCCAAGCGGACCAAGCTGTACGGCGCCTATGCCGACGGCGAAGTGAAAGACGGCACCGGCACCATCACCACCGACCGCCGCTTGTTCGCGCTGGGCGTGCGCCACGATTTCTGATTTCCATCGCTACCGTTCTCCAAGGTCTTCATGCCCCCCGTCTGCTGCAGGCGGGGGGCTTTTTTTCGCCTGGACCCGATGGAAACCCCACTACCATCGGCACTCCGCCGGCGCGCCGCAGCCACCCGCGCCATCCGAACACGATCGACCTGCCCATGTCCGAACCCGCATCCTTGCACACCGCCTTTCCGGCGCGGCCTGTCCATGCCCTCTGGCTGGCATGCTCTCTGTTTCTGGCCGCTTGCCAGACACCGCCGCAACCGGGTGCGGCGCCGCAGGCGCCGGCAGCTTCGATGGCGACATCGCCCGAGACCTGGGTCGTGCAAGGCCGGCTCACACCGACCGGCGAAGCCCTGCGGGACAAGGGCCTGGCGCAGTACAAGGCGCACCAGGACGCCGCGGCGTTCCAGACCTGGCTGCCGCTGGCCGAAGCCGGTCATGCCGAGTCGCAGTTCAACCTGGGCGTGATGCTGGGCAAGGGCGGCGCCATCGCGCGCGACGTGCCGGCCGCCCTGCGCTGGCACGAACGCGCGGCGCAGGGCGGCTACGCCTCGGCGCATTGTTCGCAAGGCGACCTGCTGCTCTCGCAGCGCTCGGACCCAACCAACCGGCAGCGGGCGCTGGCGGCCTATTTGCGCGGGGCCGCGCTCGGCGAGGCGCACTGCATGCACAACACCGCGGCCTTTCTCCTGAATGGCTACGGCGGTTCGCCCGACGTGAGCGCCGGCCTGCACTGGCTGGAACGCGCGGCCGAGGCCGGCAACGTGCCTTCCCAGTTCCAGCTCGGCTCGGCCCACCTGCACGGCACCTACAACCCGCCCGACCATGAGCAGGCGCGCCGCTGGCTGGCCAGGGCGGCCGACAGCGGCCACGTCGACGCCACGCACGACCTTGGCTACATGTGGGAACACGGGCTGGGCGCGGCGGCCGACCCGGCCCAGGCGGCCTCGCTGTACCGCCGCGCGGCCGCCGGCGGCCAGTCCCGCAGCGCGAACAACCTGGGGCTGATGTACCGCAACGCGGAGGGCCTGCCGGCGGACCACGCACAGGCCGTGCGCTACTTCCAGCAGGCGGTCGAACTCAAGAACCCCGAGGCCATGGTGAACCTGGGCGACATGCACTTCCTCGGGCTGGGCGTGCCGGCCGACCCGGCCCGGGCCGCGGCGCTGTACCAGCAAGCCGCCGACGCGGGCCTGCTGTGGGGCGACTGCCGGCTGGCCGCGATGCTGCGGCACGGCGAAGGCCTGGCCGCCGACGTGCAGCGCGCCGATGCGCTGCAGGCCCGGGTCCTGGCGCGCATGCCCAGCGCCAACTGCAACACGCCGCTGTCGCGCCTACTGGGGTGAGCGCCCCTGCGCCGTCTTGCGGCTTCCCCTCGCTCGCGGCGTGCCTTGCTCCGTCCAGCGGATGCACAGTGGGCACAAACGCACATTGCTTTGCCTTTTTGGCCGCACCAGCGTGACATAAGTCTCATTCATACAGCCATCGGCCCAACATAATCCGCCGATGCCCGTTTATGAAGTCGCGATCTGGTCGGCCATGATGGGGGGATTGCTGACCCTCACGGGCTTGGCGCTGGGCGACGTGCTGAGCCACCGCATCACCGGCGCTTTTCGCAACCTCCTGTTCGTGGTGGTTACCGGCGCCAGCTGCGTGGTGATGACGGGCTTGCCCGAGCACTTCTTCCCCTCCCTGCCAAGCCGGTGGATGGCCGTGCTCAAGGCGGGACTGGGACCGATGGCCGGCGCCATGGGCCTGTATTTCATCGGCACCTGGCTGGGCGGCGTGCGCGAAGACGCGCGGGTGCACCGGATCACGGCCTGGGGCGCGAGCGTGCTGCTCTTTGGCGCGCTCGTCCTGGCCGTGCTGGCCACCCAGATCGATCTGTCTCGATTCCGCACCTTGCTGATGGCGGCAGCGGTACTGAACATGGTTCCGGTGCTGCTGGCCCTGGTGGCGGTCGCCCGGGCCAGTCAGCTCGGCGACCCCCTGGCCCCCTGGATGCTGCTGGCCATCCTGTGCCTGGCCGCGATGGTCGCCGGCCACTACCTGCATGGCCTGGATGTGCCGGGGCTCGGGTTGGGCACCCGGTTGTTCACGGCCGTGGTCACCGTGGCCTTTTTCCTGATGGCGTCGCTGCTGGTCCTGGTGCGCAACCGGCAGAACCGGCAACTGGCGCGGTTGTCGCGCCTGGAGCCGGGCGCCGATCCCGCCACCGGGCTGCACACCGGCGCGGCGCTGATCGCCGACATGGAACACGCTTTCTGGCGCACGGCCCGCCTTCACGGGGAGTGCACCGTGGTCTGCCTGCATCTGAGCAACCTCTATGCCCTGACGGAAACCGCTGGCTCCGGGGTCGAGCACCAGATCCTCGTCACGGTGGCCGCGCGCATCCGCCGCGCGGCGGGCTTCCGGTGCGTGGTGGGCCTGTACCACCCGCGCTGCTTCGTGGTGGTGATCCACACCGACCGCTACCAGAGGGCCGTGCACGAAACCGTGGGACGGCTGCGCACCATGGTGGACCAGCCGCTGGCTGTGACGGACAAGGACCACGTCCGGCAGGTGTTCCGGCCCAGGCTGGGCGTGGGCGCGGTCACGGTGGACCCGACCCATGTGACGCCGCTGGACGCGCTCAACGATGCCGAGCGCCGGGCCGTGGCGGCGGTGGCCGATGCTTCCATGCCGCCGGACGAGAGCGACATCGAGACCGCGCCCGCGCCGCTGGTCTGACCGCGGCTCCCGGGCGAATCGGCCCTCTGGACCAACGCCTTCAGCGAGCTGAGGGCGGCAGCGCGTCGGCGGGCGCGGCGCCCGACGGCACGGGCTCCATGATGGTCAGTTCGCGGATCACGCCGCCGCCCTCGACCGAGCCCGAGGCGCTGCCCTCGCCGCGCGCCATGCGCTCGCAAACGTCCCGGCGGGCGTCGGGGAGGCCCTGGCACCGCTGCAGGGCATTGCGCGCGCGGACCGCTTCAGACTCGGTGTCCTTGGCCGCTCCGCGCAGCGCCTCGGCACGCACCGCGCCGGCCTCGCGCAGGCAACTGGTGCGTTCGTGCTGCGAATCGCTGGCCATGCAGGCCGCGCGGTCGCGCTGGTAGGCGGACTCGATATCGGCCTTGGTGCCGGGCTGCGCCGCCCAGGCACCGGAGACCGCCACGAGCGCGGCCATGGCCATGAGCGAACGCAGAGACGGGGCAGCGGTCGATGATGTGAAGGAGGCGAGCGGTCCGGACATGAGGGCTCCTGTGTGCAAGCGCCCCGTGCAACGCGGCAAAGGGCATGGACTTCATGCGACGGCGCCGCTCTTGAAAAGTTCGCCTCTGCCCATCATCGGGAACGAATGAAACATCTTCACACAGCCGCTCACGATCTGGCGGATCGCACGGCAGCGGCGCGTCGCGACCCGCCTCCGGTCACGCGAGCGCCGCCACCCGAGGGCGCGCCTTCGCGGCCGTGCCCTCGGCACCGATCGCCCGCGCCCGCCGCAGGAACTGGCGGTTGACCGGGCTGTGCGGCTTGAGCGCCAGGCGCTCGTTGGCCAGGGCCTCGGCCATGCCGCGCTGGCCGGCCCGCAGCGCGGACTCGGTCAACGTCCAGTCGATGATGTCGCGCTGTGCGTGGCTGCCGCCGAAGCGGTTGGCGATGTGCCTGGCGCGGAACAGGTGCTGCACCGCGCTGTCGTGGTCCCCGCGCCAGTGGGCCGCAAAGCCCTCCAGCAGGTCGTGCCCGGTGTCGGCCGCCCAGCGCGCGACTTCGGAGCTGCCATCGGCGGCCCGCATCGCATCGCGCAAGCGCTGGACGTCGTGCTCCCGCCCGGCACCGAGGTAGGCCATCACGGCGTGCCAGTCGTTGAACGGGTAGAGCCTGCCGTCGGCGTGCGCGTCCCAGGTCCGGGCGAGCTCCTGCCAGCGGTCGCCCACGTCCACCCCCACCAGGTGCAGGCGCCAGAGCAGCGCCGAGGCGTCCACCAGGTCCAGCGCCACCGCGCTGGGGGTCTTGCGCACCATGCCGTCGTAGATGGCCAGCACCTCGTCGGTCTGGCCCAGGTCCAGGTAGCACAGCGCGCCGTGCCAGGCGTTGTGCACCTTGAAGAAGTTGTCGTCGCCCGACCAATGCGGTTCGCGCGTGCGCATCCACCCCACGCCGTCCTGCGCGCGGCCCTGCATCTCCATCACGTGCGCCACCGCGTGGTGCGCCCAGCAATCCAGCGGCTGCAGGTCCAACGCCTGGCGCCCCGCGGCTTCGGCACGCGCATAGTCGCCACACTCTTCGAGGCCGAAGGCGTGCATGCCCAGCAAGATGGAATAACCCGGCATGTCGGGCGACCAGAGCGGCAGCACGCGCGCGATGCGGTCGCGCAGGTTGCGGGCGTTCGCGCGGTAAAAATCGATCAGTTGGCCGGCCTGCAGCGCCACGATGTCGTAGGGGTGCTCCATGTGGTGCCGGTCCATCGCGAGCCCGGCCTCGGTCCACTCGCCTTGCAGGACCTTGCCGATCACCGCGACGTGCGATGCCTCGCGCTCGTTCAGCGGCAGTTGCCGCAGATGCTTCACGATGTCCTGCGCCATGGCGGTGCAGTCCGGCTCGGTGGCCAGCGCCAGCAGATGGGCCTGCAGGATGTGGGCCATGGCCAACCGCGGCGCGGCGGCGATGGCCTGCTCCAGGCTGCCCATGGGGTCGCCCCGGTAAAGCTGGAATGCCGTGACGGCCTGTTCGTAATGGGCGAGCCCTTCGGCGTTGGCGCCGCTCACGGCGTGTCCCTGTGTGTCGGTGATCATTCGATGCTCCTTGATGTGTGGGTGAGTCCCGTGCGCGCAAGTTTTCCCCGGCCACCGCTGGGCGATGGTCGCTTGCGCTTGCGCAATGGGTGGATGTACTCTAGGCCGCCCCCGCCCACCCCACAATCGCCAGGACGCCGGCGTTTTTCGCCGATCCGCCGAGACCATGGACGAAACGCCGACCAGCGACCCCCTGACGGACATCCTGCGCGCCATGCGGTTGACCGGCGGCGTGTTCCTGGAAGCGGCCTTCGCGTCGCCCTGGTGCATCGTGTCCAAGGTCACGCCCGAAGAATGCGCGGGCTACCTGCCGCTGCCGCGCCACATCATTGCCTACCACTTCGTGTGCGAGGGCGAGCTCTCGGTGCAGGTGGACGGGGAAGCACCCGTGACGGCGCGCGGCGGCGAAATCGTGATCCTGCCGCGCAACGACCACCATCTGCTGGGCAGCGACCTGCGGATCGCGCCCATCGACGTGAACGATCTTTTCGAACCCGGCGACGCCCAGCAGCCGGGTCGGCTGGTGTACGGCACACCCGCCACCGCCGACACCCGTTTCTTCTGCGGTTTCCTGTCCCACAACCAGCCGGACGATCCGTTGATCCGCACGCTGCCGCGCGTGCTTCATGCGCGCCTGGACGATGCGGCCACCAGCGACTGGATCGAAAGCTCGCTGCGATTCGCTTCGCGCCGCCCGCTGCCAGGCGAAAAGATGTCGCCCGTGATGCTGAGCAAGCTGGCGGAGCTGCTGTTCATGGAAGCGGTTCGCCAATACACGCAGGACGCGAGCCCGAGCGGCACCGGGTGGATCGCAGGCCTGCGCGACCCCATGGTGGGCCGCGCCCTGGCGCTGATGCACGCGCAGCACGAGCGCGCCTGGACCACCGAAGAACTGGCGCGCGAGGTGGGGCTTTCCCGGTCGGCCTTCGCGGAGCGCTTCACCGCCTTGCTTGGCGAGCCTCCCATGCGCTACCTGGGCAACTGGCGCATGCAGCACGCGGCACGCCAACTGGTCGAGACGAGGGCGTCCATCGCCCAGATCGCCGGCGAAGCGGGTTACGAATCCGAACCCGCATTCCACCGGGCATTCAAGCGCACCCACCAGACCACGCCCGCGAGCTGGCGCAAGCGGTACGCGCGCTCCGACGGCGACTGAGCCGAATGGCGGGGCAAGCCGTCAACCCAGCGCGCGCACCGCATCGTCCATGACGGGCCGCCGCGCCACCGAAGGCGACAGACAAGCCTCGGACAACGCACGCAGGGTCGCGGGCAAGCCATCCGCTGCCGCATGGGCAGCCAGTTCTTCCAGCAGGCAGCCGAAGGCCCGCACATCCAGGGCAAGCAGCGCGCGGCGCAGCGCGGGGTCGTCGTCGGGGAGCAGCGTGGCGCCGCCGAAGTCGCTGAGCATGGCGTCTCCACTGGCGGGGTTCCACAGGATGTTGTGCGCATAGAAGTCGCCGTGCATCACGCCCCGCGCGTGCAGGTGCGCCAGCGCCTCGGCCATGGTGCGCGCCAGGCGCAGCGCGGTGCCGGCGTCGAGGGCGAAGCCTGGCGGGTACACGTCGCGCGTGCAGCTTTCAAAACTGGGCGGTCCCGCCAGGTTGCGCAGCTCGGGCGGCATGACCGGCATCAGCAGGCCGGGTGTGCCTTCGGGGTGGTCGGCCAGTTCGGCCACGGGCGTGCACAAAGCCGGGTGCTGTCCGGCCGCGCTGCATGCGGCGATCTCGTTCTCGGGCAGGCCGTCGCTCGTGACCGCGCCTTTGAACAACTTGAGCGCCAGTGGCTGGCCGGGTGCGTCTTCCAGCAGCACGCGGTGGATGTGCCCTGACGCGCCCTCGCCCAGCCGGTCGGCCAGACGCATGCGCTGCCACGACAGACGGGGCAAGGCTTCGATGGGCGCACGGTGCCAGCCCAGCGGATTGCCCGCCAGCGCCAGCCAGGCCAGGCGCGGCAGCTCGGTGAGCCAGCGGGGCAGCGCGCTGAACCGGTTGGCCGAAAGCCTGAGCAGTTCGAGGCACTGTGCTTCGGCCAGTCCGACGGGCAGCGCGCTCAGCCGGTTGCCCGCCAGCATGAGTTTCTGCATGGCCGGACGCTGGCCCAGTTCGGCGGGCAGGTGTTCGATGGCGTTGTCGGTCAGGATCAGCCAGCGCAGCTTCGCCGGCAAGGCCGCGCCTGGCACGCGAGCGATGCGGTTGGCCTTGAAGCCCACCATCTCCAGCGCCGGGCAATCGCCGAGCACCTCGGGCAGTTCGGTGAAGGCGTTGCTGGAAGCAAAGAGGATGCGCAGCTTGCGCAGCCGGCCCAGGTCGGGCGGCAAGGCACTCAGCCGGTTGCCGGTGAGGTTGAGGATCTCCAGCGTGTCCGCGAGATCCAGCACTTCGGGCGGCAAGGCCTCCAGGCCGCAGGCCAGATCGAGGCGGTGGGTGCCGGCGAGCGCGCCGCTGCGCAATTGTTCGAGGGTGTGCATGTGCGGGTGTGCCCGGCATTATGGCGGGCGAATGCCGCCCCGAGATCCACGGAACGGGATAATCCGCCGGCATGACCCTGAGCGAACTGCCCTTCAGCCCGGCCGCCGAGCGCAACCGGCAACCCATTCTGGACACCCTGCGCCGGGTGCTGCCCGAACAGGGCCACGCCCTGGAGATCGCTTCGGGGACCGGGCAGCATGCCGTGCATTTCGCCGCTGGCCTGCCGCAATGGACCTGGCAGCCCACCGACCACGACCCCGGCATGCTGCCCGTGATCGCGGCGCGCACCGCCGAAGCCGGCCTGGGCAATGTGCGCCCGCCGCTGGCGCTGGACGTGCTTGCGCCCGAATGGCCCACCGAAGGCCCCGCATTCGCTGTCCCGTTCGACGCCATCTTTTGCGCCAACATGCTGCACATCGCACCCTGGACCACCTGCGCCGCGCTCATGCAGGGGGCGGCACGGCACCTGGGACAACACGGCGTGCTGATCACCTACGGGCCATACCTCGAAGACGGCGTGCCCACTTCGGAAGGCAACCTGCGGTTTGACGAGAGCCTGCGCGCCACCCATCCGGAGTGGGGCCTGCGCTGGCTGGACCATGTGGCCGGGCAGGCCACCCTCGCGGGCCTGACCCTGCACGCGCGCCACGCCATGCCCGCCAACAACCTGTTGCTGGTCTGGCGCCGCTGAGAACCGGGAACCATCGGCCTCGCAGCCGGCTCCACCGGCGCAGCGTGGCACACACAATGCCCCCGCCCCTTCTGAACGGAACACCCGAATGCTCAAGACACTGAAAGACCTGTTCGAAAGCCTCAACACCAGCCTCCAGGCCACCTCAACCCTGCCGCCTGAAGAGCAGGCCCACACGCTGCAACTGGCCACTGCCGTGCTGCTGGTCGAGGTGATGCGCGCCGAGCCCGACATGAGCGACGCCGAGCGCGACGCGGTCATCCACGCGCTGCGGCGCAAGTTCAGCTTGAGCGACGACGAGATCGACCAGTTGCTGGAGATGGCCCACGAAACCGCGCGCACCGCCTACGACTACCAGCGCTTCACCCGCAGCCTGAACGACCGCTTCACGCAGGAACAGAAGGTCAACGTGGTCGAAGCCATGTGGGAAGTGGCCTATGCCGACCAGCGCCTGGACGCGCACGAGCAGCATGTGATCAGCAAGGTGGCGGGATTGCTGCACGTCACGCACGGCGAGTACATCGCCGCCAAGCTGCATGCCCAGGAAAGCATGCGGGCAAAGGCGCCGGACGGGGGCAGTTGAAGCCAGTCGCACGGCCGCGAACATCTCGCTACACAACTTTGCCCTCTCGGCGGGCACGGTTTACGCAAGCGAAACATGAGGATCGCAACATGAAGTCTCACCAACCCAAGGAGCGACTCCATGAAATCCCGAAACCTTGTTGTCTGCGCCATCGCCGTTGCCACGCTGGGCATCGGCAGCACATCCTTCGCGCAGGGACCGATGCAGCGCGTGATCCGCGCCGAGGTGAACGCCATCCAGCACGTCGACGACCGCCGCGGGGTCCGCAACGACCGCCGGAACGACCGCCGCGACTACCGTGCGGATCGACGCGATCACCGTGCGGACCAGCGCAACCACCTCCCTGCCTACCGGCCCGCACCCACGGTGCACCACCACTACCACTACAACGCCCGCAGCCCCGATTTCAAACGCGGCCGCTACATCCCACGCGAGTACCGCAACCGCCAGTACGTCGTCGTGAACCCCTATCACCACCGCCTTGCCGCACCGCCGCGCGGCCACCACTGGGTGCAGGTCGGCAGCGACTACGTGTTGATTGCGATCGCCACCGGATTGATCGCCAACATCATTCTCAACTGAGACCCTCCGCGTCGCGGCCTGCACCACCATGAAGATCCGGTCCTTCATCCTTCCGCTGGCCGCTTCGGTCGTGCTTGCGCTGGCGGCCTGCTCCAGGGAAGGCGCCAGCGCCTCGCCAGCCGATGGTCCCACCGCCATTGCCCAGGACCAGGCCTACGACACGGTGGCCGCGCAGGGCAAGGGCTTCACCGCCGGTGCGCTCATGAGCGCCAACGCGGTGTACGTGCTGTTCGACCCGCAATGCCCGCACTGCGCCCGGTTGTGGGAGGCCTCGCAGCCCCTGCTGGGCAAGACCAGGTTCGTCTGGATACCGGTGGCCATCCTCAACGCCCAAAGCGAGCCGCAGGGCGCGGCGCTGCTGACCGCTGCGAACCCCGTCGAGGCGATGGTCGAGCACGAGAAGCTGTTGATGTCCAACCAGGGCGGCCTGTCGGCCTCGGCCAGCATGCCCGATGAAGTGAAGAACGCCATCGAACGTAACACCGGACTGCTGAACCGCCTGGGCGCCGATTCGGTCCCCTTCATCGTGGCGCGCAACCTGCGCACCGGGCAGGTGGTCACGCAAAGCGGTGCCATGCCCACGGCCGCGCTGGCCGAACTGATCGGGGTGAACCCATAGCGCCGAGGCTGGCTTATCATCCGCCGATCTGCACGCGCACCGTGCCAATCCAGGAGGCCCCATGGGCAAAGAACAGCGCAACGAAAAAATGTCGAAGAAACCCAAGAAGGACACTTCGGCACCCAAGGGCCCGGTCAGCTCCGACCGCCCCACCCCACCCGTGACGGCCGTGATGCCGCGCGGCAAGGAAAAGAACAAGTAAGGCGCCTCGCATGAAGGCCACGTGGAACGGCGTTGTGATCGCCGAAAGCGACGACACGGTGCTGGTCGAGGGCAACCACTACTTTCCCGAAAGCGCGCTCAACCGCGAGTTCGTCACCTTCAGCAACCACCGCACCAGTTGCCCGTGGAAAGGCCAGGCCAGCTATTACTCGCTGCTGGTCAACGGCGAGCTCAACACCGACGCCGCCTGGTACTACCCGGACCCCAAGCCCGAGGCCGAGAACATCCGGGGAAGAGTGGCTTTCTGGAAAGGCGTGAAAGTCAACGCTTGAAATGAAACACCCCCCTGCGCCGCTTTGCGGCTTCCCCCCTCCCTGGCGCGCCTTCGGCGCTTGGAGGGGGGACGGCATCTCGGGCCGGCAGAGCCGGACCCTTGATGCCCCTGGAGGAAGACACGCCGCGCGAGGCATGTCTTTTGTTTCATGCGATGCGGATCGCGCGCTGTGCGGTGAAACCGTCGATGCCGATCCTGAAGGCCAAAAGCCCCTTGGCGGTGCCGGGTGACTGAAAGCGTGGGCTCGCGACCGGGCGTAAGCTGGGTGCTCCCGCAATACCCTCAGGAGACACCCATGCCCACCGTCCATCCGGCCCTGCGCGCCAGCGCGGCGGCCATTGCCATACTGGCCCTGGCAGGCTGCGCTCACAAGGGACACGACCACGCGGCCATGCATGCCCGGCACCATGGCGCCATGGCTGCCAATGCCACGCCCACGGCACCGGTCAAGCTCTCGGACAGCACGCCCACCCTCTCTTCAGGCTACAAGAAGGTGGCCGCGCCAGCCGAAGCCAGACTCTACTTCGTCAATCTGCGCAACGGCCAGACCGTGAGCAGCCCGGTGAAGGTGGTGTTCGGTCTCAGCGGCATGGGCGTGGCGCCGGCAGGCGTCGAAAAGGAAGGCACGGGGCACCACCACCTGCTGGTGAATGTGAACGAGGTGGATGCCAACGCGCCCCTGCCGGCCAACGACCAGTTCCGCCACTTCGGCCTGGGCCAGACAGAAACCAGCATCGAGCTCCAGCCGGGGCAGCACACCTTGCAGCTGGTGCTGGGGGACCAGAACCACATCCCGCACCATCCGCCCGTGCTGAGCGAACGCATCACCATCACGGTGAAATAGGTCGCCATGCGCCGCGCCGGGCGCGGATCAGCCCCGGTCGAACACCGGGTCCACCGGCACCTGCAGCGCGGTGGCGAGTTGGTTGGTCTTGGCGGCCAGCGCCACGATGGACAGCAGCTCGGCGTGCTGCTGCGGCGTCATGCCCTTGGCAGTGGCCGCGGCGGTGTGGGAATGCACGCAGTAGCTGCAGCTGTTGCTGATGGACACAGCGATGTACACCATCTCCTTGGTCAAAGGATCGATGCTCGACGGCGTGGCCATGACGCGCTTGACCTCGGCCCAGGTCTGCTCCAGCAGCGATGCATCGAACGCCAGATAGCGCCAGAGGTGGTTGATGTATTCGGCCTGCCGGGTGGCGCGGATGTCGTCGAACACCGCCTTCACCCGGAGGTCGCTCTCAGGGTCCTGCAGAGGTTGAATGGTGGACATGTCGGGCTCCTTCGCGGTGGGTGGGGGTTCAGCGCTTGCGGCGCTTGGCGGGTTTGTCGCCGCGCGCCTGCTTGCGCTCCGAGCGCAGCGCGTCGGCCTTCAGGCCGGCGGCCAGCCAGCGGCCGAACTGCTCGGGCGTTTCCAGCGTGATGCGCCCGATGTGCGTGCCCCGGAAATCGGCGATCACGAGTTCGGCGGCCTTCTGCCAGTTGACCGAGCCACCGCCGGCGAGCGCGCCGCGCTTGCGGGCGATGGCTTCCATCAGGTCTTCCTCCGGCAGGTCGGCGATGGCCTGCGGCGACAGCCCGAGCCTGTAGCGCGCATCCAGCAGTTCGGCGTAATCCACCTTGAGTTTGGCCAGCAGCTCCAGCGCCACCTCCTGGTCGTCGTAGGCGTTGCGGCCCACGGCGCCGCTGGCGGCCAGGTTGAAGCCGCTCTCGGGCACCACGATGCGCGGCCACAGCATGCCGGGCGTGTCGAACAGATAGAAATCGTCGGCCAGTGCGATGCGCTGCTCGTTGCGGGTGACGCCGGCCTCATCGCCGGTTCTGGCCGCGCGCTTGCCGGCCAGGGTGTTGATGAGGGTGGACTTGCCCACGTTGGGAATGCCGCAGATCAGCACCCGCATGGGCTTGACCATGCCGCCGCGATTCGGCGCGAGCTCGAAGCATGCCGCGATGATGGCCCGCGCGGGCGCGGTGACGCTGGCGTCGAGCGCGATGGCGCGGGTCTTCGGCTGCGCGTTGTAGTGCGCCAGCCAGAGCGCGGTGCGCACCGGGTCGGCCATGTCCTGCTTGTTGACCACCTTCAGCGTGGGCTTGTGGCCGGTGAGCTCGGACAGCAGCGGGTTCGCGCTGGAGCCGGGCAGGCGCGCGTCGAGCATTTCGATCACCACGTCGATGTCCTTCACGCGCTCGGCGATCGCCTTGCGCGTGAGGTGCATGTGCCCGGGAAACCACTGGATCGTCATCTGGAAAAGCGTCTTTCTGGAAAGCAGGCGCCGCTGGGCGCGCTGGCATTGTGCCCTGCCCTGCCCCGCCCCCGGCACCGGCTTGGTGTAAGCCCCGGGGTGGTCCGGGCGGCGCGCTCCCTACAATGGCCCGACCCCCATCACACCCCCGAGAGGAGACACATGAGCATCACCGTCAAGATCGATCTGGGCTACGAGTTCGACGTCAAGGCCAAGGCGTCCGAGGTGTTCGACCTGCTCTCCGATGTGCCCGCGTCGGTGGCCCATTTTCCCAAGGTCGAGCAGCTCACCGACTTAGGGGGTGGCGTCTATCAGTGGGAGATGGAAAAGGTGGGCACCTCGCAGGTGAACATCCAGACCGTCTATGCCAGCAAGTACACCAGCGACAAGGCCAAGGGCACGGTCAAGTGGACGCCGGTCAAGGGCGTGGGCAACGCCCTGGTGGGCGGCAGTTGGAAGATCGTGGACAACAAGAAGTCCACCGGCATCGCGCTGGCGATCCAGGGCGAGATCGATGTGCCCCTGCCAGGGCTGATGAAGATGGTGGTGGCACCCGTGGTGGAGGGCGAGTTCGAGAAGCTGGTCGAGAAGTACATCGACAACCTGATCAAGCAGTTCGGCGGCGAGGCCTGACCCGGCCGCATCGGCGCGGAGGGTATTCCCTGTTATCCCCGCTGGCATGGGACAAGCTTGTGCATAACCCGGGGCAAGTGCTGTACGGCGCTCGCAAGTGGCTGATCTGCCTGGGGAAAAGACACATTGCCTGTTGAACAGGCAGTCGCGCGGGGCGTGCGCCCGGCCCGGGCTTCAGGCCACCGGCAGGTGCTGCTTGAAGAAGGCCAGCGTGCGCTCCCAGGCGAGCTTGGCGGCAGCGGCATCGAAGCGGGGCGTGGTGTCGTTGTGGAAGCCATGCTGGGTGCCGGGGTACCGGTGCGCGATGTACGCCACGCCCGCGGCCTGCAGCGCGGCCGAGTAGGCGGGCCAGGCGGCGTTGATGCGCTCGTCCACATCGGCAAAGTGGATCAGCAGCGGCGCCTTCACCTTGGCCGCGTCTTCCACGGGCGGATGGTTGCCGTAGAACGGCACGGCTGCGGCCAGGCCGGGAAGCTGGGTGGCGAGCATGTGGGCGATGCCGCCGCCGTAGCAGAAGCCCACCACGCCGATGCGCCCGGAACCGTCGGGCCGCTTCTGGAGCACCTCGGCGGCGGCCAGGAAGTCCTGGCGGGTCTTGCTCTGGTCGAGCTGGGCGAACAGGGCGCGCGCGCGGTCCTCATCGCCCGGGTAGCCGCCGAGCGGGGTGAGCGCGTCGGGCGCGAAGGCCACGTAGCCTTCGAGCGCGAGGCGTCGCGCCACGTCCTCGATGTGGGGGTTGAGGCCCCGGTTCTCGTGCACCACCATCACACCCGGCAGCTTCGGCGTGCCGCTGGCGGGCTTGGCCACGTAGGCCTTGATGCTGCCATGGCCCGATGGCGATGGCACCTCTTCCATCATGGTCAGCAGGCGGGGGTCGTCCTTGGGCACCACCTGGGCCGAGGCGAAGTCGGGGCTGAGCGCGGCCAGCAGGCCGGCGGCCGTGAGGCCACCGACGGCGAACTTGCCGGCGCGGTCGAGAAAACCGCGGCGGTCGATGTCGCCGTGGACGTAGGCGTCAAACAGGATCAGCAGTTCCTGGTCGAAATCGGCGGCGGTGGGTCGATGCATGAGGCTCTCCCGCAAAAAAATGCAGGATAGACCAGACACCGCCGGTCCGCGTCCGTGCAGACGTCCCGTGGGGGTATGGATTTGTAAGAGCCTGTTCACGATCTACAAGGGGTCGCGCAAGCGCCTTTTCGGGATGGGCTGCTAGGCGCAAAATGCAGCCGGGCTCATGCCCGGCAAGGCTTTGCAACGCCGCAGACCGTCCGAAAAGGCACTTGCCCTTCGGGTTGGGACGCAATCGGGCGATTGCCCCACCAAACCCCTTGCATGGGCATGAGCCCATGCGGCGCGGTGTTGGCGGGCCACTCATCCCGATTGCGTCCCAACGCGACCCCTTGTAGATCGAGAACAGGCTCTAACGAGGATCAGGCGTGGACCGGCTCGGCCGTGGGCCGGCCCAGGCGGGCAGCCGAGGTGTACTCCTGCCGGTAGATCTCGAACGGCAGGGTGTCGGCGACCTCGATGTCGCGCTGATTCTGCAACGACCTGGCCGCCATTTCCTCGAAGCGGGCCTGCTGCGAGCCGCTCCAGGGCATGGCCAACAGCTCGGCATGGGTCTTGAGCGACTGCGCCCGGGCGAAGGCGACGAACGCGTCGCCATGATCGCGGTGCATGGCGGCCAGCACGCGCGCCGACGGCAGGGTATCGGGCGCGCGCAGGGCGGCCAGCGCCCGGGCCACGGCATCGGCGTGTTCGGTGCCGCCGTGGGCGGCGTCGAGCGCGCGCGCGATGGGCTGCAACTGCCCGATCAGTTCCTCGCCCCATTGCAGCAAGGGCACGCTCTGGCCCCGGCGCAGCAGGCACAGGCCGGGCTCGCGCCCGCGCGCGGCCGTCAGGTGCTGGTTGTGCGCCAGTTCGCGGATTTCGGCCGGGCTGTCGGGCGGGCTGTCGCCGAGCAGGCAATGCATCAGGAACACGTCGAGAAAGCGCAGCGTGGGCGCCGCGATGCCGATGGTCTCGAACGGGTCGAGGTCCATCAGGCGCACCTCGATGTACTCCACCCCGCGCTCGCGCAGCGCGTGCAGCGGCCGCTCGCCAGGGAAGATCACGCGCTTGGGGCGGATGGTGCCGTAGAACTCGTTCTCGATCTGCAGCAGGGTGGTGGCGAGCTGGTTGTAGTCGCCGCCGGGGTTGCGGATGCCCAGCGCCTCGTACGCCGGCCAGGGGCGCGTGAGCGCGTCGTGCAACGAGGCGGCATAGCCTTCCAGGCTGTTGTAGCTCACCGCCAGCGACGCCTGCGCCTCGCTCTGGTAGCCCAGCCGGCCCATGCGCAGCGAAGTGCCGTGCGGCATGTACAGCGTGCGCTCGCCCAGGGCTTGCAGTTCGTGCTCGCGCCCTTCCACGAACGAGGAACACACCGCCGGCGAGGCGCCGAACAGCGTGAGCAGCAAGAAGGCGTGGCGGCGGAAGTTGCGGATCAGGGCGAAGTAGTCCTCGCTGGCAAGGCCGGGCAGCGACCAGTTGTAGTGGATGCCCGAGATGGTCTGCATGCGCCGGCCATAGCGGTGTCCCAGGCCCATGCGGTAAACGCTCTTGGCCCGGCCCACATTGGACGAACCGTAGCGCCCCAGGGGAATGGTTTCGTCGGTGGGCAGGCCGCAGGGCATGCTGGAGACCCAGAGCATTTCGTCGCTGCCAGGGCTTTGCGGCCGGTGCAGGCTGCGCACGGTGAACTGGTGCACCTCGGTGAGTTCGGACAGGCAGGCGGCCACGCTGTCGTGCACGCCCGTGATGAGTTCGAGCTGGGATTCGCTGTAGTCGGTGGTGATGTGCGGATGGGTGAGCGCGCTGCCCAGCGCCGCGGGGTGCGGCGTGAGCGCCAGGCGACCATCGGGCTGTGCGCGCAGGCTTTCTTTTTCGATGCCGCGGCGCATGCCGCGCAGGCGTTCGCCCGCCATGGCATCCAGCCGTTGTTGGAGTGAGGTCATACAGCGTGAGTTTTCGGGTCCGGGGCCGGAAGTTACCACGTGTAGCGCGTTCCTGCTGGCATCGCCAAAGCCGGATGCACCGACATGGTGCACTCCCGGAATGGCCGCCGCAAGCCGGCTTCAGACCAGGACGGGATGCACCGCGCCATCGTCCCGCATGGCATGGCGCGATCCGCAGACGCCGCCGGGGTGATCAACCCAGCGCTGGATCGCCTCCGGGTCGTTGGTGGTGCGCAGCGCGTCGAACGCCTGCTGGGCCTGGGGGTAGTGCCGCCGCAGGTGGTTCAGCCATTGCTTGAGCCTGCCCGCGCGATGGCGCCGCTCCACGCGCCGGCCCACCTGTTCCCAGAACGCCAGCAGCAGCGCGGGCATGGCCTCCCACGGCACGGCGCCCCGGCCCTTGATGTTCAGCGCCAGCCCCGGGTTGCTCACCATGCCGCGCCCCAGCATCAGCGCATCGCAACCCGTGACCGCCTGGCAGCGCAGCGCGTCGGCCACGGTCCAGATGTCGCCATTGGCCACCACGCGGATCCGCCGGTGCGCCGGCAGCGCCTCGCGCACCTGGGCGATCCGATCCCAGTAGGCCGGCGGCCGGTAGCCATGGGCCTTGGTGCGGGCATGCACCATGAGTTCGTCGGCGCCGGCCTCGGCGATGGCGATGGCGCAGGCCTCGGCGCGCGTGTCGTCGTTGTAGCCCAGCCGCATCTTGGCCGACACCGGCAGGTGCGCGGGCACGGCACGCCGCACGGCCGCCACGATGCGGCCCACCAGCTCGGGCTCGTCGAGCAGCACCGCGCCGCCGCGGCTCTGGTTGACCGTCCTGGCCGGGCAGCCGAAATTGAGGTCGATGCCCTCGGGCCGCAGGCCGGCCAGCCGCGCGGCGTTGTCGGCCAGGCAGGCCGGGTCGGAACCGAGCAACTGCGGGCGCACCGGCACACCCGCACGGGTGCGGCTGCCATTGAGCAGCTCGGGCACCACCCGCAGGAAGGCGCGCTCGGGCAGCACGGTGTTGGTCACGCGGATGAACTCGCTCACGCAGCGGTCGATGCCGCCGGTGCGCGTGAGCACGTCGCGCAAGGTGGCATCGAGCAGCCCCTCCATGGGCGCCAGCAAAAGCATCATGAGCGTGGGAATGGTTGGATGGCCGGCCGCGTGGCGGGCACGGGGACACAGGGGATTCTAGAGCCCGCGCCCCGCATGGGAACGGGCCCCATCCGGTACCATTGACCGTTTCTCCCGTTCCCCAGCCTGCCGGAGTCGTCGATGCGTGTCTCTTTCCTGTTGTTCCTGTGGGCAGTCCTGATCGGCGCGAGCCCCCTGGCCATGGCCGAGGGGCCGGCAGCGGCACCCGCCGAGCCAGCGCCGGCCGCCGGCCCCGCTTCCGAGGCCGAGGTCGCGCCAGCCCCCGTGGTGCCCGCCAACGACACCAGCCGCGTCGGCACCTTCAAGCACGTCGAGGGCGAGGTCTGGATCATCCGCGCAGCCGAACGCCGGCGTCCCGGCCCGGGCGACGGCGTGGGCGAGACCGACCGCCTGCAGACCGGAACGGTTGCGGCGGCCAGCATCCTGTTCAAGGACGGCACCGCGCTCACCATGGGGCCGAACACCACCATGGATCTGAGCCGCTTCAGCTTCGACTCGACCACCCAGAGAGGCCATTTCGTGCTGGACCTGCTGCAGGGCTCGGTGCGCGTGATCACCGGCCTGCTGGCCCGCGTCAATCCGGACCTGTTCAAGGTGCAGACCCCCACTTCGGTGGTCGGCGTGCGAGGCACCGATTTCATCGTGGACGCCCGGGAACCGCTCTGAGCCCGGTATTCGCTCCCTCCCACCCATGCCCTTGCGCCCCCTCGGTTCCCGTTCGCTGCCGACCCTTGCGATGCTGTGCATCGCCGGAGGGCTGGCCGCTTGCGCCCCGGTGGCGCGCGTGATCCTGCTGCCTCAGGCCGATGGCGCACCGAGCGCCGTGGTGGTGACCACATCACATGGGGAAGCGGTGCTCGACGCGCCCTTTGAACGGGCCAAGGTGTCGCGCCACGGCCGCGTGAGCAGCGACACCACCACCGCCGAGGACGTGCGCGGGCAGTATCCCAGACTGCTGGCCATCGAGCCCCTGGCGCCCGAGCGCTTCGTGCTGGAATTCGGCTCCGGAACGTCCGAGCTCGATGCCGCCGAGCTTGCCCGCCTGGAGGCCGTGATCGAGAGGGCGAGCGCCCGCCCGGGCGGCGAGATCGTGGTGACCGGCCACACCGACCGCCAGGGCACGGTGGAAGCCAACGACCGCTTGTCGCTGGAGCGCGCGCTGGCGCTTCGCGCCCTGTTCATCGAGCGCGGTTTCCCGCCCGAGCGCATCGAGGCCGTGGGCCGCGGCGAGCGCGACCCCCTGGTGCCCACCGAGGACGAGGTGGCCGAGCCGCGCAACCGCCGCGCCGAAATCGTGGTCCGCTGACGGCAGGCCTGCATCGCATGGACGCCATTCCGGCATCTGACCTGCAGGTGCTGCACGCCGACGACACCCTGGTGGTGCTGGACAAGCCATCCGGCCTGCTGGCCGTGCCCGGGCGCGGTCCCGACAAGCAGGACTGCCTGAGCGCGCGCGCGCAGGCCCGCTGGCCCGATGCGCTGGTGGTGCACCGCCTGGACATGGCCACCTCCGGCATCGTGGTCATGGCCCGGGGCCTGGACGCGCAGCGCGCCCTGAGCCGGGCGTTCGAGAAGCGGCAGGTGCACAAGCGCTACCTGGCGGTGGTGGCAGGCGAACCGGCCGCGCCCGCAGCGGACGGTGGCTGGCACACGATCGACCTGCCGCTGATGGTGGACTGGCTCAACCGGCCGCGCAGCATCGTCAGCGCCGAATTCGGCAAGCCCAGCGCCACGCGATGGCGGCGCTGCGCCGACCCATCTGCGGCCATCCATCCGGGTCTGTCCACGCGGGTGGAGCTCGAACCCGTCACCGGGCGCACGCACCAGCTTCGCGTCCACCTGCAAGCCATCGGCCACCCCATCCTGGGCGATCCCCTGTACGCCACGCCCACTCAGCAAGCCATGGCGCCGCGCCTGCTCCTGCACGCCACGGAACTGGGGCTGGCGCACCCGGCCACAGGTGAACCCATGGTCTTCTCCAGCCCCTGCCCGTTTTGAACGGGACTCCCCCCTGCGCCGCTTTGCGGCTTCCCCCCTCTCTCTGGCGCGCCCTTCGGGCGCTTGGAGGGGGGGCGGCACCCTTGGGCCGGCGGAGCCGGACCCCCGGTGCCCCTGGGTCTTGCGCTGCTTCGTTCGCTACGGATCGCGCTCCGGCGCTATAAAGCAACTCACATGACACAGCAACACCTCACCATCCTCACCGGCGCCTCGCGCGGCATGGGCCTGGCCATGGCACGGCAACTGCTGGCGGCGAACCGCCACCTGCTGTGCATCTCGCGCAGCGTGAACGACGAACTGGCGTCGCTGGCCCAGCGCCAGGGCGCCGCGCTGACACAGTGGCCGCAGGACCTCGCCGATGCGCAGGGCGCGGCCGCGCGCCTGCAGGCCTGGCTGGGCGGCCTGGATGCCACCGGCCTGGCCAGCGCCACGCTGATCAACAACGCCGGCGTGATCCCGCACATCGGCCCGATCCAGGACTGCCCGCCCGGCGATCTGTCCAACGCCCTGCGGGTCGGCCTGGAAGCGCCGATGCAGCTCACCGCCGCGTTCCTGCGCGCCACCGGCACCTGGGTCCAGGCTGGCTGGGACGGCCCGCGCAAGGTGCTCAACATCTCCTCGGGACTCGGGCGCCGCGCCATGGCCGCACAGGCCCCCTATTGCGCGGCCAAGGCCGGCATGGACCATTTCACGCGCTGCTGCGCCCTCGACGAAGCCCGGCACCCCGGCGGCGCGAAGCTGGTCTCGCTGGCCCCCGGCGTCATCGACACCGACATGCAGGTTCAGTTGCGCGCGGGCGATCCCGCGGCCTTCCCCGATCTCGCGCGCTTCGTGGACCTGCGGCGCCAGGGACAGCTCGCAAGCCCGGCCGATGCCGCGCGGGCCGTGCTGGCCTGGCTGGATCGCCCGGACTTCGGCGAGCAGCCTGTCGCCGACGTGCGCGACTGAGCGCCACCCCGTGCCCGCAGTACCATGGCAGGTGTTTTCCGCACCGCACCATTCTCAGACAAGGAGCCATCATGAGCCGTGAAGTCGTCGTCGTCAGTGCTGTCCGTACCGCCATCGGAACCTTTGGCGGCAGCTTGAAGGACGTTCCCCCCACCGACCTGGGCGCGCTGGTCGTGCGCGAATCGCTCGCCCGCGCCCAGACGGACGGCAAGGACGTGGGCCACGTGGTGTTCGGCCACGTCGTCAACACCGAGCCGAAAGACATGTACCTCTCGCGCGTGGTGGCCATCAACGGCGGCTGCGCCGAGGGCACGCCCGCCTTCAACGTGAACAGGCTGTGCGGCTCGGGCCTGCAGGCCATCGTCTCGGCCAGCCAGTCGATCCTGCTGGGCGACGCCGACATTGCCATCGGCGGCGGCGCGGAGAACATGAGCCGCGCCCCCTTCGCCAGCCTGAACATGCGCTGGGGCTCGCGCATGGGCGACACCAAGATGGTGGACATGATGGTCGGCGCGCTGCACGACC
>CAZFOT010000009.1:0-45709 GCA_964520365.1 uncultured Hydrogenophaga sp.
AGCACATCGAGGTGATCGTGCGCCAGATGCTGCGCCGCGTGATCGTCGACAGCGTGGGCGACTCGAACTACATCGCCGGCGAGCAGGTCGAGCGTTCGGAGATCCTCAACACCAACGACGCCCTGCGCGCCGAAGGCAAGCTGCCGGCGGTGTACAGCAACGTGCTGCTGGGCATCACCAAGGCCTCGCTGTCCACCGACTCCTTCATCTCGGCCGCGTCTTTCCAGGAGACGACGCGCGTGCTGACCGAGGCGGCCATCATGGGCAAGCGCGACGAACTGCGTGGCCTGAAGGAGAACGTCATCGTGGGTCGCCTGATTCCCGCGGGCACCGGCATGGCCTACCACGAGGCGCGCAAGGTCAAGGAGAAGATGGACGACGAAGAGCGTCGCGCCATCGCCGAGGCCGATGCGCTGTCCCTGGCGGCCGATCAGGCCGACCAGTCCGACGCGTCCAGCGCCAGCAGCGAAGCGGCCGAATAAGCCACCGCTTGGCCGCCTGCGCCATGAACGCCTCCGACCGTCAGGTCGGGGGCGTTTTTTTTGGGCGCCATGCAGTGGTTCTTTCGGAGGGCTGGGGTATATTGCCTGCGCGATGAGCAGAGCTTGTGCAGGCGAGGGGGCATGGGCCGGGGGCCCATCAAGTGTTCGTTCCCCATATTGATGAAGGAGTCAGCAACATGTCGGTCACGCTTTGGGTCGTGCTGGCCATTGGCCTGGGGGTGTTCTTCTGGGCGGTGGGTGCCTACAACCGCCTGGTGCGCCTGAAAAACGCCATCGCCAACGCTTTCGGTCAGATCGATGTGCAGCTCAAGCGCCGCTACGACCTGATTCCCAATCTCGTGGAAGTGGCGCGCAAATACCTGGCCCACGAAGCCAGCACGCTGGAGGCCGTGATCGCCGCCCGCAACCAGGCCAAGGCGGCGGAGCAGACCGCCGCGGGCAGCCCGCTCAACGCCGGCGCGCTGGGAGCGCTGGCCGGGGCCGAGCAGTTGCTCGGCGGCGCGCTGGGCCGGCTGTTCGCGGTGGTCGAGGCCTACCCCGACCTCAAGGCCGACCAGAACATGCGCGAGCTGAGCGAAGAGCTGGCCAGCACGGAGAACCGCATCGGCTTCGCGCGCCAGGCCTACAACGACCATGTGCTGTCGTTCAACGATGCGGCGGCGCAGTTTCCCACGCTGATCGTGGCCCGCCTGTTCGGCTTCCTGCCGCAGGACATGCTGGAATCCACCACCAGCGAAGCCGAGCGCCAGACCCTGCGCATCAGCATGTGAGAACCCCCCTGCGCCGCTTCGCGTCTTCCCCCCTCTCTGGCGCGCCTTCGGCGCTTGGAGGGGGGACGGCATCTCGGGCCGGCGGAGCCGGACCCTTGATGCCCCTGGACTGGGCACCTCTTCTCTCGTTGCGTGTCTTGCTCCCTCTCCCTCTGGGAGAGGGCTGGGGTGAAGGCCGCTGACATGCGTTTCTTCGAGTTCCAGCGCGACGCGCGCGGCCAGACGCGCAAGCTGCTGCTGGCGTTCGGCCTCACCGTGCTGCTGCTGGTGCTGGCCGTCAACGCGGCGCTGGCGCTGGCCTGGGGGCTGACCTGGGGCTTCTGGGTGCCTGGCGAGATGCGCTACCCGAAGCACTACTTCGCGGTCAACACCGCCGTCACGCTGCTGTTCGTGCTGGGGGGCTGGTGGGTGGAGACCTCGCGGCTGGCGGGCGGCGGGGGCGCGCGCCTGGCGGAGCAGATGGGCGCGCGGCCCGCAAGGCCATCGGGCGATTTCGACGAGCGCCGCTTCTCGAACATCGTCGACGAGATGGCGATCTCCTCCGGGATGACCCGGCCCACGGCCATGGTGGTGCCGCGCGACGCCGGCATCAATGCCTTCGCCACCGGCTGGGACGAGCGCGATGCCGTGGTGGCCGTGACGCAGGGGGCGCTGGAGAACCTCAGCCGCGAGGAGTTGCAGGGCCTGGTGGCGCACGAGTTCAGTCACATCGGCGAAGGCGACACGCGCCTGAACATGCGCCTGGCGGGCATGGTGTTCGGCCTGGAGATGCTGTACCGGATGGGCCAGCACCTGTTCGAGCCGGACACGCGGGACCGGCGCATGGCCGCCGCGCTGATCGGCCTGGCCATCATGGCCGCGGGCTGGCTGGGCTGGGTGGCGGGGCATGCGCTGCAGGCGGCCGTTTCCCGGCAGCGGGAGTACCTGGCCGACGCTCGCGCCGTGCAGTGGACGCGCAGCCGGGACGGCCTGGGCGGCGTCCTGCGCAAGGTGCTCAGCCAGCAGCGCGAAGGCGTGGTGCCGCGCCAGGTCGGTTCCGTGGTGCAGCACATGCTGCTGGTGGCGAACGAAGCGGGCGCCGTCGCGCACTGGCTCGATTCCCATCCGACGCTGGAGCAGCGCATCCGCCGCATCTATGGCCGCCACATGGGGCCGCTGCCGCTGGGCCGCGCAGACGAGCCGCCGGCCGAGGGCGCCCCGTCCGCCGCGAAGGAAGCCGATGACCCTGCCGGCGAAGCCCCTGGCTGGACCTTGATTTGAACGCGCATCCCCGTTCCCCAGTGACAGACGCCCCCACGCATTCCCTCCTCCCCAGCCTGGCCATTCAGTTGCGGCAGACCGCGCGCTGCGTGCAGGCGGTCGAACAAGGCCGTTCCCTCAACGAAGTGCTGGCGCAGGTGCCGGCGCGCCTGCGCCCGGGCGTGCAGGCGCTGAGCTTCCATGCCCTGCGCCATCTCGGGACGACCCGGGCCTTGCTGGCGGGCCTGGTCCAGCGCAAACCCGATCCGGCGGTGCAGGCGCTGATGTGCAGCGCGCTGGCCCTGTTGCTGACCGATGGCGACGATCCCTCCCGGGTGCCCGCGCCGGGCGCGCCGAGCTACACCGCCCACACGGTGGTCAACCAGGCCGTGGAGGCGGCCAAGGCCGATCGCGGCCTGCAGCGCCAGAGTGCGTTCATCAACGCCTGCCTGCGGCGCTTTCTGCGGGAGCGCGCCGCCCTGCTGGCGCGCGTGGCCGAGCAGCCTCAGGCCCGGTGGAACCACCCCTCGTGGTGGATCGAGCGGCTGCGGCGCGACCACCCGGCGCATTGGCAGGCGATTCTCGAGGCCAGCAACCGTCCCGGCCCGATGACGCTGCGCGTGAACCGCCGCAAGACCGGGCGGGACGCCTACGCGCAGGCGCTGGCGGCCGCGGGCATTGGCGCCGCCCCCGTCGGCGAGGATGGGCTGGAGCTCGATGCGCCCCGCCCGGTGGAGCAACTCCCTGGTTTTGGCCAGGGCCTGTGCTCGGTGCAGGATGCCGCGGCGCAGATGGCCGCGGGCCTGTTGCTCGAAGGCAGGGACTGGACGCCCAGCGACCGGGTGCTCGACGCTTGCGCCGCGCCTGGCGGCAAGACCGCCCACGTGCTGGAGCGGGCCGATGTGGACCTGCTGGCCCTGGACCTCGATGCGCGCCGCTGCGAGCGCATCCACGGCACGCTCGAGCGCCTGGGGCTGGCGGCGCGCGTGGTCCGCGCCGATGCTGCGCGGACCGCGGGCTGGTGGGACGGGCAGCGGTTCGACGCCATCCTGCTCGACGCGCCTTGCACCGCGTCCGGCATCGTGCGCCGCCACCCCGATGTGCGCTGGCTGCGCCGCGCCAGCGACGTGGACCAGCTCGCGGGCGTGCAGAGCGCATTGCTGGAAGCCTTGTGGCCCTTGCTCCGGCCGGGCGGCCGGATGGTCTACGCGACCTGCTCGGTGTTTCGCGCCGAGGGGCAGGATCAGGTGCAAGCGTTCCTTGAGCGCCACAGCGACGCCGTCCTTCGCCCTTCAGTGGGGCATTTGCTGCCGGGCGATGCGTCCGCCCCGGGAGAGTTCAACGACAATCATTCCGGTGGACACGACGGATTCTTTTACGCCCGCCTCGACAAGGCCTTGCCTTGACCGGAGGAGGCGCATGCTGTCTCTGACGATCGCCCCGGGCAAGTGGTTGCTCGCGGGGCTGCTGGCGCTGCTGAGCCTGTGGGTGCCCGCCCATGCCCAGCAGCCGGTGCCCGTGCTGCAGGAAGAGTTGCTGCGCACGCCTGAAGCGGTCTACCTGACCGCGCGCCTCAACCTCGTGCCGGACCCGTTGGTGGAGGACGCCCTGCTCAAGGGGGTGCCGCTGTACTTCGCCTGGCGGGCCGAGGTGATCCGGCCGCGCTGGTACTGGACCGACCGGCGCGTGGCCAGCGCCCATCGGACCCTCAGGCTGGCCTACCAGCCGCTGACGCGGCGCTGGCGCGTGAGCCTGTCCAATGATGCGACCGACGGCAACAGCGGCGCCGGCCTCCAGTACGCCCTGCACCAGAACTTCGACAACCTCGCGGAGGCCCTGGCCGGCGTCGGGCGCGTCTATCGCTGGAAGATCGCGGAAGGGACCAGCGTGGCCGGCGACGACCCCGAGGACTACCGGGTCGAATGGAGCATGCGCCTCGATCTGTCCCTGCTGCCGCGGCCGTTCCAGATCGGTGTGGGCAACCAGCCGGAATGGAGCATCCAGCGGCAGGGCCGGCTGGTGCTGCCGGCGGTGCAGGCGGCCGAGCGGGTGGGCCAGGAGGAGACAGCCATCGGCGAACCCGCCGGCGATGGCGGCACCGAGGCGGGCAGCGGCAAGCGTTGAGCCACGGCATTCGACCGACGTGAACAGCTCCGTGCAACCCGCCCTCAAGCTCGGAAAATCCGGGATGCGCTGGGCCGTGGCGGCCGCGCTCGTGTTCATGACCGGCGTGGGGATGGTGCTGCTGTTCCTGCTCACGGTCGCCACGCGCAACCGCGCGCTCTACGAACAGAATTTCTCGTGGCTGGTGGGCGTCAACGTGGCGGTGGCGGCGCTGCTGGCGCTGATCCTGCTCTGGCTCGTGGTGCGCCTGGCGCTGCGGCTCAAGCGGGGCAAGTTCGGCAGCCGCCTGCTGATCAAGCTGGCGTCGATCATCGGCCTGGTGGGCGTGCTGCCGGGCCTGCTGATCTACACCGTCTCCTACCAGTTCGTCTCGCGGTCCATCGAAAGCTGGTTCGACGTTCGCGTGGAGTCGGCGCTGGTCGCCGGCCTCAATCTGGGGCGAACCACCCTGGACACGCTGGCGGCCGATCTCAGCGGCAAGACACGGGTGGCGGCCGAGGGGCTGGCGCGCGTGCCCAGCGCCTCGGCGGCGATCGCGCTGGAGCGCCTGCGGGAGCAGCTCGGTGTGACCGACCTCGTGCTCTGGAACGCCGCCGGGCAGCCGCTGGGGAGCGCGGGCGTCTCGCGCTTCGACCTCAGCCCCGAGCGCCCCAACCCGGCGCAGCTGCGCAACCTGCGCACCGTGCGCGTCATGGCGCAGTTCGAGGGGCTGGAAGAGGGCGGCGACGGCGAACTCGAGGCCGTGCTGGCGGCGGGCCAGGCCCGCATCAAGGTGATGGCGCTGGTCAGTTCGCCCGACATCGGTTTCGGCGCCGAGCCCCGCTATCTACAGGTGGTCGCGCCGCTGCCGCCGGCGCTGGTCGCCGACGCGCTGGCGGTCCAGATCGCCAACCGCGAATACCAGGAACGCGCGCTGGGCCGCCAGGGCTTGCAGCGCATGTACATCGGCACGCTCACGCTGGCGCTGTTCCTGGCCGTGTTCGGTGCGGTGCTGCTGGCCGTGCTGCTGGGCAACCAGCTCGTGCGCCCGCTGCTGGTGCTCGCCGAGGGCATGCGTGAGGTGGCCGCCGGCAACCTGTCGCCCAAGCCGGCGCTCACCTCGAGAGACGAACTCGCGGGGCTGACGCGGACCTTCGCCCACATGACACAGGATCTGTCGGACGCTCGCGCGGCGGTGCAGCACAGCATGGAGCAGGTCGATGCGGCGCGCGACAACCTGCAGACCATTCTGGACAACCTCACCGCCGGCGTGGTGGTGCTCGACGAGCAGGGGCGGCTGCAAAGCGTGAACCCGGGGGCCGCGCGCATCCTGCGCACGCCGCTGACCTTGCACATGGGCCAGCCTCTGGCGCAGGTACCGGGGCTGGAAGCCTTCGCCAGCGGCGTGCTGCAGCAGTTCGAGCGCTTCCTCTCCGACCAGTCGCCCCACCAGGGTGGCCATTGGCAGCAGTCGTTCGAGCTCAGCGCTTCGGGCGACACCCCCTTCGACGAAGGCATCACGCTGATCGCTCGCGGGGCCCTGCTGCCCAGGAACGAACGCCTGCTGGTTTTCGACGACGTCTCCGAGATGGTTTCCGCGCAACGGGCCAAGGCCTGGGGCGAGGTGGCCCGTCGCCTGGCGCATGAAATCAAGAACCCGCTCACCCCGATCCAGCTCTCTGCCGAGCGACTGGCGATGAAGCTCGAAGGCAAGGTGCAGCCGCCCGAGCAGGCCATCCTGAACAAGTCGGTGCGGACCATCGTCGATCAGGTCGACGCCATGAAGCGCCTGGTCAACGAATTCCGGGACTACGCGCGCCTGCCCGCCGCCCAGCTCTCGCCGGTCGACCTCAACGCGCTCGTGCGCGAGTTCCTGGGGCTGTACGAGCATGCCACCGTCCCGGTGCGCAGCGAACTGTTCGATGGCCCGGCGCTGGTCATGGCCGATGCGCACCAGGTGCGCCAGATTCTCCACAACGTGGTGCAGAACGCCCAGGACGCCATGCTGGGGCAGCAAGGCGCGCAAGTCTTGCTGCGCACCCTCCGCTCGGAGTCGGGCAAATGGATCCGGCTGACCATCATCGATAGAGGCCCGGGTTTTGCCGAGCACATCCTCAAGCGCGCTTTCGAGCCCTACGTGACGACCAAGACCAAGGGCACGGGCCTGGGGTTGGCGGTGGTCAAGAAAATCATGGATGAACACGGCGGGCGCGTGGACATCGGCAACCGCGTGAGCAATGGGCGGCCGGCGGGCGCGCAAGTATCGCTATCATTCGCAGTTGCGAATTGACAACATCGACAGAGGGAACGATCCAAGCCATGGCCACTATTCTGGTTGTAGACGATGAACTGGGAATCCGGGATTTGCTCTCTGAAATCCTGAACGACGAAGGGCACACGGTCGAGCTGGCCGAGAACGCTGCCCAGGCCAGGGCGGTGCGCACCCAGATGCGGCCCGATCTGGTGTTGCTCGACATCTGGATGCCCGACACCGATGGCGTGACGCTGCTCAAGGAATGGGCCAGCACCGGATTGCTGTCCATGCCCGTCATCATGATGAGCGGCCACGCCACCATCGACACCGCCGTGGAGGCCACCCGCATCGGCGCCAGCGCTTTCCTGGAGAAGCCGATCACCTTGCAGAAGCTGCTCAAGGCGGTGGATCAGAGCCTCAACAAATCGATGGACCGGGCTGGTGCTGCCAGCGCGGCGGTGATGGGCAACAGCTTCGCGGGCGAGCTCACCGTGGAAGAGGCCATGACCGGCGGCACGCTTCCCGAGCCGGTGCTGGACGTTGGTCCGCAGCCCCATCAGTCATTCAACCTCGATGGTCCGCTGCGCGAGGCGCGCGACGAGTTCGAGAAAGCCTACTTCGAGTACCACCTGGCCCGGGAGTCCGGCTCCATGACCCGCGTGGCCGAAAAAACGGGTCTGGAACGTACCCACCTTTATCGCAAGCTCAAGCAACTCGGCGTGGACCTCGCTCGCGGCAAGCGCGGCGCGCTCTGAGCCTTTCGCCGGATGTCGGCGGTGGCAAAACTGCTATACTTCCGCTTCTGTTTGGCCCGGTAGCTCAGTTGGTAGAGCAGCGGATTGAAAATCCGCGTGTCGATGGTTCGATTCCGTCCCAGGCCACCATTCCTTCTACGCCTAGTCCCTCCCGACTAGGCGTTTTTGTTTGTGCGACAAGGACTTGGCTCCGAAACGTCGCTCAAAAACGTCCCAAGTCGTTCCGTTACATCCTGCGTTTGCCCGTACCCCGAGTCGTACCCTAGAGTCATTTCATTGAAATTGGCTTTTGGGGGTACGGGCATCATGGGGCAGCTGAGCGAAACGCAGATCAAGGCCTCCAAGTCGGGGCCGAAAGAGTTCTTCCTCAACGACGGCGACAACCTGTTCCTGCGCGTGCGCAGCAGCGGGAAGGCGTGGATCTATCGCTACGAGAAGGGCGGCAAGACGGTCAAGCTCGGGCTGGGGCCGTACCTCGCAGTGACCCTGGCGCAGGCCCGTGCCAAGGCCCACGAGGCCAATAGCTTGCGCGCCGAAGGCCAGGACCTCAAGGAAGTTCGCCGGCAGAAGGAAGAGCAGCAGTGCGTGTCCAAGCTGAACACCTTCGAACTGCTGGCGCGCGCCTGGGTTGCCAGCGCCAGGAAGGATCGACAGTGGTCAAACGGCTATGCCGACAAGGTCATCCGGCACCTGGAGATTCACACCTTCCCCTGGGTCGGCGAACGACCCATTGAGACGATTGCGCCGACCGAGATCGTGCGATGCCTGCACCGGATCAAGGACCGCGGCAACTTGGAGACCGCCCAGCGCGTTCGCGAGGCCGTGCAGCACGTCTATCCGTGGCATCGTGTCCCGGATTCTTCAGCTTGCCCGCGTCCGCGTAGTTCGCATTGCCGATGACGAGAGCTGTAAGGCGACGGCTCATGGCAGCATGCCTCCGCCGTTCTCCACCACAGCCACTCGTTCTCGACGGAGTCGCGCATGTCGATCTTCATGCCGCCGATCAGCCCCGGTGGCAACTTGAGGATGTGCGTGGTGGGCGTGCTCCCGCGGGGCAGGCACCACCGCCCGCCGTGGTGGAGCAGTGCGGTCTTTTCCTGAGCTCCCGCGATGGAGATCCGGAAATCGTCGTCACGGCTTGCCAGGCCCAGGGTGTTCGGGGTGGTGGTGCCACGCAAGACCTCGGCGACCTGCGCTTCGTTCAGGGGCCCGGCTTGCAGGGGAGCGAGTCCCGCCGAGGCTTGACCAGCGGGCAGGATTTCCAGCGCGCCCATGCAGCCGCGGCCGATCTCGGTCAGCAGGTCGAAGGCGTCTGTGGAACCCGTGCGGTAGCGACGGGCGATCCGTTCACGGATGTCCTTGCTGTCGGGCAGCAGATTCTCGAAGTAGGCGCGGACCTTGTCGCCGCGGTGAGGTGCGTTGCCTGGGGTGAAGGGCAGGGACAGGGACAGCGCGCCCTTGTTCCGACAGGGTCCACGCGGGGTCGTACTGCAGCGTGTCGGGAGCGTTCGGGGCCAGGCTCCAGGTGCCGACGAAGGCACCGTTCATCCAGAGACCCAGGAAGCGCTTGTGCGAGCGGCGGCCCATGGCTCACCAGCTTTGCTTGTCGGTGATGGCCTTGCCTGGTGCCGTTGGTGAGTCAAGGGCTGGCTTGTCGAGCACCATCTCGACGCCGAGGATGCCCAACAGCTCCATGCTCTCCGGGTTTCCCGGCGCCAGCGAGGGCGGCGGCATGCCGGCTCAGCCCGTGTGGGTGGACCTGGCCTTGCCCCGGTATTCGCTGGTGGCCCCCGGGGGGGTGCCCGAGGCGCCGCCATTGAGTCCGCCCCGGACGCTGTTGAGGCCGCCGTTCTGGCTGCTGCGGCCTTCGCGATCCAGATCCATCAAACCGCTCAGACCCATGACCTCGGAATCCCGGAAGCCGGTGGCGGGGTAGACCTGGTCGAACTCGGAGAGCTGTGATTCCAGCTGCTGGCGCCGGCTTTCGCGCGAATCTTCCTTTTCCTTGGGCAGGGGCTGGGGCAGGGCGGCCAGATTGAGTTGCTTGCGGAACTCCGCGGGCGAGGGCATGCGGTGCAGTCCGTTCTTGAGGAACACGAAGCGCACGCCGGCGGTCTTGAGGATGCGGTTCTTGATCTTGACCTGGTGCTCCTTGGCCTTGGCATTGCTCAGGTGGTATTGCTCGATGTCGAATGCAAAGGTGGGGCGGCCGTCCTCGCCGCAGACCACGAAGTCCACGCGCTGCCTGTTCAGCCGGTCCTGGGCCTTCTCGCGGTCGGATGCGCGGCGCACGGACAGCATGTCCTTGAGCAACATGTTGGGCAGCACCACCTGGCCCGGAAAGGTGTCGTGCAGGTAGTCCAGCATGTGGACCTGCTCGGTCGTGAGAATGCGTTCAGGGGTATAGCGGTCGTTGCGGCCAGACGCGGTGGTGCGGGTGCGGCGCCAGATCCACGCGCCCGCGCCGACCAGCACCACAGCAATGAAAAAACCAATCCATAACGGCAACATGCAACAACCTCCTGAGGGCGAATCCATTCAAATTCATCTTGTGAGTGGAATTTTAGGAGGGTGTTACATAAGCCGGCCCGAGTCAACATCCTGTTACGCCAGGTTTTCACTTAAACGTGTGATTTGAGGCAAAAAAGAAAGCTTTTGTGTATGAGCGGCAGGCCCGCGCTCACTTGGCGTGTGGCAAAGGCAGGGGCAGGCGCGGGTCGAACTTGGATCGCTTCACGCTGAAAAAGGCCTTGATGTTGCGCACATTGGCCTCGCTGGTGAACAGGCGCTGCGCCAGCGCGAGGTAGGCCGGCATGTCGATGGTGTGCACCACCAGCATGAAATCGGGCCCTGGGCTCACCCGGTAGCACTGCTGCACGGCGGCATCGGCCACCACGCGGTGCTCGAAACGCTCCAGGTGTTCGGCGCCCTGGCGTTCGAGCGTGATTTCCACCAGGGCGGTGAGGCCGTGGCCGGTGTGCGCGGCCAGGCGGTCCGGGCTGAGCAAGGCCACTTCGCGCTCGATCAGGCCGAGCTGGCGCAGCCGCTTGATGCGCCGCAGGCTGGTCGGCGGCGACAGATGGGCGCGTTCGGCCAGCGTCTGGTTGCTCAGGGCGGCGTCGTTTTGCAGCAAGTCCAACAGGCGGAAATCGGCTTCGTCGATGTCCATTAATTTCATGGATATGTCGTTCATGAAATATTGGTTTGTTGATTGCGATGAATGAAATTATCTGTCGAAAACGGAAAAACTTCAGAATCCAATTTCTTGTCATGCTCGATAGCATGCGTTTCATTCATACAGATTGAAGGAGCGGGCGATGTGTGGGATCGTGGCGGGGGTTTCGGGGCGCGACATCGTGCCCGTGCTGGTTCAGGGTTTGCAGCGGCTGGAATACCGGGGCTACGACTCCTGCGGGGTGGCGGTGCATGCCGGCGGCCTGCGGCGCGCCCGCAGCACGGCCCGGGTGGCCGAGCTGGTGCAGCAGGTGCAGGCCGAGGGCATCGCCGCCGGCACCGGCATCGCCCACACCCGCTGGGCCACGCACGGCGCGCCGGCGGTGCACAACGCGCACCCGCACTTCAGCCACGGCCCCGGCGGTAGCGTCGGCGCGGCGGGCCGGGTGGCGCTGGTGCACAACGGCATCATCGAAAACCACGACGCGCTGCGCGAGGCCTTGCAGGCCAGGGGCTACGTGTTCGAAAGCCAGACCGACACCGAAGTCATCGCGCACCTGATCGATTCGCTGTACGACGGGGATCTGTTCGCCGCGCTGCAGGCGGCCGTGCCCCAGTTGCATGGGGCCTATGCGCTGGCCGTGTTCCACCGCGACGAGCCGCACCGCGTGGTGGGCGCGCGCGCGGGCTCGCCGCTGGTGCTGGGCGTGGGCGTGCTCGATGGCCAGGCCGGCACCGAACACTTTCTGGCCAGCGATGCCATGGCCCTGGCCGGCGTGACCGACCAGATCGTCTATCTGCAAGAGGGCGATCTGGTGGACCTGCAACTGGGCCGCTACTGGGTGACCAATGCGCAGGGCCGGGCATTCGATGCCGCGCAGCGCCCGGTGAAGACCGTGCACGCCCACAGCGGCGCGGCCGAACTCGGGCCCTACCGCCACTACATGCAGAAGGAAATCTTCGAGCAGCCGCGCGCGATCGGCGACACGCTCGAAGGCATCAACGCCATCACGCCCGAGCTGTTCGGCGACGGCGCCTGGCGCGTCTTCAAGGACATCGACAACGTGCTGATCCTGGCCTGCGGCACCAGCTACTACAGCGGCTGCGCCGCCAGGTACTGGCTGGAGGGCATCGCGCGGATTCCCACCCAGGTGGAAGTGGCCAGCGAATACCGTTACCGCGCCAGCGTGCCCAACCCGCGCACGCTGGTGGTCACCATCAGCCAGAGCGGCGAGACCGCCGACACCCTGGCCGCGCTGCGCCACGCGCAAAGCCTGGGGTTGCGGCACACGCTCACCATCTGCAACGTGGCCACCAGCGCCATGGTGCGCGAGTGCTCACTGGCCTACATCACCCGCGCGGGCGTCGAAATCGGCGTGGCTTCCACCAAGGCCTTCACCACGCAACTGGCGGGGCTGTTCCTGCTCACGCTGGCGCTGGCCCAGGTGCGCGGCCACCTGAGCGACGAGGCCGAAGCCGAACACCTCAAGGCCATGCGCCACCTGCCCGTGGCGCTGCAGGCCGTGCTGGCGCTGGAGCCGCAGATCATCCACTGGGCCGAAGATTTCGGCCGCATGGACAACGCCCTGTTCCTCGGGCGCGGGCTGCATTACCCGATCGCGCTCGAAGGCGCCCTGAAGCTCAAGGAGATCAGCTACATCCACGCCGAGGCCTACCCCGCTGGCGAGCTCAAGCACGGGCCGCTGGCCCTGGTGACCAGCGCCATGCCGGTGGTCACGGTCGCGCCCAACGACGCCTTGCTGGAAAAGCTCAAGAGCAACATGCAGGAAGTGCGTGCCCGCGGCGGCGTGCTCTATGTGCTGGCCGACGCCGACACCCGCATCAAGAGCGGCGAGGGCATCCACGTCATCCGCATGCCCGAACACTACGGCGTGCTCTCGCCCATCCTGCACGTGGTGCCGCTGCAGTTGCTCGCGTATCACACCGCGCTGGCGAAGGGGACGGATGTGGACAAGCCGCGCAATCTTGCAAAGAGCGTGACCGTCGAATGACGGGCACGGTGCGCGAAGCGCACTGCGCGGCTTGGTGGACGCTCACTTTGCGCAGCAAAGTTAGGCGGCCACACAAGCCGAGGAACCTGGCGAAGAGCGTGACGGTGGCGTGATCCGGAAACTCCGGTGAATAACTGAACGATTCGGTGACGTCTTACAGGGGCCACCCAGCGCCTGGGTGACCAGTTTGATTTGTTTTAATTAAAACAAAATTTGTGTTAATTAAAACTCTGTGCTAATCTTCAACACCGGACCAAGTCAACACAAGGAGCCCATCATGGGAGCAGCAGCCGAACGTGAAGTGACCGCGTCACAAGATCGTGGCGCTCTGGCCAAGATGGTCATGGCCTTGCTCGACCATTGGAAGTTGAGCACCGAGGACCAGGCGGCACTGCTGGGTATTGCCGCCAGCAACCGGGCAGCCTTGTCCAACTACCGCAGTGGCAAACCCATTGGCACGAGCCGTGACCAGTACGAGCGTGTGGGCCACTTGCTGGGTATCCACAAAAATCTGCGCTTGCTGTTTCCTCAAAACCGCGACCTGGCCTACCGCTGGATGACCACCCGCAACAAGGCCTTCGACAACCGAACGCCTGTCGAGGTGGTGAAGGAATGGGGGTTTGCGGGCTTGCTGATGGTGCGTGGCTACCTCGACCGCGCACGTGGCGTTTGAACGGTCCACTGAATGAATTCGCTGTTTGCCCACATCAAGCTGGCTGATTTTCACCGTGATGTGGCTCGCAACATCGTATCCCTGAGGGAATCGCAGGATCTCTTCGATGACCTGACGGACGACCCGGCCGAGTGGCTGCTGGCGCAGAAGGTGGAAGACGAGGTCAAGCCACCACCGTATTCATCGCGCAAGCCCATCATTGACCGGCCATTCGAAGATGCGCAATGGTTCAACGCCATTGACTGGCCGTTCAAACATTGGCAGACCAGCCGGTTTTCCGATGGCTCCTTTGGTGTCTGGTACGGGTCGGAGTCGGTTGAAACCACGGTCCATGAGTCGGCCTACCACTGGTATCGGGGCTTGCTCGGTGATGCAGGCTTTGAGCAGAGGGCAGTCATCGCGGAGCGCAAGGTGTACTGGGTGGCTTGCAACGCGGCGCTGCTCGATTTCCGCGAGGTTGCCGATGCACAACCCGACCTCTTGCACCCCTCGGACTACACGTTTTGCCAGACTGTTGGATCGCGGATTCACCGCGAGGGCCACCCCGGCTTGCTGACGCAGTCGGTTCGCCGGCCTGCTGGAGAAAACCTGGCCATCTTCAACCCCGCAGTGCTTTCCAACCCCCGGCACAACTGCCAGTTGACCTACCGGCTGGAGGGCGGGCAGATCGTGGTGGAAAAGCAGCCCGGTGCAACGTGGATCACGTTGAGTGCAGCGGGTCTTTGACGTTCTACCGATTCTTGTGCATCAGCATGGATACAGTGTGAGAATCCAGTGATGAGCACTTCGACTTCCTCCTTTCTCTCCAACGCAGACGGCACGAAGGTCACGACGTACACCTGGGCCGACGTTGCTGGCAAACCCATTGGCGTGGTGCAGATCGCCCACGGACTCGCCGAGCATGGTGAACGCTATGACCGGTTCGCGAAGGCGCTGAATGCTGCCGGGTTCGTGGTCCACGCGGTCGACCACCGCGGGCATGGTCGCACCGCCAATGGGCGGCTGGGTGACTTCGGTACCGCTGGTTTTGGTGGGCTGATTGCCGATGTGGCCCAGTTCGGCGCGGTGCTGCGTGCGCAACATGGCAGCCTTCCACTGTTTCTGTTCGCGCATTCGATGGGGTCGTTTGCAGCGCAGGCGGCCATTCTCGATCACGCATCGACATGGTCGGGCGTGGTTCTGTCCGGTTCGACCGCGCTCGACATGCTTGCCGCCGGCATGGCCAATGCACCCGCAGACGCGCCTGCCGGGCTGGAGGCATTCAATGCGGGCTTCGAACACCGCACGGGATACGAATGGCTTTCGCGCGACGATGCCGAGGTCGATGCCTACGTCGCAGATCCCTGGTGCGGGTGGGATGTGCCGGAAGATGTGACTCCTTCGTTGTTCGCGCCCGCGTCCCGGCTGGCGGATCCGGCGCTGCTGGCGGGCATCCGCAGCGACCTGCCTATCCTGATCGCTTCTGGCGACGCCGACCCGCTCGCCGGTGGTGGTGCGCTGATTCAACTGCTGGGGCAGCGCTACCGCGATGCGGGCATAGCCGATGTGACTGTCAAGCCGTATCCGGCCACTCGCCACGAAATCCTGAACGAGACCAACCGTGATGAGGTGACTGCCGATATCGTTGCCTGGCTGCGCGCCCACGCGGCATAGGCGACCGAGGAGGGGACTGCATCAGAGGCGAGGCATCAACAGAGCAGTTCCACAAGGAGGTTCCCCATGCGGTTGAACGTCAACGGCAAGCTTCATGATCTGGATGTCGAACCCGAGATGCCGCTGCTGTGGGCGCTTCGCGACGAACTCGACATCACCGGGCCGAAGTACGGCTGTGGCATCGCCATGTGCGGCGCCTGCACCGTCCACGTCGATGGCGCCGCGGTGCGCTCATGCGTCCTGCCCGTCGGGCAGGTCCAGGGCGCTGTCACCACGGTCGAGGGGCTCGGTGCTCCCGGCGCCCTGCACGCCGTGCAGCAGGCCTGGGTCGAGCATCAGGTCGCGCAGTGCGGGTATTGTCAGTCGGGCCAGATCATGACGGCGGCCGCCTTGCTGGCGGCCAGCCCGGCGCCGACGGATGCCGAGATCGACGCCGCCATGTCGGGCAACCTGTGCCGTTGCGGAACCTACCCGCGCATCCGCGAAGCGGTGAAGGCGGCCGCCCAGGCCATGAGCGCAGGTGCGGCATGAGCAGGCTTGCCAGCGCCGCGCGCCGCACGTTCCTGGTCGGATCGGTGGCCATCGCCGGCGGCGTGGCCTTCGGAACCTACCTGGTGCGCCGAACGCCGGCCAACCCCTTGCTGGGTGGGCGGGACGATGGCGAAGCGGTCTTCAACCCCTGGGTGAGAGTCGATGCCGAGGGCATCACGCTGATCGCGCCGCACACCGACCTGGGCCAGGGTGTGCGCTCGGTGCAAGCCGCTCTCATCGCGGAGGAGATGGACCTGGCGTGGGGGCAGTTCCAGGTCGAGACCGGCCCCCCCAGCGCCGCCTACTTCAACACCGCCCTGGCCGAAGAGCAAGTGCCCTTCATGTCCACCGACACCCGCGCATCGGCCGAGGCGCTGCGGTCTGCCATGGGTGCGGTGTTCAAGGTGCTGGGCCTGCAACTGACCGGTGGATCGAGCACCGTGCCGGACAGCTTCGTCAAGCTGCGCCTGGCCGGGGCGGTGGCGCGCGAAACGCTCAAGGCGGCGGCGTCCAGGCAGAGCGGCGTGCCGCTCGAGCAACTGAAGACCGAGGAGGGCGCGGTCGTCCTGCCCGATGGCCGGCGCCTGGCGTACACGGCACTGGCCCGCGATGCGAGCGCGATCAAGCCGGTGCGGAACGTCCCGTTGCGCGATCCGTCCCAGTGGCGACTGATCGGCAAGCCCATGCAGCGGATCGACATCGTCCCCAAGTCCACCGGCACGCTGAAGTTCGGCATCGACCTGCGCATGGACGGCATGCTGCATGCCGCGGTCAGGGTGAATCCGCGCCAGGGAGGCCGGATGCTGCGCTTCGAGCCCGAGGCCGCCATGGCCATGCGCGGGGTGAAAAAGGTCGTGCCGGTGACGAACGGCGTCGCGGTCATTGCCGACAACACTTGGCGGGCCTTCCAGGCGGCCAGCGCTGTTGGTGTGGATTGGGGGCCGGCGCCTTATCCGGCAGAGCAGGCCGAACACTGGCGCGCCGTGTCGGCTTCGTTCGTCCCCGAACGGCTGGACAAGGAGTGGCGCAGCGACGGCGATGTGGATGCGGCGCTTGGCGATGCCGCGATCACGGCGGAGTACCGGGCTCCCTACCTGGCCCACGCTCCCATGGAGCCGCTGTCCGCCGTGGTCAAGGTGACGCCGCAGCGGGTGGACGTCTGGGCCAGCACCCAGGTGCCCCGGTTCGCGCAGGAGAAGGTGGCCAGGATCGCCGGGGTGGGTGGGGAGAAGGTCCACCTGCACAACCAGTATTGCGGGGGCAGTTTCGGGCACCGGCTGGAGTCCGAGAACATCACGCTGGCGGCCGAGGTGGCCATGCAGATGCCTGGCGTTCCCATCAAGCTGACCTTCAGCCGCGAGGAGGATTTCGCGCAAGATTTCCCCCGTCAGATCACGATGAGCCGCGCGCGCGGCGGCACGAGGAACGGTCAGGTCGAAGCGCTGTCGCTGGACATTGCCTCGGTGTCGTCCAGTGCCTCGCAGATGAAGCGGCTGGGCCAGTCGGTGCCCGGACCCGATGGACAAATCGCCGCGGGGGCCTGGAACCTGCCCTATGCGCTGCCGCACTTCCGGATGCGTGCCTACCGGGTGCCCGAGCTGGCCCCGACCAGTTCCTGGCGCTCCGTGGGAGCGTCTTCGGCGGGCTTCTTTGCGGATGGTTTCCTGGACGAGCTGATCCATGCCGCCGGCGCGGACCCCCTGCTGGAGAGGCTGCGTCTCGCACAGGGGGCGGTGGCGCGCCTGGTGCTCGAAGCCGTGGCCGAGATGTCGAACTGGAAAGGCGCCAGCCTGGGCGAGGGCCGGGGGCGTGGCGTGGCTTTCGTCGAATCGTTCGGCGTTCCCTGTGCCCAGGTGGTCGAGGTGACGAAGACGCCGGAGGGCATGCGGATCGACAAGGTGTGGGTCGCGCTGGACGTCGGCAAGGTCATCGACCCCATCAACTTCGACAACCAGGTCAAGGGGGCCGTCGTCTGGGGGCTGGGGCATGCGATGAACTGCGAGACCACCTACGCCGACGGCAAGGCGGAGCAAACCAACTTTCACGCCTACCAGGGAATGCGGTTTGACCAATGCCCGGAGATTGAAGTGCGAGGGCTGGAGCACGGCGCCAAGGTGCGTGGGGCCGGAGAACCACCGGTGCCCCCTGCGGCACCGGCGCTGGCCAACGCCATCTTCGCGGCCACCGGCCTGCGCCTGCGTGAGATGCCGTTCAGCAAGCACATCGCCTTTGCATAGGCGGGGGTGAAGGACGGGAAATGACCGGGCAAGCGATTCGATTCGTTGAGACCGGGTCAGGACAAGGAGACCGACCGCCATGAACGCGAACACCACTCCCGCGGAACGGATGGAAGAGGGCTTCCCCCCGGTCGTGACTTCGCTGCTGGGCACCGACCTCTACAAGTTCACGATGCTGCAGCCCATGCTGCACTCGATGCCCGCCAACCAGGCGGAGTACCGCTTCGTTTGCCGGAACGAGCCCGAGTACCCTTTGAGCGGGATCCGGGACGAGGTCGAGCGCCAGATCGAGCACCTGTGCACGCTGCGCTTCACGGAAGACGAGCTCCAGTACCTGGGCGGCCTGCGCTACATGAAGTCCGACTTCATCGACTTCCTGCGGATATTCCGGCTCCAGCGCCGCTACATCACGGTGGCCACCGATGGCGAACACCTCGACATCGTGGCCAAGGGGCCCCAGATCCACGTCATGCTGTTCGAGATCTTCGTGCTGGCCATCGTCAACGAAATCCATTTCCGGCGACTGGGCACACCCGGTGCGCTGGCGGAGGGCCGCCGGCGCCTGCAGCGGAAGATAACGCTGCTGCGTGACTTCGGCGCCCATGGCCCACGGCGCCAACATCCCTTCGAGTTCTTCGACTTCGGCGTGCGGCGCCGCTTCTCGGCCGCCTGGCAGGAAGAAGTGGTGGCCACCCTCGCCAGGGAGGTGCCCGAGTTCTTCAAGGGAACCTCCAACGTCCACCTGGCGAAGAAGCACGGCCTCGTTCCGATCGGCACCATGGCCCACGAGTACCTCCAGACCTTCCAGGCCATGGGCGTGCAGCTCAGGGGCTTCCAGAAGGCGGCCCTGGAGAACTGGGTGCAGGAATACCGCGGCGACCTGGGCGTGGCCCTGACCGACGTGGTGGGGATGGATGCCTTCGTGGCGGATTTCGATCTCTACTTCGCCAAGCTCTTCGACGGCCTGCGCCACGACTCCGGCGACCCGGTGGGGTGGGGCGAGAAGGCGCTGGCGCACTACGAGCGCCTGAAGATCAACCCGCACACCAAGCGCCTGGTGTTCTCCGATGGGCTCGATCTCCCGGCTGCCCTGGGGCTCTACGAACACTTCGCCGACCGGATCCAGACTGGATTCGGCATCGGAACGAACCTGACCAACGATGTCGGGCTGCAGCCATTGAACATCGTCATGAAGCTCGTGAGCTGCAACGGCCAGCCCGTGGCCAAGCTGTCCGACTCTCCCGGCAAGACCCTTTGCGACGACGAGACCTTCCTGGCGTACCTGCGCCAGGTGTTCCGCGTCGCAACCGCTTGAATCATGTGGTTTCAGCGCTCGTTCGCCTGCTTCGTGGTCTTGTGAAGGTGAGGCCAGAGCCGTGCAACAACCTCACGCTCTGCCGCATAGGCGTAGCAACTGTCCACCTTCGCGCGACGCATGGCTTCGTTCTCCGGTTCATTGATTTGAGCGATCCGCTGTGGTGCGAATCCTTGAAAGGCGGTGGTGGCCATGGGGCCGAGCAGTTCAACGATGTGGGTGCACGAAGCCGCTCCGCCGAGGCGCTCGCGCACCCGCTTTCCCCAGCCTTCGCCGATGCGAAGTCCTTTCAACGGGGCCAAGGTGCTCGTTGCGCCAGGGCATATGCCGAAGGGTGTTGCCTGCATCACGGCCAGGGCGTCATGTACCAGGAGCGAGTCGTCGATGACCAGGCGCACCATGATGTCGTGCACGGGCGTCCCCGCGGGGGTGTCCTCGCCAGCGAGTTGTCGCCGAAAGACATGGCGCTTGGTGTCGATCAGCCGGCCTTCGACCTCGTAGAGCCCGTCGATGCGCCGATGGAAGCGCAGGTCGATCTGGCGATGGTGGATCTCTTCGCGCTCGATTGGGCTGGTCATGGGCATTCCAGGCGCCGTGTGCTCAGGTCCCGGGACGGACCGCAGCCCATGCAAAGCTGTCGGGCTTTGCGGCAGCCACCGCTCCCGATGCGATCAGCGCCTCGCATTCCTGTGCCCCGATGCCGGCGGACGTCAGCACCTCCAGGGTGTGCTCGCCCAGTTCGGCAGGCGGCAGGGTCGGGATGCCGTCGTCGCTGGCGCCCAGACGGGGGAACTCGGGCACATCGAAGTCCATGCCGCGCAAGGCGACCGTGCGCAGCTTGCCGGGCTGGTGCGCTTGGGGTGCTTCCAGCACGCGCTCCAGCGGCAGCACCTCCGTGCAGCCGACGCCTGCTGCCTTCAGCCGGGCTTCCACGTCATCAAAGCCGTGCGCGGCCACCGCCGCCTTCACGATGTCCTCCACCTCTTCGCGCACCTTCTTGCGCTGGCGCAGCGTGGCGAGCGACGCGTCGTTCGCTTGCGGCAGTCGCAGGGCCTCGCAGAACTTCAGCCAGTGGGCGTCATTCAGGATCAATAGATAAATCCAGCGCTGATCGGCGGTGAGGTAGGCGCCGTAGCCCGGCATGCTGAATTCGCCATGCGGCTCGCGTTCGGGGCGACCCAGCAACCGGGTCTTGAGTTGCACGCCCACGAGGTCGCGGGACGCCACATGCAGGCCGGTCTCGTAGAGCCCGATCTCGACCTGTCGCTCACCCGGACCTGCCTTGGGCTGCAGCATCGACGCGAGAATACCGATGACCGCGTACGCGCCGGCGAACTGGTCGTGGTAGGACGGGCCAAGCCGGCTCGGGCGGCCATTCACGCGGTTGGCTTCCATCACGCCCGTGGCTGCTTCGGCCACAGGATTGGAGGCCAGATCGTCTGCCTGCGGTCCGGCCGCGTAGCCGCGGATGTGGCAGTAGATCAGATCGGGGTTGACCGCCGCACAGTCCTCGCGCGTGACCCCCAGCTTGCGCGCCGCCTTGGGCGCCAGGTTGTGCACCAGGGCGTCGGCGCTGGCGATCAATTTGAGGAAGGCGGCGCGACCCTCGGGTTTGCCCAGGTCGATGCACACGCTTTTCTTGCCATGGCTGTACGCGATGAAGGTGCCGCTGGGGCCGCCACGCACCAGGCTGCGGGTCGGGTCTCCGGCGGGCGGCTCTACCTTGATCACCTCGGCCCCTAGCTGGGAGAGGATGTGCGAGGCAAAGGGCGCGGCCAGCATGGTGCCCAGTTCAATGACGCGCTTTCCAGAGAGTGAAGGGTGGTGCATGATGGCTGATTTCGTGAAAAAGAATGCATTTTATATTATTCAAGATCAGAAGAATCTGATGAATCTTCAGGGGAAACCCTAGCTAGTCATGAATACTGCATTGCATAGAATGCATTTTGTGCCGAGAAGGTCTTGGCGCAATCCTTGAACATCCACAGGAGACATCAGTATGCGCAGAAGGACTTTTCTCTCCAGCGGCGCCGTGGCCGCTTCTTCGGTCGCCCTGCCGGGTGGCGTGTTCGCCCAGCAGGCTTCGCCGGGCATCGATCTCGCCAACAAGACGGTGACGGTGGGCGCGTTCACGCCCATCACCGGCCCTGTCCCGTTCTATACGATCCTGACGCATGCCGCCGAGTCCTGCTTCAAGTGGGCCAACGAGACCAATGCGCTCAACGGCTGGAAGATCAACTATGTGACTTATGACGATGGCTATGAGCCGTCGCGCAGCGTGGCGGTCACCCGCCGCCTGGTGGAAGAGAGCAAGATCTTTGCGCTGGCAGCGCCGGTGGGCACGGCGCAATCGGTGGCGGTGATTCCCTACGCCAAGGAGGTCGGCCTGCCCATGATCGGCCCGATCGGCGGGGCCACTGCGCTGTTCGCCGAACGTCTGGTGTTCCCGCTGCTGCCGGACTATGGCTGGTCGGCGGCCTCCAACCTGGACTACGCGTTGAATGGTCTGAACGCCAGCCGCGTGGCACTGCTGTGGGAGAACGACGAGTTGGGCCGATCGGCCAAGCGCGGCTTTGACCTGCATCTGAGCGGTCTGCAAAAGGAAGCGGCCGAATCGATTCCCTTCGAGGTCCGCAACACCGACTTCACGCCCCACGTGCGCCGCCTGGCCAATGCAAAAGCCGAAGTGGTGATCCTGTTTGGCTCCAACGCCAATCTGGCCGCGGCTCAGAAGGCGGCGGATCGCATCGGGTACCAGGCGAAATGGATGGCGCCCTTCTTCACCGCCGACCCGACCACGCGCAAGCTGGCGGGGGATCTCCTGAACGGCACCTACTTCTCGTCGTGGCTGATGCCCGTGAGCGCGGATGACCAGGACATCAAGGCCTATCGCGACAACGTGGCCAAGTACTACCCCAACGACCCTGTCGGCGTGTTTGGCCTGAACGGATGGAGCAATGGGGCGTTGTTCGTCAAAGGCTTCGAAATGCTGCTGGCCAGTGGCAAGCCGATCACCCGCGCCAACCTCGTGGACGTGATGGAGACCATGACCAACGCCAGTGTCGGGGGCGCGCGCAATGTCAGCTACAAGGCGGGCGACCACCGCGGAGCGCGCCAGGAAGGGATCATTCAGGCAGCGCCGGACGGCAGCTTCAAGCTGGTGAGGGAATTCCGCCCATATCCCGCCGATGTGTTCAACGCGAAAATCTCCTGAGGAGCCGAGCGTGACCACTGCCTACGATGCCTGGGTTGGCCGGGAAGAGGAGCGCACCGAGCGCGTGCTGGTGCCGGCCGTTCAGGCCATGGCCGCCGCCCTGGATCTCGAAACCGCGCCAGAGCCGGGGCAGCCATTGCCGCCCGGCTGGCAGTGGCTGTTCTTCAATCCGGTCGTGCGCCGCAGCGGCCTGGGTGTCGATGGCCATCCGCAACGCGGCGGCTTTCTCCCGCCGATCGAGTTGCCCCGCCGGATGTGGGCAGGCAGCCGCATCCGGTACCTGGCCGACGTGCCGATCGAAGCCAAGGCCACGCGCCGCAGCCTGATTCAGAAAGTCGAGAACAAGGTGGGCAAGCGGGGTTCGTTGTGGTTCGTGACCGTGGAGCACAGGATCAGCTGCGACGGAAAGCTCTGCATCACCGAAGAGCAGGACATCGTGTACCGCGACGCGACGCCGCCTGGCGCCGCGCCCGCGGCGAAGCCCGAGCCCTACGAAGGTCAGGCGCAGTGGGGGCAGGACTTCAAGCCGGACACGACGCTGCTGTTTCGCTACTCGGCGTTGACCTTCAACGGCCACCGCATTCACTACGACCAGTCGTACGCACGAGACGAAGAGGGCTACCTCGATCTCGTGGTGCACGGCCCCCTGACGGCGACGCTGTTGCAGCGGTTCGCGTTGGAGCGGGGCGGCGGCCAGCCGCTTGCAAGCTTCGACTTTCGCGGTGTCAGCCCTTTGTTCGTCGGCCGTCCGTTCCGCCTGGAAGGCCGCGAGGCCGAGAACGGCGCGTTGTCCCTGTGGGCACGTGGCCCCGATGGTGAGCTGGCGATGTCCGCCACCGCCACGTTCCGATGACGATCCCGTCCTGGCACCCACACATCCATCACAAGGAGACATGACAGCATGGCACAACATATGAGCGGGCCCGCGCGCCTGGACGGACAGGTCGCACTGGTCACCGGCGGTGCCGGTGGCATGGGCCGATCCATCAGCGCAGCCTTCCAGGCGGCGGGCGCCATCGTGGTGGCCACGGACCGCGCGGAGAAGGAAGAGATCGGTCCGGGGATCGAATACGCGCGGTACGACGTGACCTCGCGCGCCGAGACCGACAAGGTGATCGATGCGGTGATTGCGAAGCACGGCAAGGTCGACATCCTCGTGCTCTGTGCCGGCACCATCGCCCGAACGCCGCTGGCGGACAGCACCGACGAAGAGTGGGAGTCGATCCTGAAAGTGAACGTGATGGGTGTGGTGAACCCGGCCCGAAAGCTCTTCCCCATCATGTGCAGGAACGGCTTCGGCAAGATCCTCGCGGCGGGTTCGATCGCGGCCAAGAACGGCGGCGTGGCTTCGGGCCCGGCCTATGTGTCCGCCAAGTCCGCCGTGCACGGAATGATGCGCTGGATCGCCAAGGCCGGCGCCCCGCACGGCGTGTACGCCAACACACTGGCGCCTGGTCCGGTGGAAACCGCCATGTGGGCCAACGTCACCGGCAACGCTGCCCCTGCTGCCAATGCCTCGGTGCCCTTGGGCCGCTGGGGCAATGCCGACGACATTGCGCAAGCGGCACTTTTTCTGTGCTCTCCCGCATCCAACTGGATCACGGGCACGTCACTGGACATCAGTGGCGGCATGTGGATGGACTGACATCAAGGAGTTGAAGCGTGAAAAAGGAACCAGTTGTCGGGTTCATCGGACTCGGCGTGATGGGCGGTGCGATGTGCCGCAACGTGGCCATGAGACACGCCGGCGATGTGCTCGCGTTCGACACGAACCCGGCGGCCTTCGAAACGCTCGCCGGGACCAAGGCCCAGCGCATGGCGTCGATAGCCGACCTGGCCAGCCAGGCCGACATCGTCCTCCTCTCGCTGCCGGGCGGCCCCGCTGTGGGGGCCGTGTGCCTCGGCCCCGATGGGCTGACCGCGGGCGCCGTGCGGCCGAAGGTGATCGTGGATCTCAGCACGACGACGGTGGCCGTGGCGCGCGATGTCGCCCTGCGCCTCGCCGAACGGGGCGTGGCTTTTGCAGATGCGCCCGTGGCGCGCACGCGGGAAGCGGCTCAACGCGGCGAGCTCAGCATCATGGTGGGCGCGGATGCGGCGTTGTTCGAACGCATCCAGCCCATCCTGCGCTACATGGGCTCGGACGTGACGCTCTGCGGCGCCACGGGCTGCGGGCAGGTTGTGAAGCTCATCAACAACGCGCTGGTGTTTGAGAACACCCTGGCACTGGCCGAAATGATGGTGCTCGGCGAGCGCTCCGGTGTGAATCCGGCGACCTTGCTGGACGCTGTCTCGAAAGGCTCGGGCGACAGCTTCGCGCTGCGCAATCATGGGCGCAAGGCCATGTTGCCGAGGGAGTATCCGGCCAAGTCCTTCCCGCCCGAATACGTGCTCAAGGACATCGGCTATGTGCTCGAACTGGCGGAACAGACCGGGGTCAGGACGCGCGTGACGGAGCTGGCGCAACGCTACTACGCCGCCACGGCCGAAGGCGGCTGGAGTGGTCGCTACTACCCCGCGGTGATCGAGGTGGTCGATCGCAACATCGCCCTGCCGGCCGTGTCGGCCACTGCGAAGGATTGAGCCGTGGATGACCTCATTGGCCTGCTCTGGGCGGGCATCGTGAGCGGATGCCTCTACGCCATGGGAGCCATCGGCATCGTCCTCATCTACAAGAGTTCGATGGTCGTGAACTTCGCGCACGGCAACCTGGCCGGGCTCTCCGCCTTCCTGGTGTTCGGCTTCACGGCGGGTGTCTTCGCCAACATGCACTGGGGCCTGGCGGTGCTGCTCACGCTGGTGATCATGGTGGCGGTCATGACCGTCTGCTACTTCCTGATCGCCCCTCTGGTGTTCAAGTCGGACCTGACCAGCACGATCGCCACCCTGGGCATCGGTCTGATCGCCCAGGGCATCACGCAACTGCTGTTCGGCTCCAACGTCGTGGCCATGGACCTGCCTTTGCCTGCCTGGCGTGGACAGTTGGGGGCGCTGCGTATATCGACCTATGACCTCGCGGTGCTTGCCGTGACCGGGCTCGTGATCGGCCTGCTCTATCTGTTGATCGAGCGCACGCGCATCGGGATCGCGTTTCGGGCGGTGTCGGCGAACCCCTTCGCCAGCCGGGTGTGCGGGTTGAAACTGCGCCAGGTACACCTGTTCTCGTGGGTGGTGGCGGGCTTGCTGGGGCTGGTGGCATCGCTGCTGATCGTGCCCACGACCTTTCTTTCGTCGACGAGCGTCTCGTCCTTCATGCTCCAGGCGTTCGCCGCCGCGGTGGTGGGGGGCTTCAGCAGTTTGCCGGGCGCGGTGCTGGGCGGTATTTTTGTGGGGATTCTCATGAACTTCCTGTCGTTCTACATCGCGGCGGAGTTCAGCAACACCTACCTGCTGCTGACCATGCTGATCGTGCTGAACGTCTTCCCGAAAGGCGTGCTGGCGGTCCGGGGAGGTGCCCGTGTCTGAAGCCACCACCCTTCAAGAAGCCGTGAAGGAACAGCCCGGCGCCGGCGCGGGCGGCGGCACGGCAGTTGCCGGCCGACCCATGAAGCTGGGCATGGCGGGGGGGCTGGGCCTTCTCTTCCTGCTGGCACTGCCCATGGTGGCGGGCGGCTACTGGACGTTCACGCTGGGCCTGTGTTTCGCCAACGCCATCGCGATCATTTCGGTGAGCTTCCTGGTGCGGTACGGCGGCGAGGTGTCGATCGGACACGGCGTGTTTGTCGCCGCAGGCGCGTACACGGTGGCCTTGTTCGAGAAGTACTTCGGCCTGTCGCTGCTGGCCAGCCTGCCTGCCGCGGCGGTCGTCGGGGCTGTGCTGGGGATTGCGTTCGCCTACCCTTCGCGCAACATCTTCGGCATCGGCCTGGCCGTGACGACCATGGCCCTGGCCCTGGCATTGCCCGAGGTGCTGCTGCATTTCTCGTCCATCACCGGTGGCTACGAAGGCCTGTACGTGAAGCTCGACGCCGTTCCGTTTCTGGACAAGTCGCTGCAACGCTACTACCTGCCGCTGTTCGGCCTGCTCGGCGTGGTGGCGTTGCTGTGGCACTTCCGACGGTCCCGCCAGGTCGCGGCCTTGCTGCTCATCCGCACCTCCGCGCACGCCGCGGAATCGTTCGGCGTGCGCAGAAGCTGGGCCCGCCTGTCCTGCATGGCGCTGAGCGCGGGCATTGCCGCCATCGCGGGGGCGCTGCTGTCCTTCAGTTCCTCGACGGTTTCGCCCAACAGCTTCACGCTCTGGACCTCGATCTTCCTGCTGGTCGGCTCGGTGGTGAGTCTCTATTCCCTGTCCGTTGTCGGCAGCGTCATCGGCGGTCTGTTTCTGACCATGATGCCCTTGCTGCTGGCCGGCGCCGGCGACTGGGTTCCGATTCTTTATGGCGGTGCGCTGCTGGGCGTGGTGCTGGGCGTGAATGCGTTGCCCGCCAGGCTCCGGGCACGTCTCGAAGGAGGGCGCGCGTGATCACGACGACCCAACAGGCCGCGCCGGCGCTCGTTGTCGAGAACCTCTCGCTGTCGTTCGGCGGCAACCAGGTCCTGCACGACATTGCGATGAACCTCGCGCCGGGGGAAATCACCGGTTTGATCGGGCCCAATGGCGCGGGCAAGACCAGTTTCTTCAACTGCCTCACCGGCCTCTACACGCCGCAAAAGGGCAGCATCCGATTCGGCGACATCCAGCTCAAGGGCGTTGCGCCCACGGGACGGGCGGCGCTCGGCTTTTCCCGCAGTTTTCAGCATGTGGCGCTGTGTCCCGAGCTGAGCGTGATCGAGAACGTGATGATCGGGCTGGACCGCCAGTCGTCCTCGGGCTGGCTGGACGCGTTTCTTCCTCTCCCGAAGGGCCGATTCGAGCGGCAGCGCAACCATGGGCTCGCGCTCGCTGCGCTCGGCCGCCTTGGCATTGCGCAGGTGGCCGACGAGTCGCCCACGCAGTTGCCGCCGGGCATGTTGCGCCTGGCCGAAATCGCCCGGGCGATTGCGGGCTCGCCGCGCGTGCTGTTGCTCGACGAGCCCGCCGCGGGCTTGAACTCCGTCGAGACACGCGACTTGTCGGATGCATTGAAGAAGCTGCGTTCGCCACAGATGGTCCTGGTGGTCGTTGAACACGACATGGACCTGATCATGGAGGTCTGCGACACCATCCACGTGCTCAGCGTGGGGCGTTTGCTGGCGTCGGGCCATCCCGAGCACATCCGGAGCAATCCGGAAGTCGTTCGGGTCTATCTCGGAGACGACGATGAGTGATGCGACGACGGACCTGTTGCAGGTCAGGGATCTCACCGTGCGGTATGGCGCCGGCCCTGTGGTGCATGGTGTCGATCTGGGTGTGGCCAGTGGCACCGTGGCCGCGCTGCTGGGCGCCAACGGAGCGGGAAAATCCAGCACCTTGCGGGCGATTGCCGGCCTGGAACCCGCGCAAGGCACGGTGTGGTTCGATGGGCACGATGTCAGCGGCATGTCGTGCGCGCAGCGGTTCCGCGCGGGCATCGTCTACGTGCCGGAAGGGCGCGCGATCGTGACCGACCTGACCGTGGCGGAGAACCTGACGCTGGGCTCGTACTTCGTGGATGCGCGCACCCGGTCGCGGCGGCAGCAGATGGTGCTGGAGTTCTTTCCTGAAATCGCGGGCCGCCTGAAATCGCCCGCGGGCTTGCTCAGCGGGGGTGAACAGCAGATGCTGGCCATCGGCCGTGGCCTGATGTCGGGCCCTCGCCTGCTGTTGCTGGACGAATCTTCGCTGGGGCTGGCGCCGCTGCTGGTGGCGCGCGTCTATGAGCGGCTGGCGATGATCCAGCAGGAGCAGAATCTCACCGCCTTGCTGGTCGAGCAGAGCTTTCACGCGGCCGCCAAGCTGGCCGTGCAGGCCTGGGTGATGCGCCATGGGCACATCGTGGGCGAGCTCGATGCCCATGCCTTGCGCAGCCGCGAGGGGCGCCAGCAGGCGATCGATGCGTATCTCGGGGCACGGCAGGAAGCCGTCGCCAGCGTGCACGCATGACGCTCAAGCTGCAGGGCCGCGTGATGGCGTCGGGGCTCCGGTTTCCGGAAGGGCCGGTGGCGCTGCCGGATGGCAGCGTGCTGGTGGTCGAGATCGCGGCCGGCCGCCTGACACAGGTCTTCTCCGATGGAGCGACAAAGGTCGTGGCCCAGGTGGGCGGCGGACCGAATGGCGCGGCCCTGGGGCCGGATGGCCATTGCTACATCTGCAACAACGGCGGTTTCAGCTGGCGCACCGACGACGGCTTCACGCGGCCCACCGGACCGGCCGCCGACTATCGGGGCGGCGCGATCCAGCGGGTGGACCTGCGCACCGGCGCGGTGGAAACCCTGTACACCCATTGCGACGGCATCGCGCTCCATGGCCCGAACGACATCGCATTCGATGATCGGGGCGGGTTCTGGTTCACCGATTTCGGCAAGACCTTCGAGGACCGGATCCTGCGCGGCGCGGTGTACTACGCCGCCACCGATGGCAGCTTCATCCGCCGTGCGGCGCACCCCGTGCTGACACCGAATGGCGTGGGTTTGTCACCCGACGGCGGCACACTGTACGTGACCGAAACCGAGACCAGCCGGCTCTGGTCCTTCCCCATCGTCGGACGCGGCGAACTCGGGCACGAGGCCTGGCCGTCACCCAATGGCGGGCGTCTGGTGCATGGCCTGCCGGGCTTCCAGCGCTTTGATTCGCTGGCGGTGGAGGAGGGCGGAAACATCTGTGTCGCGACGCTGGTGCGCGGCGGCATCAGCGTGTTCTCGCCCGCGGGTGAGCTGGTCGAGTTCCACGAGGCGCCCGAAGGCTATTGCACCAACATCTGTTTCGGCGGCGCCGACCGGCGCACTGCCTTCATCACGCTGTCCGGCTACGGCCAACTGTTCGCCGCCCGTTGGCCGAGAGCGGGTCTGCCGCTCCCGGCGTGACGCCCTTGCGCACCCTTCCTCAGAGGAATTTCCCATGCAATCCCCCACCCGCAGCAGCCGACGCAAATTCCTGGGCGCCGGTTCCGTCCTTGTCGCATCGGTATTCGGGACCTGGTCGTTGCCCTCGGCCGCTCAGACGGCCTGGCCGGATCGGCCCATCCGCATCATCGTGCCCTACGCGGCGGGCCAGGGGGCCGATGTGTTGATGCGGCTGGTGGCACACGATTTGTCCAGATCGCTGAACCAGGCCATCGTGGTGGAAAACCGTGCCGGGGCGGGCGGCAACATCGGCACCGCGGCGGCGGCCAGGACAACCCCGGATGGCTACACCTTCCTGTTCGGTACGAACGCGACCCATGCGGCCAACGAATTCCTCTACGCCAACCTGGGCTACAACCCCGGCAGCGACTTTGATTCGGTGGCGATGGTCGGCTTGCTGCCCATGGTGATCGGTGCGTCCACAGCCGACTTTCCTGTCAATGGGATTGCCGAGCTGGTCGCCCAGGCCCGCGCGAAGCCCGACACCCTCAACGTGGGGCTGCCGAGCACGACGGCGAATGTCGTCTTCGCGCAGTTCGTGAGCGCGGCGCAAGCACCCCTGTTCGGCGTGAAATACAAGGCCTCCGCTCAGTCCATGACCGATGCGTTGGGTGGGCAGATCCCGCTGTTCATCGACACGGTCACCGCGGCCCGGCGGCACCTGGATGGCGGGAAAATTCGCATATTGGGCATTACATCGCTCAAGGCCAGTGAGATGCTGCCTGGCATCAAACCGGTGTCCGAGCAAGGCGTGCCGGGGTTCGACATCGTCGCGTGGGACGCCTTGTTTGCACCTCGCGGCACACCCCGGGAGATCGTTCAGAAGATGAGCGAGCACGTGCAGCGCGCCCTGCAACAGCCCGAAACACGCCGCAAGATGCTGGATATCGGTGTCGAACCGCTCTTCATGAACCCCACGCAACTCGACAGTTTCGTGAAGGAGGAGCGGCTCAAGTGGGGTGGCGTCATCAAGGCAGCGGGTATCCGCATCGAGTGACCGGGCTCTGAATCAAAAAGGCAGACCAGAGGCGTTGACTTTTTTCCCAAAAGAATGCATTATGCATTTAGCATCAAATTTTTCAACAGGAGTCAGAAACATGAGCGATATCGCGACCATCAACACTCAGGCCGAAGTGGGCAATGCACCGGCCGAAGGTCGGATCACCGACGAAGCGGTCGCGGCCGCGCGCGCCATGATCGGTTTGCACCTGCGCCCCGAGGGGCCCTACCTGCAGGATGCGACAGCGGACACCATGCGCAACTGGTGCAACGGCATCGGTGACCTGAACCCCCTGTACCGCGAGATCGGCTACGGCGCCGCCACCCGGTACGGCACCCTGGTCGGCCACCCCATGTTCCCCATGGCCTTCGGCTGGCTGGGCCGCACCCGTTGGGGCTTGCCTGGCGTGCATGGCTTCTACGCCGGCAACGACTGGGAGCTCTTCCGCCACATCCGCCCGGGCGACCGCATCAGCGCCATCGAACGCGTGGTTGGCGTGGAAGAGAAGGAAAGCAAGTTCTCCGGTCGCCTGGTGCTGCAATACGTGGAGGCTTCCTACTACAACCAGCGCGGCGAGCTGGTGGCGCGCGGTCTGGGCACCTGCACCCGGCACGAGCGCAAGGCTGCGCGGGACACGGGCAAGTACAAGGAAATCGAGCAGCACGAATACACCAACGAAGAGCACGACCGCATCGACCAGATGGTGCTAGACGAGCCCAAGAAGATTCGCGGCGCCAACGTGCGCTACTGGGAAGAAGTGGAAATCGGCGAAGAACTGGACACCATCGCGCGCGGCCCTCTGTCGCTGATGGACACGATGGGCTTCCTCGTCGGCTGCGGCCGTGGGCACACCCACGGCGTGGTGCTGCAGTCCGCCGTCAAGCACCCCGGGCATTTCTTCCGCAATCCGGAAGCGGGTGGCGGCGTGGAGTACACCGGCATCGGCCACCACCGCGAGTCGGTCGCCAAGGAAGTGGGCGTTCCCGGCACCTACGACTACGGTCCTCAGCGCTCTTCCTGGATGTGCTCGCTGGTCACCAACTGGATGGGGGATGCGGGCGTGCTCAAGCGCGTGCGCACCGAAATGCGCCGCTTCAACATCATGGGCGACACCACCTTCTGCAAGGGTAAGGTCGTCCGCAAGTATGTGAAGGACAACGTGGGGCTCGTGGACATCGAAATCGCCGCGGTGAACCAACGCGGCGAAGTGACCACGCCGGGCCTGGCCACGGTGGCGCTGCCGTCGCGCGACGTCAAGCGCTCCGCCTTCATCGACGGCGCCGGCATCGACCTCGAACTGCCCGTGGTGCGCTGAAGCGAAGCACTGGCCAATATTGAGAAAGAACGCCGATGTTCTCCAGCATTGCTTCGCAATCTCCCTCCTTGCCACTGTCTGGTTGCCGTGTCATCGAGCGTTCGCGCACGGTCGCGGCCGCCTATGCAGGCCGGCTGCTGGCTGTGATGGGGGCGGATGTCGTGATGTTGGAGCCCACCGGGGGCTCGCCTCTGCGCAAGGCAACGCCCTTTCTGGCCGGCACGGGGGACAGCGCGCTCTTTGCCTATCTCGCGGTGGGCAAGCGCAGCCTCGTTTGCGATCCGGAATCGCCCGAGGGGCGCGAACAGCTCGAATACGAGCTCGTGCACGCCGACATCCTCATCGATGACACGCCGGTGCGCGAGCGAGCTGCCCAGGGACTGGACGCCGACGGGGTCGGTGCGCGCTTTCCCATGCTTGTTCACGTGAGTGTCCGGCCTTTCGGGGCCAGCGGGCCGAAGGCGGACTGGGATGGCGAGGAAATCAACCTGATCCACGCGGGGGGCGAAGGCTTTCTGCTGCCCAACGGCCTCTCCGACGAGTTGTTTCCGGATCGACCGCCTCTGAAGATCTATGGGCATTTTGCGGGCTACCAGGGCGGTTGCGCGGCAGCCCTCTCCGCGCTCACCGCCTGGTGGGCCGTCCCGGTCGCGGGAGGCCAGTATGTCGACGTGTCGGTGCAGGACGCCGTGCTCTCGGTGGGGGCATTTGCCTTGCAGCGCCTGGGCGATGGCTCCCTCGAACACCGCAAGACACGCCGCTTCCGCTACGGGGGTGTTTTCCAGGCGCTGGATGGCTTCGTCGAATTGCTCACGCTGGAGGATCGCCAATGGAGCGCCCTGGTGGCGCTGATGGGGCGTCCGGAATGGGCCAGCGAAGAGGCGCTGCAGGACCCGCTGGAGCGCAGCCGCCGCGGCGACGAGATCAATCACCATGTTCGCGAGTGGATGGCGCGGCATCCGGTGGAGGACATCGTGAGACGGGCGCAGGCGTTGGGCGTGCCGGCGGGAAAGTACCGCACGCCCGACGAAGTGATCCGGGGCGAGCACGAGCGTTCGCGAGGGCTGTTTGCTCCCGCGACACTTGAAAGTGGCATCAAGACCGATGTGCTGGTGGCGCCTTTCCAGTTTCGCTGCACGCCGCTGCGAGGCGGTGAAAGTGTTCCCGCGCTCAATGAAATGGCGGAAAGGGTTGAAGCATGACCCGAGCCAACGCCCCTCTTGCCGGTGTGCGCATCGCCGACTTCACCATCCATGCGGCCGGCCCGTTCTGCACGCACCTTCTCTCGCAACTCGGGGCGGAGTGCATCAAGATCGAGAGCCGAACCCGCCCGGACGCGTTTCGCAAGCCGCACGCCGTGTACGGGCGGATGTCCGCGGCCACGTTTGATCAGGTATCGGCCAACAAGCTGTCCGTGCGCCTGAACCTCAAGCAGCCCGAGGCGGTTGAGCTGGCCAAGCAGCTGGTCGCGGTGTCCGATGTGGCAACCGAGAGCTTTCGCCCCGGGGTGATGAAGCGCCTCGGTCTCGATTTCGACGAACTGCGCAAGACCCGGCCGGACGTCATCCTTCTGTCGCTGTCGTCCTGCGGCCAGAGCGGGCCCGACTCGCACTTCGCGGGCTACGCCCCCCTGTTCGGCGCATGGGGAGGGTTGGGGTCGATGACCGGCTACAGCGACGGCCCCCCTGTGGAGATGCGCCATGTGATGGACCATTCCGCGGGCTTGCACGCCGCGGTGGCCACCATGGCCGCATTGCATCAGCGCCGCCGAACCGGGCTTGCGCAGCACGTCGATCTGGCTGCCCGCGAAGTGGCGTCGGCCATGATCGGCGACGCCTTGGTGCAGGCAAGTGCCGGTGTCACGCCGGAGCGTCCCGGGAATGGCGACCTGGCCATGGCACCCCATGGCGTGTACGCGACCGCCAAGCCCGACCGCTGGCTCACGCTCGCGGTTCGCAACGATGCCGAGTGGGAGGCGTTGCTTCAGGCATTGGGGCGCTCCTGCAAGGAGTCGCGCTTTGGCACAACCCGGGGTCGGTTGCAGCATCGGGAAGACCTTGACCTGTTGCTCTCACAGTGGTTTTCGCAATGCGATGCGGACGCCATGGCGGAGCGCCTGCAACAGGCGGGCGTTTGCGCCCATGTGTCCTGGAACATGCAAGACATTGCGTCCGACCCTCACCTGCTGGCCCGCAAGGCGATGGTGGAAGTGAGCTCCCCGGATATCCCGCCGCGGCTGGCCGTCGGGGCGCCCGCGCGGTTTGGACGAACCGCAGATGTGGGCATCCGCCGCCTGACGCCCGAGCTGGGGCAGGACGAGGACTACGTGTTCGGGGAATTGCTCGGACTGTCCGCCGCGCAACGCAAGGATCTCGAAGCGCGCGAGGTCATTCTGTGAACGCAGGCCCGGCGCGTACCTATCCATCGAACCCAAGGAGTTTCTCGTGAAGGATGCCATCTATCTGGTGCTGGACATGGAGAACGACCTGGTCCATGCAGACGGGCCGAACGGCAAGGCCGCGTACGGTGAACAGGTGCGGGGCCGCCGTGTCCTGGAGAACACCCGCACCGCCCTGGACAAGGCGCGTGCCGCTGGCCTGCACATTGGCTTCGTGCGGGTGGGCTTTTCGCCCGACTATCGCGAATGCCCACCCGATTCGCCGATCTTCTCCGGCGCCAGGAAGAACGGGATACTCAAGCTCGGCGGCTGGGGCACGCAGGTCCATCCGGACCTGGGCCGTTTGCCTGAAGACTTCGATATCGTCAAGCACCGGGTGAGCCCGTTCTACGGCACCAGTCTCGAACCCATCCTGCGCGCGAACGGCATCCGGCGGATCTACTGTTCGGGCATATCCACCAACGCCGTGGTGCAGGCCATGGTGCGCGAAGGCCACGACCGCGATTACGACATGGTGGTCCTGGAGGACTGCTGCTGCGGGCTGTCGGCCGAGGAGCACGAGAACGCGGTCAAGGGGCTGCAGCGATTCTGCCGTTTCACCACGTCGCAAGACGTTGTCTTCGAGTGAGGCGCGCATGAACCGCGTCGCGCGCAGTCTGCTCTTCGTGCCTGGCCACCGGCCGGATCGCTTCGACAAGGCCGCGGCAAGCGGGGCGCACGAGGTGATCCTGGATCTGGAGGACGCGGTCGCGCCGGACGCCAAGGCACAGGCCCGGGATGCGGTGGCCGACTGGCTGGCGAGCGGACGGCGGGCGATGGTCCGGGTCAATGCGGCCGATACGGCATGGCACGCGGAGGACATGGCGATGGTCCGGCCGCTGGCCGGGGCGGTGGTGATGCTGCCCAAGGCGCATCCCGAGGCCGCGGCGCACACGGCAGGGGCGCTTGCGGGGCGGCCGATCATTGCCTTGCTCGAAAGCGCCGGCGGCTTCATGGCCCTTGAACGCCTCGTGGCGACACCAGGGGTGGCCCGCATCGCATTCGGCAGCGTCGACTTCAGCGCCGATACCGGCATCGCCGATGAAGGCGATGCGCTGACGGCCGTGCGCACGCAGATCGTGCTGGCGTCCCGCAGCGCCGGGCTTGCTCCGCCAGTGGACGGTGTCAGCCTGGAATTCACCGACGTGGAGCGCATGGGGCAGGAGGCGCTGCGCTCTCGCCGGCTGGGCTTCGGCGGCAAGCTCTGCATCCATCCCCGTCAGATCGAAGCCATACATGCCGCTTTCAAGCCAACGCCCCAGGAAGTGGAATGGGCATCGCGCATTCTTGCCGCGTTCGAGGCCAGCGACGGCGCGGCAACCGCGGTGGACGGGGTGATGGTGGACAAGCCGGTGGTGGAGCGCGCGCGACAGATCGCGGTCGAAGCCGCAGGAACGTAAGCAGGCCGCCCCCATGAATACCGGGCGGGTGCGTTGTTGATCCTTGAACCCAACGGAGACAAGACATGCAAGCTCGCCGGAAATTTCTGGGCTACCTGGGTGCCGCAGCCCTCGCGCCATCGACGCTGACCTGGGCAAGCAGCGACTACCCCACGCGCCCGATCAAGATCGTTGTGCCTGTCGCGGCCGGAGGCGGAACCGACTTCACCGCGCGCCTCCTGGCCGAGAAGCTCGGCCTCGCGCTGGGTCAGCAGGTCATCGTGGAGAACCGCCCCGGCGCTGCCGGCAATCTCGGTGTGCAGCAGGTGGCGACAGCGGTGGCTGACGGCCACACGCTGCTCATGCCCATCACCTCGTTCCCCATCAATCCCAGCCTGTACAAGCTGCCCTTCGATACCGTCAATGACTTCGCGCCCGTCATCCTGGCGGGGACGCTCCCTCTGATCCTGGTGGTGCATCCCGACGTTCCCGCGAAAAACGTCTCCGAACTCATTGCGCTGGCGAAATCGAAGCCCGCCCAAACAAACTATGCGAACTCCGGGACCGGCACGACCGCTCACCTGGCCGGCGAGCTGTTCAACCGCATGGCCGGCACGAAGATGGTGAGTGTCAACTACCGGGGCGGTGGCCCGGCGGTCACCGATCTGCTGGGTGGCCACGTGCAGGTGTATTTCGCGACCATCCCCTCGGTGCTTCCGCACATCGAAGCGGGCAGGCTGCGGGCGCTGGCCGTGACCGGCAAGAACCGAATCACCGAACTGCCCCAGGTGCCGACGGTGGCCGAATCCGGCTTGCCCGACTTCGAGGTGACGGCCTGGTTCGGCATATTCGCGCCGGCGCAGACCCCCAGGCCGATCATCGATCGCCTGAACGCAGAGCTCGACAGGATCCTGTCGATGCCGGACGTGCGCCAGCGGATCGCCAACCACGGCATGCAGGCCGGTGGAGGGACTTCGCAATCGCTGCGCGAGTTTCTGGCGAGCGAGATCGAGAAATGGGGGAAGCTGATCCGTGAAGCCGGCATTCGCACGGAGTAGGAAGAGCGCCCGGATCGACGCTGGCGGGAAGGGGATTTGCCGTCAAGCCGCGGCGCGGCGGTTCTGGCCGGAGAACAAAATGACGGAAATCCAGGCATGAAACGGGCACGATGCATTGTCTGCGGCGGCACCGCTTAGAATCCGGCATGCGGACGGCGGGCTTGCCCTGGCAGTGATCGTGGACGATGTGCACATCGCGAGGCGGCCCGTCGATTTCGAGATCAAGGCAGGTTTGCTAACGGCCCGACACGGCCAGTCAGGCGGCAGCAGATGGACTACCGAACAAAAGAAGAGCAAGTTGCGGATTACCTGCGTGAGCGAATCATCTCCGGGGTGTACCCGCGTGGTTCGCGCCTCAAGCAGGCGGAAATCGCCGAGCAGCTGCGTTTGAGCATCACGCCGGTGCGTGAGGCGTTGAAGCTCCTGGCCGCCGAGGGCTATGTCAGTGGCGACTCCTACCGTGGCGCGCGCGTCGTGCCATTTGATGCCGCCGCATCCGGCGAGATCCTGAATCTGCGCCTGCTCCTGGAGGCACAGCTCGTTCGTGGGGCGGTGGAGAATCTCACGGCAAAGGACATCGCCGACCTGCGGGCGCTCGCGGACGAGTTCGAAAAGGCCTTCGAGTCCGGCGACCGGGCGACGGCCCGCGGGATCAATTACCGCTTCCATCGCCGTCTTTATGACATCGCGGGTATGCCGCAGACCTTGCATTTCGTGCAAATCCTCTGGGCGCGCTACCCCTTTGACCTGATCAATGCGGCCGAAGGGCGGGGCACGGATGCCGTCAAGGAGCACGACGCCATCCTGAACGCGCTCACGGAGGGCGATGGGTCCACAGCGATGCTCGCCATGCGCAAGCACATCGAGTCGGGATGGTCCATCCTGAAGTCGAATCAGTAGTCTGAGCTGCATGGGCACGCGCCCCGGGGGCCCGTCGCCGCTCTGATCAGACGCCTTATGCCTCACCGAGACGACAGCCTTTCGCCCATTGCCCCGCTGCGCCTGCCGGTGTTCCGGATGCTGTGGACCACCTGGTTCATGGCCAATGTGTGCATGTGGATGAGCGACGTGGCCGCTGCCTGGATGATGACCTCGCTGACCACGGCGCCGATCTGGGTCGCGCTGGTGCAGACGGCCTCCACACTGCCGGTGTTCCTGCTGGGCCTGCCCAGTGGCGCGCTGGCCGACAACCTGGACCGCAAGCGCTACTTCCTCGTCACGCAGCTGTGGGTGGCCATCGTGGCCACGCTCCTGAGCGCCATCATTTTTCTCGACGTGATGACGCCACCCCTGCTGCTGGCGTTGGTCTTCGCCAACGGTATCGGTCTTGCCATGCGTTGGCCGGTGTTCTCGGCCATCGTGCCGGAACTCGTGCCCAGGCCCCAGTTGCCGGCGGCGCTGGCGCTCAACGGGGTGTCGATGAACGCCTCGCGCATCATCGGCCCGCTCGTGGCCGGCGCTCTGATCGCCAGTGCCGGCAGCGCCTGGGTCTTCCTGCTCAATGCGCTGATCTCGCTGGGGGCCGCCGTCATCATCAGCCGCTGGCACCGCGAACACAAGCCGAATCCACTGGGGCGCGAGCGTCTGGGCACCGCGATGCGTGTCGGTTGGCAGTACGTCACGCAGTCCTACCTTCTCAAGGGGGTGTTGCTGCGTATCTGGATATTCTTCTTTCACTCCACCGCTCTGCTGGCGTTGCTTGCGCTGCTGGCGCGCGGCATGCAAGGTGGCGGCGCCGGCACCTTCACGATGCTGCTGGCCTCCATGGGCGCAGGCGCCATCGCGGCGACCGCTTTCCTGCCCCGGTGGCGCCGCCGTTATTCGCGCGACGGCCTGGTGCTGCGGGGCGCCGCCTTGCAGGCGGGCGCCATGGCGACCATGGCCTTGACCGATCAGGTCTGGGTGGCGGTGCCCGCCATGTTCCTCGGTGGCGTGTCGTGGATCACCTCGGCGAATACCCTCAGCGTGTCGATCCAGATGGGGCTGCCCGACTGGGTCCGTGCCCGCGGCATGTCGATCTTCCAGATGGCCATCATGGGCGCCAGCGCCAGCGGGGCCGCGATCTGGGGCCAGATCGCGACCTGGACCAGCGTTCCGGTCAGCCTGGGCATTGCTTCCGTGAGCGGCCTGGTCGCCATGGCGCTGGCCAACCGCTGGATGCCCGACGCCGGCCTGGAGGACGACCTCACGCCCAAGCGCATCTTTCCGGCGCCGGAGATCGAGACGCCACCGGCGCAGGGCCATGTCATGGTGACGGTCGAATACCTCGTCGAGCCGGCGCGCGCGCCGGAATTCCGAAGCCTGATGCTTGCCGAAGGCCGGCGCAGCCGACTGCGCCATGGCGCATTGTCATGGGAATTGCTGCACGACATCAACGAACCCGGCCGCTTCGTCGAGGTGATCGTCGACGAGTCCTGGACCGATCACCTGAGGCGCTTTGATCGTGTCACCGCCGCCGATGTCGCGCTGCGGGACCGCAAGCTGGCTTTCCACCGCAGCGAGGCGCCGCCGCGCGTCACCCGATGCCTGATGGAGTCCACCGTCAGACCCAACTGACAGGATGGCCAGGCGAGATGAGTTCAAGAACCCAAGAGACACCAGGCAAGGACTGGATCAGCATTCGCCGCGACCAGGAAACCGGCATCGAAAGCGTGCATGCGCATTTTCAGGGCCATGCGTACGACCCCCACGACCACGAAGAGGTACTGGTCGGCGTGACCCAGCAGGGGGTCCAGCAGTTCCATTGCCATCGCTCGCTCCACACCAGCACCCCTGGGCGAGCCATCCTCATCGAGCCCGGGGCCGTCCACGATGGACACGCGCCAGAGGGCGGCAGCTTCACCTACGCGATGCTCTACCTGCCTCAGTCCTGGGTGGCCGACATGATGCTGCGGCTGGGCCCGTGGGACATCTCTGCGATCCAGCCGGCTTTCCGAAGCACCTTGGCGGAAGATGCGATGTTGAGCGAGGCGATCCAGCAAGCCTTCATCGCGGCCCATCACGAAGACGGTCGGCTGGCGCGCGATCAGAGCCTGGATCGCCTGATGGGATGCCTCTGCGGGCATCTGTGCTCGAAAGCGCCGTCTGCCCGGCGCGATTCGGTGGCGCAGATGGAGCGCGCCAGGGATTTTCTTCACGACCAGATGGGCCGTGACATCGGCCTGGATGAACTGGCCAGCCACTCGGGCACGGACCGCTTTCGCCTCACCCGGCAGTTCAAGCAGGTTTTCGGCCTGTCGCCCCATGCCTACCTGGTGCGGTTGCGGTTGCGCGCGGCCCGCGCTTTGCTCGCCGGCGGCCAGGCACCGGCGCAAGTGGCGATGGCGGTGGGTTTTTCGGACCAAAGCCACCTGGGCCGATGGTTCCAGCGCGCCTATCGGCTCACGCCGGCCGCATACCAGCGCCAGTGCACAAACGTTCTAGACTGAGTTCCCGATCGCCTCCGATCATGGCGGCTTTGTTGTTCGTGAACGGAGTTTTGACGTGTTCGATACCAAAGTGGCTTTCATCGTCCGCAATGACCTGGCGGCCTGGCAGCGGTTGAACGTGGTCGCATTTCTGGCCACCGGCATTGCATCGGCCGCCCCCGAGGCCATGGGTGAACCCTACCTCGATGCGAACGGCCACCGCTATGGAAACATGCTGGGGCAGCCGATGCTTGTTTTCGAGGCCGACCTCGCCGGCATCCAGACGGCGCATCGCGTGGGACTTGGGCGCGAAATCACGGTGCTGCCGTATGTGTCGGCCATGTTTTCGACGGGGCACGACGAGGCCAATCGCCAGGTATTCCTGGCGGAGGACCCCGACAACCTGAACCTGGTCGGACTGGCGTTGCGTGGGTCGAAGAAGGCCGTGGACAAGGCCGTGAAAGGCCTGTCCCTGCATCGCTGACAGGCACCGCATGAGTGGCCGTCCTGCCGCCGGCTACCATGGCGGGCCAGTGACACGAGCGAGGGTGCCAACCATGAAAGAACCGGAACACGATCAGCTGCTTCAGACACTGAAGGCCCGCTTCGAGAAGCACATGCACCGCCATGCGGGCGTCGGCTGGGCCGAGGTGGCCGCCAGGCTGGAAGCGCATCCGGGCGCGCTGCGCTCGTTGCAGGCCATGGAGGCCTCCGGTGGCGAGCCCGACGTGACGGCCCGGGATCCGGCCAGCGGGCGGCTGACGTTCTGCGACTGCGCGGCGGAGAGTCCCAAAGGGCGGCGCAGCGTCTGCTACGACCGGGAGGCGCTGGACGCGCGCAAGGCGCACAAGCCGGAGGACAGCGCGGTGGAAATGGCCGCCGGCATGGGCATCGAGCTGCTGAGCGAAGACCAGTACCGGGAATTGCAGAAGCTCGATGCGTTCGACACGAAGACCTCAAGCTGGGTCCGGACGCCGCCCGAGGTGCGTGCGCTGGGTGGCGCGTTGTTTTGCGATCGCCGCTACGGCAAGGTGTTCGTGTACCACAACGGCGCGCAGTCGTATTACGGGGTGCGGGGCTTTCGCGGCGTGCTGACCGTGTGAGCGCCGGGGCCTCCCGGCTTTCATTCGTACGCGGGAAATGCCCTCGAATAGGCGGTCACGGTGCCCGAATGCCGGGAATCGTAGCCCGGCAGCGCATTCACGTTGCTCTTGAAATCGGCGTTGCGCAATACCTCCAGTATTCGTGCCATGACCGGATGGTGAATGGTTTTTTCCCGGCACACCAGAAAATAGCGCTCATTGACCATCGGGATGAAATCCAGCTGGAAATAGCGCGCCGGGCGCTCCAGCCCGAAACCCGCATCGGCCAATCCGCTTGCCACGTAGGCAGCCACCGATGCATGGGTGGCCTCGCTCTGCTCGAATCCATGAATGGACGTTTCCGGAATTCCCTGTTCCTGCAGCAGGCCTTCGAGCAGGAATCGCGTTCCTGAATCGGCAGGCCGATTGATGAATCTGACATCGCTTCTGGCGAGATCCCTGAGTTCGTAGATTTTCTTTGGATTGGTGGACATCACCATCAGGCCCTGGCGCCGGGTGGCAATGTCCACCACGAGAAGATCGCCGCTGTCGAGCCATTGCGCATAGTGGCGCAATACCCTGGCCTGCTGGCTGCCTTCGGCCATGTGAATTCCACAGGCGTGGCAATTGCCGTCGTGCAGCGCTGCTGCCGCCGCCGTGCTGGTGGCATAGCGGCGCTCGATGTCCACCCCCGATTCCATGAGCACTTCCAGCAGCTTTCCGATGGAAAATCCGTAGCTGGCGTGGATTTTGAAAACCTCGTTTCTCGATTTGGAAATATGGGTGATCTCGGTTTGCAATTCGGAGGCCAGGGAATCGAGTATCGGCTGCAATCTCGCATTGATTCTGTGGTCGGCCCAGACCAGCCTTTCGGCCAATGGCGAAAGGGTGGAACCCTTGCCGCGTTCCATGTGCAGCAAGGTGGTATTGAAATGCGATTCGCCGCTGCGTACCAGATCCCAACCATGGCGATACGATATGCCCAGAGTCTGGCACGCGGCGAGCAGGCTGCCGCCTTTGGAAACGTGCGTCAGCAATTCAATCAACCGGGGCGAAAGGGTTTCATTGTTATTTCCCTGGATGGTCCAAGCGGGCTTTATGGAGATCTTCTGCATAAGTGAATACCCTTTGTGAATTGCATCTCATATGGCTCTTGATTTTGCATTCATATTGCAAAAATCGGGGGCTCCCGTGATTATTCACCAACCATCTGGGATGGGTGTCAATAAGAGATCGATTTTTTCTACCCCGAGGAGACATCATGAACACTCAAGTGACCGCCCTGCCCATGGGCGACGAGGGCAGCGGCGCCGGCTTCCTGTCGAAGGAGCGCATCATCGCCGCTCCGGGCTTCAACCGCTGGCTGGTGCCGCCGGCGGCATTGGCCATCCACCTGTGCATCGGCATGGCCTACGGCTTCTCGGTGTTCTGGCTGCCGCTTTCCAAGGCCATCGGGCTGGGCGCGGCGCAGGCCTGCCCCGCCGACATGAGCCTGTGGGCCGAATTGTTCACCACCACCTGCGAATGGCGCATCTCCAGCCTGGGCTGGATGTACACCCTGTTCTTCGTGCTGCTCGGGTCGTCGGCCGCGCTGTGGGGCGGCTGGCTCGAGCGCGCCGGCCCGCGCAAGGCGGGGGTGGTGTCGGCGGTTTGCTGGTGCGGTGGCTTGCTGATCTCGGCTTTCGGCGTCTACTCGCACCAGTTGTGGATGCTGTGGGTGGGCTCGGGCGTCATCGGCGGCATCGGCCTCGGACTGGGCTACATCTCGCCGGTCTCGACGCTGATCAAGTGGTTTCCGGACCGCCGCGGCATGGCCACCGGCATGGCCATCATGGGTTTCGGCGGCGGCGCGATGATCGGGTCCCCGCTGGCGGCCGAGCTGATGAAGGTGTTCTCGTCGCAGACCAGCGTGGGCGTGGTCGAGACTTTCCTGGTCATGGCGGCGGTCTACTTCGTCTTCATGATGGCCGGTGCGCTGGGCTACCGCGTGCCGCCTTCGGGCTGGAAGCCCGCGGGCTGGACGCCGCCGCCCGCGCAGGCGAACAACGCCATGATCACGCAGCGCCACGTGCACGTGAAGAAGGTCTGGGGCATTCCGCAGTTCTGGCTGGTGTGGATGGTGCTGTGCATGAACGTCTCGGCCGGCATCGGCGTGATCGGCATGGCCAGTCCCATGCTGCAGGAGGTGTTCGGCGGCGCCCTGATCGGGGTCGATGCCAAGTTCGGCGACCTCGACAAGGCCCAGTTGACCGCGATCGCGGGGGTGGCGGCCGGCTTCACCGCGCTGCTCTCGCTGTTCAACATCGGCGGCCGGTTCGTCTGGGCGAGCCTGTCGGACAAGCTGGGGCGCCGGATGACCTACGTGGTCTTCTTCGTGCTCGGCGGCCTGCTGTACGCCAGCGTTCCCGCGTCTTCCGCCGCCGGCAGCATGCTGCTGTTCGTGGCCGCGTTCTGCATCATCCTGAGCATGTACGGCGGCGGTTTCTCCACCGTGCCGGCTTACCTTGCCGACCTGTTCGGCACGCAGATGGTGGGCGCGATCCATGGCCGCTTGCTCACGGCGTGGGCCACGGCGGGCATTCTGGGCCCGGTGGTCGTGAACTACATGCGCGACTACCAGCTGGGGCTGGGCATTCCGCGCGAGCAGGTGTACAACCAGACCATGTACATCCTGGTGGGCATGCTGGCGATCGGCCTGGTCTGCAACCTGCTGGTGCGCCCGGTCAATGCCAGGCATTTCATGACGGATGCCGAGCTGGCCGAGGAAAAGCGCCTGGCGCACGACCGCGCCGTGGCTGCTGAGGTGGGTCCCGGTAGCCAGGACTTCCATCGGACCAGTCCGGTGCTGGTGTGGCTGGCCTGGGCCGCGGTGGGGATTCCCCTGGCATGGGGGGTGTACCGAACGGCGCTGAGCGTGGCGAAGTTCTTCGGGTGAGGGTCGGGCGCCGCGCCGGGTTGTGTGTTTTTTTCGAGTCCATGAATAAATAGAGCCCCATGAAAATCATTCCGATCCAATCGCCGCTGGAGACGGTCAGGCAACTGGCGGCCCGGCACCGCGACCAGCCGGGCGGGCTTCTGCCCTTGCTGCACGCGGTGCAGGACGCGCTGGGATTCGTGCCCGCCGACGCCGTGCCCGTGATCGCGCAAGCCTTCAACCTGTCGCGCGCCGAGGTGCATGGCGTGGTGTCGTACTACCACCATTTCCGCAGCGCGCCGCCCGGGCGTGCGGTGGTTCAGGTGTGCCGCGCCGAGGCTTGCCAGGCCTGCGGCGCCGAGGACCTGCACGCGCAGGCCGAGTCGCTGCTGGGGGTCCGCAACCACGAGACGCGCGCGGACGGCGCCGTCACGCTCGAATCGGTGTACTGCCTGGGCCTGTGCGCCTCGTCGCCCGCGATCCAGATCAACGACCGCGTGCACGGCCGGGTGACGCCCGAGCGGCTTCGCTCGCTGATGGTGGAGCTGGAGGTGGTTCCATGAATGCCGTGACGGTGTACGTGCCGCGCGATTCGGCGGCCCTGGCCGTGGGTGCCGACGAGGTGGCCGCTGCCATCCAGGCCGGCTGCGAGCGCCTGGGCGTGCCGGTGAACCTGGTGCGCAACGGCTCGCGCGGCCTGTTCTGGCTCGAACCCCTGGTGGAGGTGGCCACGCCCGAGGGCCGCGTGGCCTACGGGCCGGTGATGCCGGAAGACGTGCCCGGGCTGCTCGAAGCCGGCCTGTTGCAGGGCGGCCCGCACGCGCTGCGCCAGGGTCTCACCGAGCAGATTCCCTACCTGGCCCGGCAGGAGCGGCTGACGTTCTGCCGCATGGGCATCACCGACCCGCTCTCGCTGGCCGACTACGAGGCGCACGACGGCTGGGCGGGCCTGCGGCGGGCGCTGTCAATGGAGGGCGCGGCCATCGTGCAGGAGGTGCTCGATTCCGGGCTGCGCGGGCGCGGCGGCGCCGCTTTTCCCGCCGGGATCAAGTGGCGCACGGTGCTGCAGGCCGAGGCCGGCCAGAAGTACGTGGTGTGCAACGCCGACGAGGGCGACTCCGGCACCTTCTCCGACCGCATGACGCTCGAAGGCGATCCCTACATGCTGATCGAGGGCATGGCCATCGCAGGGCTTGCCGTGGGCGCCACCCGGGGCGTGGTCTACATCCGATCGGAGTACCCGCACGCGGTGGCCACCCTGCGCGAAGCCATCGCGCGCGCCACCGCCGCCGGCTGGATCGGGGAGCGTGTCGGCGGCTCGGCGCACGCCTTCCACCTGGAGGTGCGCAAGGCCGCGGGCGCCTATGTGTGCGGCGAGGAAACCGCGATGCTGGAGAGCATCGAAGGCAAGCGCGGCATCGTGCGCTCCAAGCCGCCGCTGCCCGCGCTCCAGGGCCTGTTCGGCCAGCCGACGGTGATCAACAACGTGATCAGCCTGGCCTCGGTGCCGCTGATCCTGTCGCGCGGCGCGGCGTTCTACCGCGATTACGGCGTGGGCCGCTCGCACGGCACGCTGCCGTTCCAGCTCGCGGGCAACGTCGCGCGCGGCGGCCTGGTCGAGAAGGCCTTCGGCCTGACCCTGCGCGAACTGCTCCACGACTTCGGCGGCGGCACGCGCAGCGGCCGGCCGGTCAAGGCGGTGCAGGTGGGCGGCCCGCTGG
>CAZFOT010000010.1:0-41598 GCA_964520365.1 uncultured Hydrogenophaga sp.
TCATGTTGTAAGCGGCGCCCCCGACGTTGTCGGTATGCCCCGCCACCTGAATCTGCAGCTTCGGATACTTGACCAGCATCCTGGCGATGATGTTCAGGTAGGGTTTGGAGTTGATGGAGATGTCGGTTTTTCCGGTTTCGAAGTAGACGGCGTCCATCAGGAGCAAACCGGTGGAAAGCAGCTGCTTCTCCGCATCGCTGCGTTTGGACTTTTCCTCGGCGAGCTTGGCGGCCGCATCCACGAGCGCCAGCGAATCCTGCCGGGCTTTCAGCGCCATCGTCCGCGAATCTTCCCGGGAACGGGCGGTGAGCGAGGCCAGGGAATCGGCGCTCGCCGCCTGCGCGGTGCGCGCGGCGGCCGCTTCGGCTTCGCTTTGCGAAGCATGCTCGGCCAAAGCATCGTTCTTCCGCTGCAGATTGCGGGCCTCGGCCGCCTTGCGGCGCTCCTCATCCTTGATGCGTTGGCGTTTGGCGGCCTGCGTGTCGAAGGAGAATACCATGCCGGCGAACAGGCGATAGGGTTCCAGGGCGCGGGGTTCGTTGGCCGCGCGATCCTGCGAAAGCGAAATATCGGCGCCGAGCGTGGCGCTCAGGCTATAGGGCGTGCGCAACTGGACCGAAGGCGTCTACATGGCCGCGACCATGGGCTCCGAGACCACCGCCGCCGCCTTCGGCGCGCAGGGCGTGGTGCGCCGCGACCCGTTCGCCATGCTGCCCTTCTGCGGCTACAACATGAGCGACTACTTCCAGCACTGGCTCGACATGGAGCACAAGCTGGAGGAATCGGGCCACACCCTGCCCAGGATCTTCTGCGTGAACTGGTTCCGCAAGGACGAGGCGGGCAAGTTCGTCTGGCCCGGCTATGGCGACAACATGCGCGTGCTCAAGTGGATGATCGACCGCATCGAAGGCAAGGCCGAGGGTGCCGGGACCATGTTCGGCATCTCGCCCGCCTACGGCGAACTGAACTGGAGCGGCCTGGATTTCACGCCCGAACAGTTCGATACCGTGACTCGCATCGACAAGAGCGCCTGGCTGGAAGAATTCAAGCTCCACGACGCGCTGTTCGAGCAGTTGGCCTACCGCCTGCCTCCTGCGCTGCTGGCCACCCGGGCCGACCTGGAACAGCGACTCGGCGCTTGAAGCGCGTAAAAAAGCCACCGCGATGCGGTGGCTTTTTGCTGGGGCATGGCGCGGCACCAAGGCCGCGGGCGATCAGATGTAGTACATGTGCGCGTGGCGGCTGCGCTGCGCGGCCAGGCGGTCGATGAACCGGTTCCAGCCGTTGCCGCGCACGGGCGTGGCCGCTTCGTGGCTCATGCCCAGGGGCGCCAGGGCGGCGCTGTAGTCGTCGGAACGGATCGAAACGGCGGCTTCCTCGGCTTCTTCCTCCGCCCGCTGGCGCTGGATCGCCAGTTGAAGCTCCTGCATCAGGCGGGGATCGCTCTGGGCCATGGTCCACAGGCGGGCGTCGGCGCGGGCCTGGGCAATGGTCTGCGACCAGCCGTCCAGCGAGCGCAGGGCACGCAAGGCGACGGTGCGGGCGGCGCCGGCGAACAGCGCCATGCCCGCGAACACCACGACCCACAGGAAGACCCAGGCCAGCAGCAGATGGCCGTCCGCCCAGGTGCTGATCAGGCGATCGGCCAGAACGACCATCGCGGCCACCACGGCAGCCAGCAGCATGGCGGCCAGGCCACGGGGGTTTTCGGTCTGGGCCGGCGCCGACGCGGCTGCGGTGAGCCGCGACGCGGACAAGGGACGCAGGGGGAAGGCGGGGGCAGATGCAGCGGTGCTCATGGCGGTTCCTTTGAAACAAATGTCTTTTGGACAGCGCAATACTAGGGTTAACCCTGAATTTTTGCCAATTTATTTTTGTTATGACTTATATTCACAGTGGTGATTAATGAGCGCAGCTTCCGCACCCTCGACCTGAACCTGCTGCGGGTGTTCGACGAGGTCATGGCCGAGCGCAACCTGACCCGGGCCGCGCACAACCTGGCCATGACGCAGCCGGCCGTGAGCAACGCACTGCGGCGCTTGCGCGAGGCGCTGGGCGACGATCTGGTGAAGCGCTCCGGCTATGGCATCGAGCCCACGCCCACGGCGCTGGCCCTCTGGCCCACGGTGCGCGACGCCCTGCATCAACTGCGCGCCTCGCTGGCGCCGGGCGAGTTCGATCCCCGCAGCGCCACCATCGCCTTCGTGGTGGCGATGGCCGATGCCACGGCCGCCAAGATCGTGCCGGGCCTGGTGGCCATCATGGAGGACGAGGCCCCCGGCGTGAGCCTGCGCGTGCTGCCGCTGACCACGCGCGACCCGCGCGATCTGCTGGAATCCGGCACGGCCGATCTGGCCATCGGCCATTTCCCGGGCGTGCTGGCCGAACTGGGCGCGCTGCACCTGCAGGACCACAGCCCGCGCTTCCTGCACCAGCGGCTCTACGACGGCGAGTATGTCGTCGTGATGCGGCGTGGCCATCCGCTGGCCGAGGGCCCCCTGAGCCTGGGCGACTACTGCGCGGCCCGGCACCTGCTGGTGAGCTTTTCGGGCCGGCCCTTCGGCTTCGTCGACGAAGCGCTGGCCGGCCTGTCGCGCCAGCGGCGCGTGGTGCTGACGGTGAACCAGTTCTTCACCGCCGGGCGCGTCGTGGCCAACACCGACCTGCTCACCGTGCTGCCCCGGCACTTCGTGGGCGCCACCGGCATGGAGCACGAGTTCGCTCTGCGCGAACTGCCGCTGCCCGTGCCCATGGTGCACGTGGACAGCCTGTGGCACCGCCAGGCCGAGCACCGCAGCGCGCACCGCTGGCTGCGGCAGGCGGTGGAGATGGCCTCGGCGCGAGGCTTCGAGATCGCCTCGGCGCTGGCCGACCGGCCCGCGCCCCGCCCGCCTGCCGGACAATGACGGCATGAAGATCCAGCTGCTCAGCGACCTGCACCTCGAGGCCAACCCCGGTTTCGTGCCCGAACCCGCGGCCGGGGCCGACCTGCTGGTGCTGGCCGGCGACATCGGGTCCTACCAGGTCCGGCGCGACGGCAGCGTCATGGACGAGCCCGACTGGGGCCTGCGCCGGTTCTCACCCCTGCCCGGCTTCGCCGGATGGCCGGTGCCGGTGCTGTTCATCCCGGGCAACCACGAATACGACGCGCTCGACGTGGATGTGGCCCATGCCGACCTTCGCGAGGCCTGCGAGCGGCTGGGCATCCAGTGGCTGGAGTGCGAGCGCCTGGTGATCGACGGCGTTCGCTGGATCGGCACGACCCTGTGGAGCGACTTCGATGCCCTGGGCGAGGTGCCGGCGCCTGGCGAGAAGAAGGGCCAGGCGGCCCGGCGCGCGGCCAATCCCGAGGGCCATCGGCTGGCGCAGCGCGCCAAGGCTTTTCGGGCCGCCGACTTCTACCTCTCCCGGATGGGCAGCACCCGCCACGGCAAGCCCTTCGACGCCGAAGCCATGCGCGAGCTCGGCCTGGAATGCCAGGCCTGGCTGCGCCAGGCCCTGGACGAACCGTTCGACGGGCCGACCGTGGTGGTGACGCACTTCGCGCCCACGCTGCACAGCGCCGATCCGCGCTACGGGCACAGCCCGGGCACGGCCGGCTTCTGCAACGCGCTGGACGGCTGGCTCGGCGAGGCCGACGTCTGGCTGCACGGCCACCTGCACTGCCCGCAGGACCTGCGGGTCGGGCGCTGCCGCATCGTGGCCAATCCGCTGGGCTACGCCGACAAGCAGGAACAGGATGGGTTCGCGCCCCGGTGCCTGGTCGAGGTGGACAGCCCATCGGGGCGCGGCACGCACGGTTCTTGCGTTAGCGCAACAACCTGAGCAAGGTGCCCGGTACACTCGATTTCGTCATTGTGATTTCGTCCCATTGAATTGACTAGGAGAGCGACCATGAAGATCTTGCTGGCGGTTGACGGCAGTGCGTACACCAAGAAGATGCTGGCCTACCTGGCCACGCACGACGAAATGTTCGGTCCGGGGAACGAGTACACCGTGTTCACCGTGCAATTGCCGCTGCCGCCGCGCGCGCGCGCGGCGGTTGGCGCGGACATCGCCAACGGCTTCTACGCCGAGGAAAGCGAAAAGGTGCTGGCGCCGGCGGTGAAATTCCTCCAGCGCCACGGCATCGACCCGAAGGCCGTCCACAAGGTGGGACCCGTGGGCGAGCTGATCGCGAAGGCCGCGGACAGCGGCAAGTTCGATCTGGTCATCATGGGCTCGCACGGGCACGGCGCGCTGGGCAACCTCGTGATGGGCTCGGTCGCCACCCAGGTGCTGGCGCACTGCCGCGTGCCGGTGCTGCTGGTGCGCTGAGCGCGGGCCGCGCGTTTCTCACGGGAAAACGCCCATGGCGATTTCACGACGCAAGCTCCTGCTGGCTCCCGCGCTGGGTGCCGCCGCCACCTTGCTGGCCGCCTGCGGTGGCGGCCGCGACGACGAGGACCTACCCGACATCGTGGAAACCCTCCAGGCGAACGCGCAGTTCAGCGTCCTGGTGGAGGCCATGGTGGCGGCCGATCTGATCGCGGTGTTCGGTGTCGAAGGACCGATCACCCTGTTCGCACCGACCAACGACGCCTTCGCCAGCCTGTTGGCCGAACGGGGCCTGGACAAGGAGGCGCTGCTGGCCGACCAGCCGCTGCTGGCCCAGGTGCTGACCTACCACCTGGTCAACGGCCGCCTCCTGCGGGCAGGCATCCCGACCGGCGCGCCCGTCACGACCCGGCAAGGCGGCACCTTTACCGTCGATGGCGCCTTGCGCATCACCGACGCGCGCGGCCGGGTCTCGAACATCGCGGACACCGACGTGATCACCGGCAACGGCGTGATCCACGTGATCGACCGCGTGCTGCTGCCGGCGTAGGCCCGGCCACGCGGCCCCCATCCCAACCTTCCCCCAAAGTGGGAAGGAGCAAGACCCGCAACGAGCGAAGCAGCGCAAGATCCAGGGGCATCCAGGGTCCGGCTTCGCCGGCCCGAGATGCCGTCCCCCCTCCAAGCGCCCGAAAGGCGCGCCAGAGAGGGGGCTGAGGGCCGCGGCTCCAAGCCTGCCTGCGCAGGCTTGGACGTGCCCGAAGAGCCGCCGCCTCTGGCTGCGGCACCGAGACGCGTCAGCGGCGCAGGGGGGAGTCTCAAGCCTGCTGCCGCAAGCTCTGCGCAGCGGCACCGCGCAGCGCGGCACTGAGGCCATCGAGCACGTCGGAATGCAGGTTCCAGCAGTGCCAGTGCAGGGCCACGCCCAGCTTGTGCTTGGGCGCCACGTTGATCAGCTCCCCGCGCTCGATGAGCGTGCGCACGCCCAGCTCGGGCAGCACGCTCACGCCCCAGCCCGCGCGCACGGCCCGGATCTGGCCTTCGGAGGACGGCACGAACAGCTGCTTGAGCACCACCCGGGCCAGCCCGAAGGCCCGGGTGACGAACTCGTGCTGCAGATGGTCCTTGCGGTTGAACGCCACGAAGGGCAGCCGGTGGAAGTTGTGCGCGCTCAACCCCTTGGGCAGGTACTCGGCCGCGAAATCGGCGCTGGCGACCGCCACGTAGTCCATGGTGCCCAGCACATCCATGCGGCAGCCGCGCAGCGCCTGGGCGAGCGAGGTCACGCAGCCCAGCACCTGGCCTTCGCGCAGCCACTCGTGGGTGACCTCCTGGTCGTCGGTGATGATCTCGATCGGCAGGCCGGCCACCGCCAGGCCGTTGAGGGCCGGCAACGCCCAGGTGGCGATGCTGTCGGCGTTGATGGCCACCGAGATGCGCTCCTCGTCACGCCCGCGCCCGGTGGAGCTGGGCGCGAGCTCCTTCAGGTCCTTCTCCAGGTCGGCGCGCAGCAGGCGCATCATCTTGGCGTGCTTGAGCATGAGCTGGCCGGCCGGCGTGGGCTTGAGCGGGCGGCTGCGCACGATCAGCACGGCGCCGACCTGCGCTTCGAGCGCGCGCAGGCGTTGCGACACCGCCGACTGCGTGATGGAGAGCCGCTGCGCGGCGCGCTCGAAGCCGCCCTCCTCGATGATGGCGGCCAGGCATTCGAGGGCGTCGGGATCGTAGGTGCTCATGGCGTGGGCAGCGGCGGGGGCGCCTCGGTGTTATTAGTGTTTCTGATGCGGCGGATTTTAGTTTAATTCCACTTCAATAAGTCGCGGGTTTTTCCCATACTCCAAGAAGCTTTTTTCTCTTCTTCAGGAGTGCGTCATGCAGGTCGTCGTCTTGGGCGCGGGCATCATCGGAGTGAGCACCGCATGGCATCTGCTGCAGCGGGGCCATGAAGTCACCATCGTGGAGCGCCAGCCCGGCGCGGCGCTGGAGACCAGCTTCGCCAACGCGGCGCAGATCTCGGTGAGCTACTGCGAGCCCTGGGCCAACCGCGAGGCGCCGCTCAAGGCGCTGAAGTGGATGTTCTCCCCTACCTCGCCGCTGTTGTTCAGGCCCCAGATCGACCCGGCCCAGTGGCGCTGGGGGCTGCAATTCCTGGGTCAGTGCAACGACGCGGCGTTCGAGCGCAACGTGGCGCAACTGGTGGCGCTGGGTTCGTACAGCCATGCGGCGCTCAAGGCGCTGGTGGCCGAAACCGGCATCGAATACCACCGGCTGGAGCGCGGCATCGCGCACTACTACACCGACCGGAAGTCGTTCGACGGCGCCGCCGGCGCGGCCGCGGTGATGCAGAAGTTCGGTGTGAAGCGCCGCGTGATCGACCGCGAGGAACTGCTGCGGATCGAGCCGGCATTGAACGCCTTCGCCGAGCGCATCGTGGGCGGCACCTACACGCCGTCGGACGAATCCGGCGACGCGCGCGTGTTCACCCAGCAGCTCGCCGCCCTGTGCGCCCGGCGCGGCGCGCAGATGCTCTACGGCCACGACATCGAGCGCATCGAGACCGCGGGCGGCGCGGCGCAGCAGGTGCGGGTGCGCGACCGCGCCAGCGGCATGGCCCGCGCGCTCATGGCCGACGCCTACGTGGTGGCCTGCGGCTCGTACACCGCGCCGCTGCTGCGGCAGGTGGGTGTGCGGGTGCCGATCTACCCCGGCAAGGGTTACAGCGCCACGCTGCCGCTGCTCAAGCCCGAACGGGCGCCGCAGGTCAGCATGATCGACGACCAGCTCAAGATCGCCATGTCGCGCCTGGGCAACCAGCTGCGCGTGGCCGGCACCATCGAACTGGGGGGCTTCGATCTGTCACTGGACACGCCGCTGGCCAGGAAGCGCTGCGAAATGCTGGTGCGCCGCATCGAGGAAGTGTTTCCCGGCGTGGCCGACACCCGCACGCCCGAGCAAGGCGGCGACCCGCAGTTCTGGACCGGCCTGCGCCCGGCCACGCCGACCAACATCCCGCTGATCGGGCGCACCCGCATCGGCAAGCTGTGGATCAATGCCGGCCATGGCACGCTGGGCTGGACGCACGGCGCGGGCTCGGGCAAGGCGCTGGCCGAGCTCATCAACGGCGAGCAGCCGGCCATGGACTTCGGCTTCCACGGCATGGCCAATCCGCCACGCCGCCGCGCGGCGGCCACCCCGGCGCTGCGCCAGGACCCGCCAGCCCGCCACGCCTGAAGCAGCGCCGCCCAGGGCAGGGCAAGGGCGGCTCACTCGTCCCGTTCACCGGGCTCGTACAGCGTCTCGCGCCCCATGCGATCGACGATGAGTTCGGCGGTCCACGGCAGCATGAGCGCACCGCAGCGGCTGTCGCGGTACAGGCGCTCCAGCGGCAGGTGCTTCATCATGCTCTGGCCGCCGCAGGTGCGGATGGCCAGGCGCGCGATGTCGTTGGCGCCTTCCATTACGCTGTGGTGCGCGGCGTACAGGCGCAGCTTCTCGTCCTTCGACGGGTCCGGCTTCGCTTCGGCGATGGCGCGCGTGAACAGGCTCCTCATGGCTTCGAGCTGGATGCGCATCTGCGCCACCGCGATCTGCTTGGTGGGGTACTGGCGGCGCTTGACCGGCGGCTCGCCCTCGACCTCGCCGCGCAGGTACTTCACGGTGAAGTCGTAGGCCGCGCTGGCGATGCCGAGGTAGGTCGGCGCGAGCGTGAAGAACATGGCGGGCCAGGTCTGCGCGCCCTTGAAGTAGATGCCGCGCGGCATGAGCTGCTCGGCGTCGCTCACGAACACGTCCTTGAATCCGAGGTTGCGGCTGACAGTGCCGCGCATGCCCAGCGGGTCCCAGTCGCCGGCGATGGAAAAACCCGTGGCGGTGGCGGGCACGCTGATGTAGAGCGTGTCGCGCGCGTCGGGGTGGTCGTCGCCCTTGTCCTCGGTGCACAGGACGCCGTAGTAGTCGGCCGCGCCCGAGAGGCTGGCGAAGATCTTGCGGCCGTTGACGAGCCAGCCGCCGTCCACCTTCTTCGCGGTGGTGCCGAAGGGCGCGCGGCCCGCCGCGGCGGCGCTGCCTTCGCTGAAGGGCTGGGCGTAGAGGGCGCCGTCGTCCACGATGCGGCGGAAATGCAGCTCGCGCCGCGCCGCATGTTCGGCGCGCTGCGCATCGGTCATGGGAATGCCGTCGGCGAGCACCCCGGTCCACATGGTGCTGCAGATGTGCATGTTCCAGGTGAGCGCGGTGGCGCCGCAGAAGCGCCCGATCTCGGCCGCGACCATCATGTAGGTGGGGTAGTCGGCGCCCAGGCCGCCGTGCGAGATGGGCACGCAGAGTTTGAGGAAGCCGGCCTCGCGCAGGTCGGCGTAGTTGGCGAACGGAAAGCTGGCTTCGCGGTCCCACTGCGGCGCGCGCGCGGCGAAGCGGTCGCGACCCAGGCGGTGCGCGACGGTGAGCAGCTCTCGCTGCTGGGCGGTGAAGGGCATGTCGCCCACGGCAGGGGTGAAATCGAGACCGGTGGACGGGGTGTCGCTGGGCATGGCAGACCTTTCGCGGGAGGGAGTTTCAGTGCAGATCGTCGAAGGGAACGGGGTGGATTTCGCTCAGAAACGAGAGCACGAGTTCGTCGAACGCCTCGGGCGCTTCCAGGTTCATGAGGTGGCCGATGCCCTTGAGCTCGGCGTAGCGAGCGTTCGGGATGGCCTCCCTCATCTGCTGCATGACCGCGGGCGCGGCCACGCGGTCGAACTCGCCGCCGACCAGCAGCGTGGGCACGCGGATACCGGCCAGCGCGGCCTGGCGGTCGAAGGTGACCAGGCAGTCGAGCGCTCGGCGGTAGGTGGCCGCGGGCACGCCGCCCATGCAGTGCTCGGCCAGGCGCAGGCCTTCGGGCAAGGCGCCGGGGCCCACCATTTGCGGCACCAGCTTCTTCGCCACGTCGGCCATGGTCTGGCCCGCGTCCAGCGGCGCGGTGCGCTGCGCCACGAACTGCCGTGCCCAGCTCTCGGCGCTGCGGCCGTCGGTACGCTTGCCGAACGCGGCCGAGGTGCCCGCGAGGATGAGGCGGCTGACCTTGTCGGGCCGGCGCGCCACCACTTCCTGGGCCACCATGCCGCCCATGCTGTGGCCCAGCAGCACCACGCTCCGGCACTGCAGCGCGTCGATAAGGTCGACGCAGCGCTGGGCCAGGCCCTTGAAGGTGTAGGGCTCGATGGGCGCGCTGTGGCCATAGCCCGGCATGTCCCAGGCCACGGCGCGGTAGCCGGCGTGGGCCAGTGTCTCCACCTGCGGAGCGAACGCCAGATGGCCGCCGCCGATGCCGTGCAGCATGAGCACGGTGGTGGGGCCGCTGCCGAGCACGGTGAACACGGGCAGCGCGGTCATTCCACCACCTTGCCGGCGTCGATGACGACGGTGCCGTCGAGCGCCACGGTGCAGCCGCGCAGCGGGAAGTCGAAGTGGCCGCGCGTGTGGCGCCCGGCCACTTCGTTGGCGCCGGTGCTGTAGAGGAAGTTGCCGGCGAAGGCGCGCAGCTCGGTGCCGTTGAAGTCGCGCTTGTCGTACAGGGCCATGCTGTCCCAGCGGGCGGCCTCATTCAGTCCGTAGCCCACGTGGCTCACCGCATAGGCAGGCGCCCCCACGCTCCGCCGCTGCGCGGGTCGCTGCCCCCCCGGGGGGCGCGTTTCGCCTTGGGGCGGCCCGGCGGCGAAACCGTCCGCTTCGGCCCAGGCCGCGTAGTGGCTGCGCAGCAGTTCGCTGTCCACACCGTGCCCTTCGATGCGCGTCACGGTGTCGTTCTCGATCGTGAGTGCGATTGGGCGCTCGATGTAGCGCTTGAAGGTGAGGTTCACGTCGCCCTCGGCGAGCACCAGGGTGCCGTTGACGCTGCCGGCGGCGGGAAACGCCAGCACCAGGCCGCCGGGCCAGTGCGTGAGCGTGCCGGGCCGCGTGGTGCTGCCCCAGTTGCCGCCGGCCACCGCGCCCTGCAGCGAGATAGCGAGGTCGGTGCCGGCCGGCGAGGTCACGCGCATCTGCCCGGCGCCGCGCAGCCGCTTCACGTGGGCTTTCACGCGGGCTTCGGTGGCGTCGTCGGGCAGCAGGCGCACCAGCGCCTCGGGGTGTTCGTTGCTCACGTACACGATGCGCGGCTGGCCCTGCCCGTTGCCTGCCAGGATGGCCGGCAGCTCGGGCGCGTGCATCAGGCCTTCGACCGTGCAGTCCAGCACCAGCGCGCAGCCCGACAGCGCCGCCACGACGGGCGCGAGCCCCTGGATGGCGGGACTGGCGCCGGTGGAGCGCGCCACCGGTTCAGCGGTCGAGAAGACCGAAGGCAGCGTGAGCGTGAAAACCTTCGCGCCCACGCGGGCTGCCGCCAGGCCGGCCAGCTCCATCAACACCGGGCGGCTCTGTGTTTCGCCGAGAATGGCAACGGTGTCGCCGGCCTGCAGCGCGCAACGGCGCAGGACCGCTTCGAACGCGTCGATCCAGGCCGGTTCGATCCGCTCTTGCAGCATACTGTCTCCTGTTCGGGTGGACGATCGCCAACAGGGGCATTGGCGGGCGTGTCGCCATTATTCATGAATTTTCATATAAATTCCAAGCATGTCCCCAGCCCGACAAGCCGGCCACCAGGCCCGGCCTCCCGATTTCTCGACGCTCGAGTTCCGCGCGTCGCTGGGCATGTTCGCCACCGGCGTGACCATCGTGACCGCGCGCACCGGTGACGGTCAACTCGTGGGCCTGACGGCCAATTCGTTCAATTCGGTCTCGCTCGACCCGCCGCTGGTGCTCTGGAGCCTGGCGCGCGCGGCGGGCTCCCTGGCCGTGTTCTCCAACGGCCTGCACTACGCCATCAATGTGCTGGCCGCGGACCAGCAGGTGCTGGCCGAACAGTTCGCCGCGCGCGGACTCAACCGCTGGACCGGTGTGGGTTTTGCCGAAGGCATCGGTGGCGCCCCGTTGCTCGATGGCGCCGTGGCCAACTTCGAATGCTTCAACCGCAGCCAGTACACCGAGGGCGACCATGTGATCTTCGTGGGCGAGGTGGAACGCTGCAGCCACCGCGCCGGGGCCGCGCCCCTGCTCTACCACGGTGGCCGGTTCTACGCCGAGCATCCGCTGTGATGGGACACCCCCCTGCGCCGCTGCGCGGCTTCCCCCCTCTCTGGCGCGCCCTTGGGGCGCTTGGAGGGGGGACGGCATCTCGGGCCGGCGGAGCCGGACCCTGGATGCCCCTGGACGACGGTCACCTCTTTCGTTGCGGGTCTTGCTCCCTCCCCGCATGACCCACGGGCGCTTCATCGACGACTACCTGGGCTACCTGCTGGGCCAGGCCAACCACGCGCTGTTCAAGGACTTCGAGGCGGTGGTGCGCAAGGCCGGACTGGGCTCGCTGGAGTGGCGCGCGCTGGCCACCCTGAGCGGGCAGCACGCGATGGCGGTGGGGCAACTGGCGCAGGAGGTGTTGAGCCAGCAGCCCACGGTGACCAAGCTGGTGCAGCGCCTGGCCGCGCAAGGCTGGGTCTCGCTGGAGAACGACCCCAACGACCAGCGCCGCACGCTGGTCGCCATCACCCCGGCGGGGCAGCGCAAGGCGCTGGCACTGATCGAACAGGCGCGCCAGCATGAAGCCCAGACCCTGCGCGGCCTGAGCGCGACCGAGATCACCAAACTCAAGCGCCAACTGCGTCGGTTGGCACAACCCGACCAACACTGATACGGTTTTGCATTCGAGCGTAGAACAAGGCGGGTCGCCGCAGACAGTGCTGTAGCACGGCAAGGCGACCCAACGCCGTTATACGTTTGAAGGCGAAACCGTATGAAGCAGCGCTTGGTGTTGGTGAGGGACGCGCCACCGGCAGCGCAAGCCATCATGGTGTGCTACGGCTTCGCCCTTCCCAAGGACTGGCCCTCTTCTGCACGCGGCACCGGCTGGTCGCGCAAGGGCTCTGACAGTATCCGCCCGAAGCGGACCGTGGTGACGCCGGGGCGAAGCTGGCGCACCGAGGGCATGACGAGGATGCAGTCGTCGTAGGGTGTGGTCACCGAGTCGTCACCGTCTCTGGCAATGGGCGTGCCCGCACGGCGAATCACCTCTCCGCCACGGTAGTCCTGCACAAACTCGAAATCCGTGGTGCGGGCGACGACGCGGTGCGTCACTGCCACGGGCGGGGGTGACACCGCGTCGGGTTGCAGCCAGCCAGAAGGGACGTCGGTGCGGGCGAGCGAGCCCACCGACACCAGAAAACGCATCAACACGTTGCGGGTGGTGTGCACCGTGCTGCGCGCCCAGTGCTGGCCCGCTTCCAGCAACAGTGCCAACTTTTCCCCCGCAGGATCGCCGAAGCCCGCGTAGTCGCGCATGCGGACGCCATCGGCATGACCCCGGTCCATCACCACCTGCGCCCCCGAACCCAGGCGCTGGGCCAGGGCCACATTGCGCGGCAGCGCGCCGGTGACCAGCAGCGGTGCGCCGGGTTCGTGCATGGAATGCAGGTCGAGCAGATGGGTCGCCCGATCGACAAAAGGCCGGATCGCCTGGGCCCTCGCACGCTCAATGCCCACGGCTGGGGCGTTGAGCACCTCCGGACTCCACAGCCGATTGAAGTCCTCGCTCACGCAGCGGGAGGCGTCGGGTTCGGCCGGATCGAACCGACCATAGGCGGCCACGTTGCAGAAAATGGCCGTGATGCGTCCGCGGCGAGGACGCTGGCCGCTGGACAGCCATTCGTCCAATGCGATGGCCCCGGTGTATTCATTGCCGTGCACCAGGGCCGTGATCAGCACATCGGGACCCGGCGCGGCACCGATGCGCTCCTGCACCCAGGGCACGCCCGCAACCGACGCGGCCCACGCATCGAGAGAAACCGGTTGGATCTGCACCGGATGAGGAACCAGGCCGTGTCGCATCAGCGCACCGATCCGGTTGACACCGCCCGATTGACCACTGTTCGCACGCGCTCGGTCTCCGCGCGAACGAAGGCGCTCAAAGCCTGCGGCGAGCCCCCCTCGTTGGAAATGCCGGAGGCCTGCAGCTTCTTCCACACCGAGGGCTCGCGCAGGATCTCGTTGATTTCCTTGTTGAGCCGGGCCGTCACTGGTTCCGGCAGTCCTTTCGGACCGAACAGCCCGAACCAGACGTTCATGTCGTAGCCCCGGAGCTTGGGGTGTTCACCGAGCGGCGCAATGGTGGGCGCAGCCCGCGAGCGTGTGGGTGTGGTGACGCCAAGCGGAATCATCTTTCCGGACTCGATGTGCGGCAGGGCGGACGACAGCACGAACACACTGAAGTCGACGTTGCCGCCCACCAGATCCGACACCATCTGGCCAGCGCCCCGGTAGGGCACATGCACGAACGAACTGCCCGACAGCAGGTTGATCAGTTCGCCCGCCATGTGCAAGGGCGTGCCAATGCCGGCGGATGCGAAATTGAGCTTGTTCGGTTGGCTGCGGGACTTGGCCAGGGCTTCGTCGATCGTTTTCACGCCGCTGGCCGGACCGGCCACGAACACCATCGGCGTGACACCGATCAAGCCGATGTGGGTGAGGTCTCTCTGGCCGTCGTAACGCACCGCCGTGTTGAACAGCCGGGCGATCGAAACTTCGCTGCCGGAACCCAGCAACAGGGTGTGGCCATCCGGCGCGGCGCGCACCACGCGATCCGCGCCGATGGTGCCGCCGGCACCGCCCATGTTTTCCACCACCACGGGCCTGCCAAGCCGGCGCGCCAGCGGTTCGGCCACGACCCGCGCCACCAGGTCAACGCTGCCGCCCGCAGGGTAGCCCACCACGAGCGTGATCGGTTTGTTGGCGCTGGGCCAGGTCTGCGCCGCGGCCAGCGACCATGGCAGGGCACAGGCCAGTGCAACCAGGCTGAGGCGACAGGTCCATTGGCGGCGATCGGTGGGATGTCTCATGGGGATTCCTTTGTTCGAATGGGGAAGCCCGAAGCTTAGGAACGTGCTGCGCCGTCGCCATGCGCATCACGCATGCGCTCATGCGATCCGACTCGCCGTCCAGACGTTCTGGATCAGGGTGTTGCGTGGTTCGCGTGCACGGAACAACCTGATCTCAAACCGGATGCTGGGCACCTCCCCTTGAACGGTCACCAACCGGCCTGCGTGCAGATCGCCCTCGACCAGCCCTCGCGGCAGCCAGGCCAACCCTTCCCCCTGCAAGGCCTGTTCGTGCAGGGACTCTGCGAAGTCCGATTCCGTCACCGTGTGCAGATGCATCTCGCCACCGTGGCGGCTGAGTCCGTCCTGCAGGATCTGGCTGAGCGCCAGCGTGGGTGCATAGCCCAGCATCGGAACCGGATGCAAGTGGGTGCCAGGCAGCGTGTGCAACGGGCGACCATCGGGCCGGGGGGCGCTCACGGCCACCAGCTCATCCATGCCAAGCGTCATGCCCTCGAAACGCTGTTCGTCGAGCACCAGCGGCAAGCGCGGATGGGAGAACGTCAGCAGGAAATCCGCACTGCCTTGCTCCAGGGTGGTGACACCTTCCAGGATCGACCCGGTGATGATGCGCAAGCGGAATGCGCCGTTGCTGCGGCGAACGCGCGCCAGCCAAGCCGGCACGGCCGTGCGCGACAAGGTCCGCCCTGTGGCCAGGGTGACCCATTCCAGAGCGTCGTGGGCATGCCGGATGCGCAGACGCGTGTCGTTCAGACTGACCACGGCGCGCCGGGCCACCGGCAACAATTCCTCGCCCGCTGCAGTCAGGCTCAGCGGCACGCCGGCGCGGTTGATGAGGTCCACGCCGGCCCACAATTCCAGCGCGCGTATGCGGCGCGAGAACTGCGGCTGCGTCACATGGCGCACCTCTGCGGCGCGAGAGAAGCTGCGCTCACGCGCCAACGCAATGAAGTCCTCAAGCCATTTGTGATCCATGCCGAGCTGCCCATCGTACGGAAGGCCGCATGGTATGCGCAAAGCGTGGCCAGCTTAAATCATCAACACGTTCTACCATCCTGTGCCATGCAAACCCGCAAAGCCCACCTCGACACCCTCGCCGTCACCCTGCTGGTGACCTGTTGCGCCTTCTGGGGTTTCCAGCAGATATTGATCAAGTTCGCGGTGCAGGAGATTCCCCCGCTGTGGCAAGCTTCGCTGCGCATGGTGGGCGCCACCATCCTGCTCTGGGTCTGGTGCCTGCTGCGCGGGGTGCCGCTGTTCCAGCGCGACGGCACGCTGAACGCAGGGCTGCTCGCGGGCCTGCTGTTCGCCGGCGAGTTCTGCTTCATCTACCTGGGGCTGATGCACACCAGCGCCTCGCGCCTGACGGTGTTCCTCTACACCAGCCCGTTCGTGGTGGCGCTGCTGCTGCCGCGCGTGATCCCCAGCGAGACCCTCAGGCGCATCCAGTGGATCGGGCTGACGCTGGCCTTCGCGGCGGTGGCCATCGCGTTCAGTGAGGGTTTTTTCCAGAGCTCGCCGGTGGCGGGCCAGTGGAAGGGCGACGCCATGGGCCTGGCCGCCGGCATCCTGTGGGGACTGACCACACTGACCATCCGCGCCACGAAGCTCTCGGGCGCCAGCGCCGAGAAGACGCTGTTCTACCAACTGGGTGTGACCGCGCTGGTGGCACCGGTGCTGTCGCTGGCGCTGGGCGAGGCCTGGAGCTTCTCGTATTCCGGGCTGGCCTGGGGTTCGGTGGCCCTGCAGACCGTCGTGGGGGCTTTCATCAGCTACCTCACCTGGATGTGGATGCTGCGTCACTATCCGGCCACGCAGATGAGCACCTTCACCTTCCTCACCCCCGTGTTCGCGCTGGTGTTCGGCGTGCTGCTGCTGGGCGAACCGCTCACCGTGCAACTGGTGGTGGCGCTGGTGGGCGTGGCGGCGGGCATCGTTCTTGTGAGCAAAAGGTGAACACCCCCCTGCGCCGCTTCGCGTCTCGGTGCTGCCGCCAGAGGCGGCGGCTCTTCGGGCACGTCCAAGCCTGCGCAGGCAGGCTTGGAGCCGCGGCCCTCAGCCCCCTCTCTGGCGCGCCTTTGGCGCTGGGAGAGGGGACGGCATCTCGGGCCGGCAGAGCCGGACCCTTGATGCCCCTGGACGGCGGACACTTCATACGTTGCACTTTTGCCTATGGCTGACAACCTCCACGCGCTTTCTGCCCATGAATTGGTGGCCGCCTACCGCAGCGGCGAACTGTCGCCGGTGGAGGTGACGCAGGCTGTGCTCGATCACATCGCGCGCTGCGAGCCCGTGCTGCGCGCCACCTACGCCCTGGACGCCGAAGGCGCGCTGGTCATGGCGCGTGCGTCCGAGGCGCGCTGGCGCGCCGGCGCGCCGCTGCAATGCGGCGGCGCCACGCTCGACGGCGTGCCGGTCACCATCAAGGAGAACATCGCCACGCGCGGCGTGCCCGTGCCACTGGGCACCGCCGCCACCGACCTGGTGCCGGCCGCGCAGGACGCGCCGCCCGCCGCCCGACTGCGCGAAGCCGGCGCGGTGTTCCTGGGCAAGACGACCATGCCCGAGTTCGGCATGCTGTCCTCGGGCCTCTCCAGCTTCCACCCGCTGACGCGCAACCCCTGGAACACCGCGATGAACCCGGGCGGCTCCAGCGCCGGCGCGGGTGCCGCGGCCGCGGCGGGCTACGGGCCATTGCACATCGGCACCGACATCGGCGGCTCGGTGCGCCTGCCGGCGGCCTGGTGCGGCGTGGCCGGCCTCAAGCCCAGCCTGGGGCGCGTGCCCATCGATCCGCCCTACATGGGCCGCTGCGCCGGGCCCATGGCGCGCACCGTGACCGACGCCGCGCTGATGATGGCCGTGCTGTCGCAACCCGACGCGCGCGACCACATGAGCCTGCCGCCGGCATCCATCGGCTGGCTGGACCTGCGGCGCGATCCGAAGGGTTTGCGCATCGGCCTGCTGCTGGAGCCGGGCTGCGGCATGCCGGTGGACCCGCAGGTGGCCGAAGCGGTGTCGGCCGCAGCGCGCCTGTTCGAGGCCGCCGGCGCCATCGTCGAGCCGATCCGGCCGTGGATGAACAACGAACTGCTGCACGGCATGGACCGCTTCTGGCGCATCCGCTCGGGCTGCGACGTGCAGGCCCTGCCGCCGGAGAGACGCGCGCGCGTGCTGCCCATCGTGCGCACCTGGGCCGAGGGCGGGCTGGGTTTCAGCGGCGAGCAGGCGTTCCAGGCCTACAGCCTGGCGCTGAAGATGCGCGCCGCCACGGTGGCCGCCACGCAGCCGTTCGATTTCGTGCTCTCGCCGGTGTCGCCCAACACCAGCTTCCCTGCCGAGTGGGCCTACCCCACCAACAGCGTGGAGCAGGCCATGGACCACATCGGCTTCACCGTGCCCTTCAGCATGAGCGAGCAGCCCGCCGCCTCGGTGAACTGCGGATACGACCGCCACGGCGTGCCCATCGGCCTGCAGATCGCGGGCCGCCGTTTCGACGACCTGGGCGTGCTGCAACTGGCGCGTGCCTTTGAACAGATGCGCCCGGCGCAGCGGCCCTGGCCGGTGGTGGCGCAGGGCTGACGCCAGCGCTGCGGATCAGCGGGTGCGGGGTTCCGCCGGGCGCCGCGCCCGCTCGATCCGCTCGCGCAGCGCCGGGCGCACCGCCATCGGCTCAAACGCGCTCACCGTGGCGCGGCCGGGATTGCCCAGCGGCAGGCGCCCGCTCAGGTGCCCCAGCGGCACCAGCGCCAGCCGCAGCAGTTGCCCGGCGGCTTCGGGCAGATCGCGCGTGCGCAGCGCCAGCCCCAGCATCAGGCGGTGCGTCTGCCAGTGCGGGCCGAGTTGCAACTGGCCCACCACGTGCGCGGCTTCGAGGTCGAGCCAGGCGGTTTCGGGGGTGGTTGCCGCCACGGCCTGGCGGATCAGTTGATGGAAGGTGTCGGCGTCGAAGGCAGTGGCTTCGGTGGGGCGAAGTTTCATGGGCATGAGCGGGTTTCCAGGGCTGCTGGAGCGCATTGGAAACCCTGGAGTCGCTACAGAGTCAAGCCCTGGTTCATCCTCCCCGCTCGGCCGCGAAGCGCACGTACCAGTCCAGGCAGCCGGGGTTGGCCATGGCTTCCCGGTTGATGACCTTCTCCAGCGGCTGGCCGAGCAGCAGCTTCTTGATCGGCAGCTCCTGCTTCTTGCCCGAGAGCGTGCGCGGGATCTCGGCCACCTGGAACACGTCGTTGGGCACGAAGCGCGGCGACAGCGCGGTCTTGATCGCATCGACGATGCGCGTCTTCATGGCCGCATCGAGGTCGATGCCCGGGCGCAGCACCACGAACAGCGGCATGTAGCTCTCGCGGCCGAGGTACTCCAGGTCCACCACCATGGAGTCGAGCACCTCGGGCAGCGCCTCCACCGCGCTGTAGAGCTCGCTGGTGCCCATGCGCAGGCCGTGGCGGTTGATGGTGGCGTCCGAGCGGCCGTAGATCACGCACGAACCGTCGGGGTGGATGCGCAGCCAGTCGCCGTGGCGCCAGACCGCGCCCGCACCCGCATCCAGATCGCCGCCGCCGGGTTGGCGTCCGTGGCCGGCGGGATACATGTCGAAGTAGCTGCCGATCAGGCGTTTGTTGTCCACGTCGCCCACGAAGTACAGCGGCATGGACGGAATGGGCTGGGCGCAGACCAGTTCGCCCACTTCGTCGATCACCGGCTGGCCCTGCTCGTTCCACGACTCCACCGCGCAGCCGAGCAACCGGCATTGCATGCGCCCGGGCGTCTGCGGCAGCTCGCGGTTGCCGCCGATGAAGGCGCCCGCAAAGTCGGTTCCTCCGGAGATGTTGCACCACCAGATGTCGCCCCCACGCTCCCCCACTTCGTGTGGGTCGCTGCCCCCCGGGGGGGCTGATTCACCTTGGGGCGACCCGGCGGTGAATCGGTCGCGCCGCGCAAGCGCATGCAGTCTGCGGAACTGCTCAGTACCCCAGTTCTGCGCATCTTCCGACAACGGCGAGCCGGTGGTGCCCAACGCCCGCACCGTGGACAGATCGCCGCAAGCAGCGAGGTCCACCCCCGCCTTGAGGCAATTGGCGAAGAAGGCCGCGCCGGCGCCGAAGAAGGTCACGCCCTGCTCGGCGGCAAAGCGCCACAGGGTGGTCCAGTCGGGCCGGTCCCTGGCGCCGCCGGGATTGCCGTCGTAGATCACGCAGGTGGTGCCATTGAGCAGGCCGCTGGTCTGCGCGTTCCACATCACCCAGCCGGTGGAGCTGTACCAGTGGTAGCGCTCGCCCCAGCTGTTGGGGTGGTAGCTGCAGCCCACGTCGTTGTGCAATATCTTGAGCGCCATGCCCACGATGACCGTGCCGCCGTGGCCGTGCACGATGGGCTTGGGCAGGCCGGTGGTGCCGCTGGAATAGACGATCCACAGCGGGTGGTCGAACGGCAGCCATACCGGCTCGAAGGCGGCGGTGGCGGCGTCGTCGCGGGCCACGGCGTCGGCCCAGGCGGTGCACGGCGCCACCGCCCGCAGGGCCTGCGCGTGCGCATCGGCGTCCTCGGCCAGGTTGGCGTGCAGCAGCACGTGGCGCACCGTCGGCAGGGCCGCGCGCAGCTCGGCCACCACGCCCAGGCGGTCGAAGTCCTTGTGGCCGTATGTGACGCCGTCGCAGGCGATCAGCACCACCGGCTCGATCTGGCGGAAGCGGTCGAGCACCGCGTTCGTGCCCATGTCGGGCGCGCAGATGCTCCACACGCCGCCGATGGACACGGTGGCGAGGAAGGCCACCATGGCCTCGGGAATGTTCGGCAGGTAGGCCGCCACGCGGTCGCCCGGCTGCACGCCCTGGGCCTGCAGATGCAGCGCGAGCGAGGCCACCTGGCGGCGCAGCTCGGGCCAGCTCAGCTCGGCACGGTGGCCCTTCTCGTTGCACCCCACCACCGCCGCGAACCCCGCCGCGTACGCGGGCTGCACATGGCGCAACACCTGGTGCGCGTAGTTCACCCGGGCGCCTGGAAACCACGATGCGCCGGGCATCACGTTCTTCGCCAGCACCGCCGTGTGCGGCGTGGGGGACTGCAGGTCGAAGTAGTCCCAGATGCTCTGCCAGAAAGCGTCGAGTTCGGTGGTGGACCAGCGCCAGAGCGCGTCGTAGCTGTCGAAGCGCAGGCCGCGGTGTTCGGCGAGCCAGTCCTGGTACAGACGGATCTGGGGCACGAAGGGAGGGGGAAGGTGGCTCATTGGCGGTGTGCTTTCCGGCCCTCGGACGGGGCCCGTGATTTGTCTCTCCGGCCACAGCGTAGCAGCCCGGGCGGCAACGGTCTGTCACGCCCGAGCGCCGCGAGCCCTCCGGTTTGCGCAAACTAGGGTTTGTACGAGTGTTCAATCATTGTTGTACGTTCGTACAATTCCTACCCAGAACCCCGCCACCGGGGCAGTCGTCGACCAGGAGCCCCGCCGCATGAGCATGAAGAAGACCACCACCACCACGCCCGCCAGGGGCCGCCGCAAAGCGGGCGAAACCGAACTGGCGCCCAACCGCAAGGAGAACATCCTGCGCAGCGCCGAACGCCTGTTCGCCTTGCGCGGTTTCCACGGGGTATCGATCCGCGACATCGCCGAGGAAGCCGGCGTGCCGCTGGCCCTGGTGGGCTACTACTACGGCCCCAAGGTGGACCTGTACCACGAGATCTACCGGCAGCGCGCCGGCTTCCTGCAGGAGCGGCTGGGCACCCTGGCCCGCGTGCTCCAGGAAGCACCGGCCGGACAGTTGCTCGAAGAGATCATCAAGGCCTTCGTGCTGCCGGTGCTGCGCGTGGCGGCCACGCCCGACGGCCGCATCTTCCTGCGGCTGATGTCGCGCGGCATGAACGACCACCTGGCCGAAGACGAGCCGATCATCCGCGAACTGTTCGATCCGCTGGCCCACGCCTTCATCGACGCCCTGATGCAGGCCCTGCCGGGCGCCAGCCGCGGGCAGGTCGCGTGGTGCTACCAGTTCGCCCTGGGTTCCCTGGTGCACCACGTGATCGACCAGCGCGTGGAGCGCCTCTCGCAAGGCGAGAACCGCCCCGGCGACGGCGAAGCCGCCGGCCCGCTGCTGGTGCAGTTCATCACCGAAGGCATGCGCCGGGCCTGCGGCGTGCCGATCCACTGACGCGGCCGGACCCGCACCACCCCACAGGAGACCTCGATGAAACTCGCGAACACCCTCTTCCTGAGCCTGGCCCTCACCGCCAGCGCCGCCATCGCCCAGACCAAGGTCGTGCTGGGCTACACCGCCGTGCCGGACTTTGCCAGCGCCTTCGTCGCCAAGGAGCGCGGCTTCTTCCAGAAGCACGGCCTGGACGTGCAGTTGCAGCTCATCACGCTCACGTCCAACGTCCCGGCCGCGCTGATCTCCAACTCGATCCAGATCGGCGGCACCACGCCGCCGGTGATGCTGCAAGCCATCGACGGGGGCCTGGACATGGTCGGCCTGGCCAGTGGCGCGCTCTACAACAATGCCCAGAATCCGCCGGCCATCGGCTTCGTCGCGCGCGCCGGGAGCGGCGTGACGTTGCCGGCGCAGATGGCGGGCAAGAAGCTGGGCGTGCCCGGCCTGGGCGGTACGCTGGACATCCTGGCGCGCCGCTGGCTGGGCGACAAGGGCGTGGACCTCAAGTCCGTCACCTTCATCGAAGTGCCCCTGCCGCAAATGGCCGACGTGCTGCGCGGCGGCAACGTGGATGCGGTGGTCACGCCCGAGCCCTTCCTCTCGCGCATCCGCACGTCCGCTGGCGGCGTGGCGCTGTCCGGTTTCGCCAACGAGCTCCCGAACCACTTCGCCACCGTGGTCTACACCAGTTCGCGCAAGTGGGCCGAAGCCAACCCGGCGGCCGTCAGCGCATTCCGCGCGGCCCTTGCCGACGCCATCGCCTTCGCGGCCGAAAACCCGGCCGAAGCCTACCTGGACCTGGGCAAGTACCTCAAGCTGCCGCCTGAAGTGCTCAAGACCATCCAGCTGCCGCGTTTCGCCAGCGACATGAAGCCCGAGCACCTGGGCTTCTGGGCCGACACGATGGCGCGCATGGGCACGCTGAAGAAGAAGACCGCCGTGGCCGGCCTGATCGCCCAATGACGCCTCGCCTCCAGGACCTCGCCATGCCGCCCTCCTCTGCCGCCGCCCAGGCCCGGCTTTCGCTGGTGCACCAGGCCCCTGTGACCTCTGCCGCCAGCGCCCTGATGGCCGAGCCCGTCATCGCGTTCGACAACGTGGGCCTGGACTTCGGTTCGCGCCGGGTCATCAACGGTCTGAGCTTCCACATGCGCCGCGGCGAACTGGTCTGCGTGATCGGTCCCTCGGGTTGCGGCAAGACCACCTTGCTGCGGCTGCTGACCGGCCTCATCAAGCCCAGCAGCGGCCAGGTGCGCCACCACGGCGCGCCGGTGACCGGCCCGGCGCGCGACGTGGCCATCGTGTTCCAGGACTATGCCAAGGCGCTGCTGCCCTGGCGCACCGTGGCGGGCAACGTGAGCCTGGCGCTGGAAGCCGCGCGCATGCCCAAGGCCGAGCGCGCCGACCGCATCCACGCCCTGCTGGGCAAGGTGGGCCTGGCGCAGCACGCGGAGAAGTTTCCCGGCCAGCTCTCCGGCGGCATGCAGCAGCGCCTGCAGATCGCGCGCTGCCTGGCGCAGGAGCCCGCCGTGCTGCTGATGGACGAGCCCTTCGGTGCGCTGGACGCCATGACCCGCCAAACCCTGCAGGACGAGATGCTGCAGCTCGTGGAAGCGGCCGGCACCACGGTGCTGTTCATCACGCACGACCTGGAAGAAGCCATCTACCTCGGCGACACGGTGCTGGCGCTGCGCGCCAACCCGGGCCAGCAGTCCAGCCTGGCACAGACCTTCCACGTGAACCTGCCGCGCCCGCGCAACCAGCTCAGCACGCGCGAGGAACCCGAGTTCCTGCGGCTGCGCCGCGAAGCCTTCGAGTACATCAAGACATGAGCATCGACCTGCGTGGCGCCGTGGTCCCGCTGGGCCTGCTGATGCTGGCCGAGGCCGGCATGCGCATCCATCAGGTGCACAGCGACGCCCTGGCCCGCCCCAGCGAAGTGGCCCTGGCGCTGTGGCAGGCGCTGTTCGACGGCAGCCTGTGGCTGAGTTCCGGTGAGACGCTGGGCGCGGCGCTCGCCGGCCTGGGTCTGGGCGGCGGACTCGGCCTGCTGTTCGGCCTGTGGCTTGGGCTCTCTCGCGCGGCAGCCCAGGCTTCGAGCCTGTCGGTGGAGCTGCTGCGGCCGGTGCCTTCGGTGGCGCTGATTCCGCTGTCCATGCTGGTCTTCGGGTTCGGCTTCCGCATGGAGATCGCGGTGGTCGCCTTCACCTGCTTCTGGCCCATGATGATCCTGTCGCAGGCCGCCATCCGCCAGGTCGAGCCGCGGCTGCTGGAGGTCTCCCGCATGCTCGGCCTGGCGACCTGGGCCCGCGTGGTCAAGATCGTGCTGCCCGCGGCCTTGCCGCGCATCTTCGTGGCCTTCCGGCTCAGCGTGGGCATCGCCCTGGTGGTGGGCGTGACGGTGGAGATCGCCGCCAACCCGCAGGGCCTGGGCTACGCGCTGATGAGCGCCCAGCAGAGCCTGCGCCCGGACCTGATGTTCGCGCTGCTGCTGTGGATAGGCCTTCTGGGCTGGGGCCTGAGCGAGGGCCTGCTGGCCCTGCAGAAGCGCTGGTTCCGCCACTCCCTGCCCGACGGCGCCGGAGACCGCTCATGAACAGGTTCCTGGCGCGCGGCATCGACGCCGCATCGAGCCTGCTGGTGGCCCTGGCGCTGCTGGGCCTGTGGTGGCTGGCCACCCGCCAGGCATGGGTCTCGCCGATCTTTCTGCCGGCGCCGCAAGCCACCTGGCAGGCGCTGATCGAAGGCATGTCGCAAGGCGAACTGGCGAGGCTGACCCTGGGCACGGTCGAGCGCATGGCCTATGGCTGGGCGCTGGCCTCGGCGATCGGCATCGCGCTGGGTGCGCTGATCGGGATCTCGCCGGCGCTGCGCGCCTGGCTGCAGCCCATGCTGGAGATGATCCGCCCACTGCCCGCCTCGGCCGTGGTGCCGGTGGCGATCGCGCTGATCGGCCTGTCGCCCGCCATGGTGCTGGTGGTGATCGCCTTCGGCGCGGTGTGGCCGGTGCTGCTGGCCACGGTGCACGGCTTCGCTTCGGTCGAGCCGCGGCTGCACGAAGTCTCGCGGGTGCTGCGCCTCTCGCCCATGGCCTTCGTGTTCAAGATCGGCCTGCCCAATGCCCTGCCCGACGCGCTGGCCGGCATGCGCATCTCGCTCACCGTCTCGCTGATCCTGGCCATCGTGGGCGAAATGCTCGCCTCGCAGGAAGGCCTGGGCCTGGCCATCCTGCAGGCCGCGCGCGCCTTCCGCGCGCCCGAACTCTTCGCCGGCGTGCTGCTGCTGGGCGCGATCGGCTTCGCGAGCAACGCGCTGCTGGCGCTGGCCGAACGCCGCGTCCTGAACTGGAAACAAGCCTGAGATCCCCATGAACCGCCATCGCCACATCATCGACATCTCGATGCACCTGGAAAACGACGTCCCATCGGACCCCCCGGGCCTGGGGCCGAAGATCAGCTACATCGACCACCAGATGAGCTACCCCGAGCTGGCCCGGTTCTTCCCCGGACTGAAGCAGGAAGACCTGCCCGACGGCGAAGCCTGGGCGGTGGAAGACGTGCAGCTCAATACCCACAACGGCACGCACCTGGACGCGCCCTACCACTTCGCGTCGACCATGGACGGCGGCGAACGCGCGCTGACCATCGACGAGGTGGACCTGAACTGGTGCTTCCAGTCCGGTGTGAAGCTCGATTTCCGCCACCTGCCCGACGGCTACGTGGCGCAGCCCGCCGACGTGCAGGCCGAGCTGGCGCGCATCGGCCACACCCTGCAGCCGCTGGACATCGTGGTGGTGAACACCCGCGCCGGCAGCGCCCACGGCACGCCCGAATACACCCGCGCCGGCTGCGGCATGGGCTACGAGGCCACGCTGTACCTGCTGGAGCGTGGCGTGCGCCTGACCGGCACCGACGCCTGGAGCTGGGACGCGCCGTTCGTCCACACCGCCAGGAAATACGCCGAGTCCGGCGATGCCGGCCTGATCTGGGAAGGCCACAAGGCCGGCCGCGACATCGGCTATTGCCACCTCGAGAAGTTGCACAACCTGGAGGCCCTACCCGGCCACGGGTTCACCATCGCCTGCTTCCCCGTGAAGATCCGCGGCGCGTCTGCAGGCTGGACCCGGGCGGTCGCCATCTTTGACCAAGGGCCATAGCGTCAAAGCGGCGGAACCGCCCACCACCCCACCAACCCATCAGGAGTTTTCATGATGAACACAAAACGGCGGCTCGTCGGGCTCGCTGCGGGCGCAGCCTTGTCTGCCGGCGCCGCACAGGCCCAGTCGAGCGTGCAAATCTACGGCGTGGTCGACCTCTACCTGGCCAGCAAGCAACTGGCCAGCGCCACCGGCACCCGGACCACGAACGTCGACAGCGGCGGCATGACCACCTCGCATTGGGGCCTGCGCGGCACCGAGGATCTCGGCGGCGGCCTCAAGGCATCCTTCGACGCTTCCGGCTTCATCCGCGCCGACACCGGCGAGAGCGGCCGCTTCCCCAACGATGCCTACTTTTCCCGCACCGCCTCGGTGGGGCTGCAAGGCGGTTTCGGCACGGTGCGCATGGGGCGCCTCACCACGCCCAACTTCATAAGCACCATCCGTCTCAACCCGTTCGGCGATTCCACGGTATTCAACCCCATCACGCTGCACACCTACGTCGGCGGCCAGCCGCTGGACGCCGCCATCGCCTCGGGCGGGCCGGCGGGCGTGTCCGACTCGGCACATAACAACAGCATCGCCTATTCGTCGCCGAACTGGGGCGGCCTGAGCGCCACGCTGAACCACTCGCTGGGCGAGGCCGTGGGCGGTGGCAACAAACGCACCGGCTACGCGCTGACCTACGGCAGCGGGCCGCTGCTGGTGTCGTTCTCGGGCGAGCACATCGACCAGCCCGCGGTGCCGCCGCCACCGGCGGTGCCGGCGGGCAACCAGAAACAAGGCCAGGACACGCGCCAGCTCGGCGCCTCGTACGACTTCGGCACCCTCAGACTGTTCGGCCAATGGAGCCGGACCACCGTCGACCTGCCCGCCGCGGCCTCGCGCGACTTCACGACCTGGCAGCTGGGCACATCGGTGCCCGTCGGCGCGGGCAGGATCATGGCCTCCGTGGCCACCACGCGAAAGACCGAATCCGCCCTGGCCGAAATCAAGCGGACCACCTGGGCGCTGGGCTACAGCCACGCCCTGTCCAAACGCACCGAGCTTTACGGCGCCGCGATGCGCGACAGCGTCACCGCGCTGCAAAGCGGCACCAGTCTGGGCATCGGCATCCGCCACCGCTTCTAGAACCCGCAAGGGAGTCTCCGGGATGCCGGCCCCGCCGGCTTGATGGCATCCCCCTGGATGCCATCTTTTTTTCACGGCCCCGGGGCAGACGAATGCCCTGGGGCACCCATCGCCAGCAGGAAGGTCTCTCCATGAAACCGCCTACACGCTCACCGGATGCCCCGCCATCCGCTCACGCCGGGTGGCGCCGCCGCCGCTGGCTGGCCGCGGCGCCGCTGCTGCCCGCGGCCATGGCGGGCGCGGCCCGCGCGCAGGCGAGCGCGCCCATCGTGCTCGGCCACACCTACCCGGCCACCGGCATCTTTGCCGAACCCGCGGCCTCGATGAAGGCCGCGCTCGACGCTGCCCTGCACAGCGCCAATGCCGATGGCGGCGTGCTCGGGCGCCCGGTCAAGCTGGTGTCGCTCGACGATGCCTACGAACCTTCCCGCAGCCTGGCCAACGCCAGGGCGCTGGCGGGCGAACACGGCGCGGTGGCGCTGATCGCGCCGCTCGGCGTTGCCAACCTCGGCCTGCTCATGCCGTGGGCCGAAGAGCAGCGCATCCCCTTGATCGGCGCGCGCAGCGGGGCCGACAGCCAGCGCGGCTACCGCCGCCACACCTTCTTCAACGCGGCCACGTTCGGCGACGAGGTGCGGTACATCGCGCGGCACCTGGACACGATCAGCGTGCGCCGCATCGCCATGGCGGCCATGCACAACCCCACCGGCCAGGACATCGCGCGCCACTTCACCGAGGCCACCGGCCCGCGCCGGCTCGAACTGGTGGAGAGCCTGGTGTTCGACCCGGCTGGCAGCGATGCCGCCGGCACCGCGCAGCGCCTGGCGGCGGCGCGCCCCGGCGCCGTGGTGGTGGCCGGCGGCGGCCTGGGTGCAGTAGAGCTGATTCGCCAGTTGCTGGCAGCTCGCTTTCCCGCGGCGGGAATCTACTGCCTGTCCCTCATCGGCACCGAACTGCTGCTGCGCACCCTGGGTGCGCAGGGCAACGGGATCGTCATCACCCAGGTCATGCCGCGCCTGGAAGACCGCCGCTACCCCGTGGGCATGCAGTACAAGGAAAGCCTGGGGCGCCACTCGGGCGCCGAGCCCACGCTGATCGGGCTGGAGGCCTACATCGGCGCGCAGATCGCGTTCCGCGGCCTGGTCCGCGCAGGCCACCCGCCGACCGGCGCGGCGCTGGCCACGGCACTGGAACGCCTGGGTACATTGGACATCGGCGGCTTTCGCGTGCAGTACGACGGCACCAGCCACCACGGCACACGATTCGTGGATGTGGGCATCGCCATGGGCGGCCGCATCGTGCGCTGACATTGAACCCTCATCTCTTCCACAGCACAGGCACCACCATGAACCTCGACCACACCCATGACGCCAACACCCGCAGCTGGCTCGAATCGGCCAACGCGCCGGGCACCGACTTCCCCATCCAGAACCTGCCCTTCGGCATCTTCCGCCGCAAGGGTTCGAGCGAGGCCTTCCGCGGCGGCGTGGCCATTGGCGACCAGGTGATCGACCTCGCCGCCATCGCGCGCAGCAATGCGATCTCCGGCCCGGCGGCGCAGGCCGTGAACGCCTGCACGAGCGACGCGCTCAACGGCTTCCTGGCCATGGGCCCGGCGGCCTGGCGCGCGTTGCGCCACGCGCTGTTCGACCTGCTCAAGGCCGGCGCCAGCGGCCCGGGCGTGAACGCGCTGCGCGCCAGCCTGGTGCCGCAGGCCGAGGTGGAGCACCGCGTGCCCACGCGCATCGGCGACTACACCGACTTCTACACCTCCATCCACCACGCGCGCAACGTGGGCCGCGTGATCCGGCCCGACGACCCGCTCACGCCCAACTTCCAGTGGCTGCCGATCGCGTACCACGGCCGCGCCTCCAGCGTGGTGGTCAGCGGCACCGCGTTCCGCCGCCCGATGGGCCAGGCCATGGCGCCGGGCGCGAGCGCACCGGTCTACGGCCCTTGCCGCCGGCTCGACTACGAACTGGAGATGGGCTTCTACATCGGCCCTGGCAACGCCCTGGGCGAGCCGATTCCCATCGCCGAGGCCGAGCAGCACATCTTCGGCATGTGCCTGCTCAACGACTGGTCGGCGCGCGACCACCAGTTCTGGGAGATGGCGCCGCTCGGCCCCTTCCTGGGCAAGAACTTCTGCACCACGGTCTCGCCCTGGATCGTGACGATGGAAGCGCTCGCGCCCTACCGCGTGCCCTTCGCGCACCCGGCCGACGAACCGCAGCCGCTGGCCTACCTGGACAGCGCGGCCAACAGCGCCCGGGGCGGCGTGGACGTGCAACTGGAGGTGCGCCTGGAAGCGCGCGAACACCGCGAACGCAGCATCGCCCCCGACCGCCTCTCCGCCACCAGCTTCCGCCACCAGTACTGGACCATCGCGCAGATGCTCGCGCAGCACACCGTGGGCGGCTGCAACCTGCAGCCGGGCGACCTGCTGGGCACCGGCACCATCTCCGGCCCCACGCCGGCCGAGGCGGGCGCGATCGTGGAACTCAGCGTGGGCGGCACGCGCGACGTGCCGCTGCCCGGCATCGGTGCGCAACGGCGCTTCCTGGAAGACGGCGACACCGTGATCCTGTGCGGCTGGTGCGAACGGCCGGGCGCGGCGCGCATCGGGTTTGGAGAGAGCCGGGGGGAGGTGCTGCCGGCGGTTGGGTGAGCGGGGCGGGCACGGCCAGGTAGTTGAGCCAATTTGAGCCAATTGCCGCTGTGCAGTGCCTGCTGCCAGTGGTCAGTCCAGACGGGTAGGCTACTGTCGGCCAGGAGCGGCCTTCGAGAGATCGGAAATTCAGTCGCTCAACGAACCAAAGTAACCGGCGGCGAAGCTGTCCGCGTTGACTGCCGGATCAGGAGATCTACCAACTTTTTTTTCTAAATATCGCCAAAGCAAAGAGTCTGAGGTCCGCTTGGAAAGGTTGGCTGAGATGCTGGCTCAGATGATTCCTTGGTGACACGTTCGCAGCATTCAATTGCAGCCGGACATTTGATTTCAAGAAACTGCTTTCTTGAATTTTCTGCGAACCAAATAAAACGATATTCGGCTTCATGTGCAAAAGATATGTGCTTCATGAAGTAAGCATCTATCGCAAGTTTTGCGGTTCGGAGTTTCTGTTCTTGAAACCACAAATCTGGATTTGCGCCAACAGTTGGTGAAATCATTGGGTTTGGATCAATTTTTTTGATCATTGTATTTTTTCGGTAAATACAGAAACCCTCAACTCCTCCAATAAACCCTGGGATTTGACGTGATATTGCATCTGCAAATTTTAAGGTATCTAAAATACGAAATGCAGACACTGGGCCATTATTTTCATCTATCGGTACCTCTACAGTTGACGCGCACATAATGTAGGCTTCCTGTCCGCAGGCTCCAAGAATGCTCAAAGAGCCAGTTGGAGTATTGACTTCCATAGCCACGAGGCCTTCTTGTCCGTCTCTACGTTTTTCATCAGGATGTCGCCTAAAAGTCTCAAATGAAGAAAGACGAAGTGAACCATCATTGAAAAATGCGTCGACATACTCAGTATTCATTTGCCTAGCCAACGTGGGTAGTCGAACTGTCCATGGCCTAGCAAACGCGAAATTCATTTCAAGCATTTAATAATCCTAACGTAATGTATCCCGCAAAACCTGCGGGATAAGCTGAACGATGTGGGATGCCCCCGAAAACGCAATCAGATCAAAAAGTTGAATGCCAAGACTTGATTTTTGTACAGGTGTAAGTAAACTACGAAACCTGGCATCTACTTCCACTCAATGACCGCTTCGCTGACGGTCCTAGCATGACCGCAAGGGGTCGCGAGCGATCATTGCGCCGCCAACGCTGAACGGCAGCTCCCAGACCGAACCGGCTGTCCCGCCAGACAACCCAAGCCCCTGCTCCTGAGCAAATCGCCACCAGAGCAGCCACGCCGCAGAAGACACCACACAACGGTTTTGCCGGGCACAATGCCTGCCGGCGCGACGAGGCGCGCCCGACCCCTCAACAACAAGGAGATTTCCAATGGGCCTGCTCAACTGGACCGAGAGACCGGCTTCCACGCTCAACGCCGGCGGCGTCATCGCGCCCGACGAGCGCCTGCCCTGGCCCCAGACCACGGTCATGGGCGTGCAGCACGTCATCGCCATGTTCGGCGCCACCGTGCTCGCGCCGCTGCTCATGGGCTTCGACCCCAACGTCGCCATCCTCATGAGCGGCATCGGCACGCTGATCTTCTTCGTCATCACCGGCGGCAAAGTGCCCAGTTACCTGGGCTCGAGCTTCGCCTTCATCGGCGTGGTGATCGCCGCCAGCGGCTACGCCGGCACCGGCCCCAACACCAACCTGGGCGTGGCGCTGGGCGGCATCGTGGTCTGCGGCCTGGTCTACACGGTCATCGGCTTCATCGTGCAGGCCGTCGGCACCGGCTGGGTCGAGCGCCTCATGCCGCCGGTGGTCACCGGCACCGTGGTGGCCGTGATCGGCCTGAACCTCGCGGCCATCCCCATCAAGAACATGGCGCCCACCGGCTTCGACGCCTGGATGCAGGCCGTCACCTTCATCAGCGTGGGCCTGGTGGCCGTGTACACGCGCGGCATGACCCAGCGCCTGCTCATCCTCGTGGGCCTGATCGTGGCCAGCGTGGTCTACGCCGTGCTCACCAACGGCCTGGGCCTGGGCCAGCCGATCGACCTCTCGGGCATCGCCAGCGCAGCCTGGTTCGGCCTGCCGCGGTTCGCCGCGCCAGTCTTCGAAACCCAGGCCATCCTGCTGATCGCGCCGGTGGCGGTGATCCTGGTGGCCGAGAACCTGGGCCACATCAAGGCCGTGAGCGCCATGACCGGGCGCGACCTCGACCCCTACCTGGGCAAGGCCTTCATCGGCGACGGCGTGGCCACCATGGTCAGCGGCGCCTCGGGCGGCACGGGCGTCACCACCTACGCCGAGAACATCGGCGTGATGGCGGCCACCAAGATCTACTCCACCGCCATGTTCGTGGTGGCCGCGGTGATTGCCATCGTGCTGGGCTTCAGCCCCAAGTTCGGCGCGCTGATCCAGGCCATTCCGCTGGCCGTGATGGGTGGCGTGTCCATCGTGGTGTTCGGCCTGATCGCCATCGCAGGCGCGAAGATCTGGGTCGACAACAAGGTCGATTTCTCGGACAACCGCAACCTGCTGGTGGCCGCGATCCCCATCATCCTGGGCACGGGCGAATACACGCTGAAGTTCGGCCAGTTCGGTCTCGGCGGCATCGGCACCGCCACCTTCGGCGCGATCTTCCTGTACTGGCTGCTCAGCCGCAAAGCCTGATCGCGCAGCGCCCGCCCGGATTCGCCCGCCCCGTTCAGTCGCTGACGGGGCGCTGCTCCGGCGCGGCATACGCCTCGACGGCAGCCAGATGCTGCCGGTTTTTCTGTATCGACTGCGCTTCGAAGGCATGTCCGAGCACGCCCGCAAGCATCAGGCCAAGGCCGATACCCACTGCCACCGGCTGCGCGTGCATTGTCAAGGTCAGCACAAGGCCGACCATGATGAGTGCTGACAAGACAGCCTGGGTACCAACGTACGAGGTTCCTCGAAGGAGTGCCTCCATTCTTGCAATTTCCCGCTCGCGCTGCGCCGCTTCGTCGCCGGCCGCAATGGCAGCGGCATTGTCGGCGCGGCCAGACAGCACCATGAGATAGCCGCCGCTGGCCACAGCCTGAAGGATGCCGTAGGCCAGCAACGCACAAGCTGCGCCACGGGCGATCGAGCCGCCTACGGCGAACCGCCACAGCAGCCATGATGCGAGCACGAGCATCACACCGACGGCGAGGCCCTGAAGCGCCGTGGCCCGTTCGCCGAGATAGTAGCCCTGGATCAATTCATTCATGGGATCAAGGAAGGTGTCGGCATCCGGTGTCTGCGCCAGAACCGCGCGCGGAATATGGATGCCGGGGTCGAGGCAGCGGAGTTTGCGTCAGAGCCGCCGCAAGGCAACCCCTGTGGGTTGCGTGCGTCGCGATCCGACGGAGGATTGGCGCGATGCGATGGCCTGGACCGCGCGATCGGATGGCGCCCTGGCGCGATCGGGTTCCTGTTCTGGACGTACCTTTTCGCACACTGAAGCCTTCTGAACCAACCATGGAAACACAATGAAAAATGGTGATCTGTGCCTGGTGACGGGCGTCAGCGGCTATCTCGCGTCCTGGCTCGCCAGGGAACTGCTCGACCAGGGCTTTCGCGTGAGAGGCACCGTGCGAGATCTAGCGGATGCCGAACGCCTCCACACCCTGTCCCGCCTGCTCCCGGGGGCGGAATTCGTGGCGGCCGATTTGCGCCAGGAGCACGGCTGGGCCGATGCCGTTCGCGATTGCCAGTGGGTCTTCCACGTGGCGAGCCCGCAGGCCGTGAAAACCGAATCCGACAGGACCGGCGGCGCCGTCGCCGGCACCCGGCACCTGTTGGCAGCCGCATTCGGCAGCGACAGCGTGCGCAAGATCGTGCTGACGAGTTCGGAGGCGGCGGTGGCCTATGGGCATCCCCGAAACAAACGCAGCTTCGACGAGTCGGACTGGACCATGCTGGATGGCTTGAAATCCGGACCGACTGCCGACTACTTCAAGAGCAAGACGCTCGCCGAGCGGCTCGCCTGGAACTGGGCTCGCGACCCGGCGCGCAACCCCCGGGGCGTCCCGCTGGCCACCATCAATCCCAGCTTCATCCTCGGGCCGTCGCTGGTGCCGTGGGGGCGGTTCAGCGTCGAGAGCCTGCGCAGCATGGTGGAAGGCCGATCGACCTTGATGATCGACATGAACCTGCGCATGGTCGATGTGCGCGACTGCGCGAGGATGCATGTTGCCCTGATGAACAGTCCCGAAGCCGACTTCCGCCGCCATCTGTGCTTTGGCACGACCGGAAAGATGGTGGATCTGGCCAAGGTGGTGCGCGAGGAGTTCGGTCACCTGGGCTTCAAGCCGTCCATGCGGCTCATGCCTACCTGGATGGTCGGACTGGCCAGGCACTTCTCCGGCGAGGCAGCAAGCATCTACAGCCATGTCGGAAACGACATGCGCTATCACCCCCAAAATCCCGAGATGTATCACTATCGACACGGTAGCGTCCGCGAGATCGTGATCGACACCATGCACAGCATGCTTGAGCACGGCCGGGTCCGGCCTTCGACGCGCGGTGGCGCCATTGGATGCCCCGGTGGCGCGTTTTGATGACAATCCATCCAGGAAGAGAAACTAGACTCCCCTCGCATCAAGGGTCCGGAACCACCGGGCCATGCACCTGAAGGAAGCCCGCTTGCGAACCGATCTGGTCACCATTCCGCCTTTCGTGTCCCAGACGGTGGAGAGCGTGGGCATCGAATTCGAAGATCTGATGCGCCGCATCGGTGTGCCGGCATCCCGCAGGAACGAACGCCTGGCCTTGACCACGGACCAGTTCTTCGCACTCTGGAACGCTCTCGCCGCCGCGGGTGTTCCCCCCGACTTCGGCCTTCAGCTTCCACTGCGCGCGCCCAGCCACCAGTTCGATGTGGCCTCGACGGCGGCCTTGATGTCGGAGAACCTTGGCGAAGCCCTTGCACGGCTTGCGCGCTACAAGCGCCTGACCTGTCCGGAAGACATCGAGGTCGGTGTCGAGGACGAGGAGGTCCGGGTGCGCTTTCTCTGGCTGTGCGCGAGCAGCAGCGTCCCCCACTTCGTGACCGACTCGGCATTCTCCTGGCTGTGCTGCCTCATCGCCATCGGCACCGAAGGGCGCATCAAGCCACTGCGGGTCGAGCTGACTCGCACGGAGTCGAACCGTGATCTGCTCGGCAGACACTTCGGTTGCGCTGTCCGGTTCAACGCACCGCGCGACATCCTGGTGTTCCAGAAAGATGCGCTGGGCGCAAGGTTCGCGAGCCACCACCCGCAGATGCTGGCGCTGATGCTCCCCGGACTGGAAGAAGCCCTGATGGAGAAGTCCAGCGCCGTGACGCTTGCCCGCCGGGTTCGTAACGTCCTGCTCAAAAGCATGCATGGCCGGCGGCCCAGCGTCGACCTGGTGGCCAGGGAGCTCTGCCTCAGCCCTCGCACGCTGCAAAGGCGGCTCGAGGAAGAGGGCACCTCCTATCAACGGCTGCTCGATGGGGTGCGGCAGGAGACGGCACGCCACCTGCTGGCCTCGACGAACCTCGACACCGGCGAGATCGCCTTCGTGCTCGGCTTCGAGGAACTGAATTCGTTCGCGCGCGCGTTCCAGTCGTGGGAAGGCACCAGCCCGAACCGCTGGCGAATGAGCCAGGGACAGGGTGCCGGCCAGCGCCCCATCCAGTGATTCACCAGAACTGCACGCAACGCGCGTGCGGCGTCATCCAAGGAGACACCGTGTCAATCGCCGCAAACTTCGTCGTTGGAGCCATTGGGTTCGTTCACGTGTACATCCTCGTGCTGGAAATGCTCCTGTGGGACAAGCCCGCCGGACTCAAGGCGTTCAACCAGACGCCCGCGCAGGCCGCCGCGACCAAGGTCCTGGCGGCCAACCAGGGCCTCTACAACGGCTTTCTCGCAGCCGGCCTGTTCTGGGGGCTGTTCCTCGGTGAAGCCGGTGCGGACGTCAAACGCTTCTTCCTCGCCTGCGTTCTGGTGGCAGGCCTGTTCGGGGCGCTGACCGTCGGGCGCAAGCCCCTGCTGGTCCAGGCCATTCCCTCTGCGCTGGGGCTGGCGCTGTTGCTCCCGAAGTAGCCGGCGCGGCGCTGGCCGCTGCCTCGAACATCACGGAATCTGCCTGGCGCCCTTGGCCCTGCACCTGTCGCCTTCCGATGGAAGACTGGAGCGCGCCGCTCCTAAACTTCCCCGCAACTGCGTTTGAAGGGACACAAGGCATGAAAGTCAACTTGAGGAGCGCCGCACTCGCGGCCATCATCGGCATGGTCGCGCTGTCTGGGTGCTCGACGCCCGGGCCGGTGGCAACCGACCGGCTCCAGCCACGGTCGCTGGAGGAAGTGCGCTCCGCGCGCGGCACCGCCGCGACGGCGGAAAAGCACACGAAGATCGCACTGGTACTGGGTGGCGGCGGCCTTCGGGGGTTTGCCCACACGGGGGTTCTGCAAGCCCTGGAGGAGGCCGGCATCGAGCCGGACATCGTCGTCGGGACTTCTGCGGGGGCAGTCATTGGCGCGGCTTATGCCAGCGGTATGAGCGCAGCCCAGATCGATCAGGCCGGACAGCTGCAACGCCTCTCATCGCTGGTCGATTGGACCTGGAGCCGGAGCGGCTTCGTCCGGGGCGACGAGCTTGCCAGGTGGGTCAACCAGATCACGCGCGGCAAGCCCATCGAGGCATTCCCTCGGCATTTTGCCGCCGTGGCGACGGATCTCGACAGGGAGCGCGCCGTGCTGCTCGATCGGGGAGATCCCGGTACCGCGGTGCAGGCATCCGCTGCGATTCCCGGCATCGTGGTTCCGGTGAACCACGGCGGCGGCGCGCTCGTCGATGGCGGTATCGCGAGCCTCGTGCCCGTGCGTTTCGCCCGCGCCATGGGAGCCGATTTCGTCATTGCCGTGGACATCTATTGCGCCGGGCCGCGCGCGCAGGGCCTGGGCGCGGCCACCGTGGTCTACCGCGTCATGCACGCGCAAAGCTGCATGGTCGCTGCGCAGGAAGCCGCCGAGGCGGATGTGCTCATCGCGCCGCCGGTCGTGGTGTCGAAGATGTCCGCCATCGACGAGCAGCGCCAGGCAACCCGCGCCGGCTACGACGCGGCGCGTGCTGCGCTGCAAAGATCCGGGCGCATCTTGGCGGCCCGCTGACATGTCACCGGCACCACGCGAACGGCGTGCATCGGCCGCAACACCCAGGTCCGGCCGATCGGCATGCACAACGACACGGGCGAACTGACCTGCGTCTCGCGCATCATCATGGCGGTGCTGGCGCCGCGCTGAGCGTCAGCTCCAGTTCGCTGCACGAATCTCGTCGACCACCCCCAAGGGAAAACCCTCGCGCCTGCAGTAACGGGCTGCTACCCCACCCGCCGCCCCGGCTTCAACAATGCCTGCTCCAACCATCCGAACCAGGAGACATGCATGGGCAAGAAGCTGTTGATGATCTGCGGCGATTACTGCGAAGACTACGAGACCATGGTGCCGTTCCAGGCGCTGCAGGCGGTCGGCCACACGGTGCACGCCGTGGCGCCCGACAAGAAGGCCGGCGACTTCATCCACACCGCCATCCACGACTTCGAGGGCGCGCAGACCTACAGCGAAAAGCCCGGCCACCGCTTCACCCTGAACGCCAGTTTCGCCGACGTGAAGCCCGAGAGCTACGACGGCCTGGTGATTCCCGGCGGGCGCGGCCCCGAGTACCTGCGCATGCACGCCAGCGTGATGGCGCTGGTCAAGCACTTCACCGGCAGCGGCAAGCCGGTGGCCGCCGTCTGCCACGGCGCGCAGCTGCTCGCCGCCACGGGCGACATCAAGGGCCGCACCATCTCGGCCTATCCGGCCTGCCAGGTGGAGGTGGAGCTCGCCGGCGCCATCTACGCCAACATCGCCGTGGACCAGGCCGTGACCGATGGCCCCTTCGTCACCGCGCCCGCATGGCCGGCCCACCCGGCGTGGATCGCGCAATTCCTCAAGGTGCTGGGCACGACCATCAGCCATTGAACGCGAAGCCGCCGACAATGCCGTCTTGTCCGGCACCCCAGGAGCACCGCCATGTGTGAAGTCTTCATCAGCGCCGATCCCGAGAGCTACGCCAGCCGCACCCGCTCGGTGCGGCTGCACGGCGTGGTGACCAGCATCCGGCTGGAAAACCTGTACTGGGACGTGCTGTCCGAGATCGGCCAGCGCGACGGCATGACGGTCGTGCAGCTGATCGAGAAGCTCTACGACGAGCTGGTGGCCGCGCGCGGCGAAGTGGGCAACTTCGCTTCCTTCCTGCGCGTGAGCGCCCTGCGCTACATGGCCCTGCAGGCGCACGACCGCATTCCCATGGACAACGCGGTGCCCATCCGCTCGCTGGACGCGCGCGCCGTGCTGCACGCGCTGCCCTCGCACTGGGCGCTGCCGCCGCCCGCGGCGGGCGGCACGGTGGTCGCATTGCGCCGCAAGGGCTGATCCGCGCGGGTGACACCCGCCGCTGGGCAGGGTTTCGCGCGTTCGCTACAGTCGGGCGATCACCGACTTTCCATCCGCAGCACGCCGAACGCCCATGACCATCTGGAAAAAACCCATCTCCGTCGAAGAACTCACCGCCATCCACCAGGACACCGCCGTGCAGCGGCTGGGCATCGAATTCCTGGAAGTCGGCGACGACTTCATCCGCGCCCGCGTGCCGGTGGACACCCGCACCAAGCAGCCCTACGGCCTGCTGCACGGCGGCGTGAGCGTGGTGCTGGCCGAGACCCTGGGCTCGTGCGGCGCCGCCTACAGCTGCCCCGAAGGCCAGCGGGCCGTGGGCCTGGACATCAACGCCAACCACCTCAAGGGCGCCACCAGCGGCTGGGTCACCGGCACCACGCGGCCGGTGCACATCGGCCGCACCACCCAGGTCTGGCAGATCGACATGCACAACGACGCGGGTGAATTGACCTGCGTTTCACGCATCACGATGGCGGTGCTGACGCGGTGAGAAAGCCCACCCCCGTGCGGGGTGGGCTTTCTCACCGCGCGCGCTCGCAGCGCCCCTGCGCCGTGGCCAGGCCACGGAAGTCGCTGGTCCAGGTCCGGGTGGCCGTGTCGACCTGGATGCGCTCGTTGTCCAGGGCGGTCAGGATCACCGTCTCGCGCACCGCGAAGGCATGGACCGGCACGCCGTCGATCCGCACCGAGTGCACGCGCCGCTCGTCGTAGCCGATGTGCACCGTGCGCGTCCAGGTGGTGCGCGCGGGCAGGTAGGCCGCCTCGCACACCAGCGTGACCTCGCCGGCAGCGTCCTGCGCGGCGACCGGGCCCGCCGCCATGGCGGCCAGGCCCAGCGCCAGCCAGGCTGGCCTCACGATGCGTCGGCCTTCGCCAGGCGCTCGCTCTTCCAGTAGACGTCGTCGCCGCCGTTCATGCGGTTGAGCACGCGCGCGAGCACGAACATCAGGTCGGAGAGGCGGTTCAGGTACTGGCGCGGCGTCTCCTTCAGCGTCTCTTCGTTGTCCAGCGCCACCACGGCGCGCTCGGCGCGGCGCGCCACGGTGCGGCACACGTGCGCCAGGCTGGCCGCGCGCGTGCCAGCCGGCAAGATGAATTCCTGCAGGCGCGGCAAGGCTTCGTTGTGCGTGGCCAGCGCCTCGTCCAGCGCGATCACCGCCTCGGGCTTGAGCAACTCGAAGCCGGGAATGGACAGTTCGCCGCCGAGGTTGAAGAGCTGGTGCTGGATCTCCACCAGCAGGGTGCGCACATCGGCCGGCAGCTCTTCGCACAGCAGCACGCCGATGTGCGAGTTGAGCTCGTCCACGTCGCCCATGGCGTGCACGCGCAGGCTGTTCTTGGACACGCGGGTGTTGTCGCCAAGGCCGGTGGTGCCGGCGTCGCCGGTGCGGGTGGCGATCTGGGTGAGTCGGTTGCCCATGGATGGTTCCGGTTGGTTTGTCTCACCCAGGATTGTGCGGGAACGCGGCCGCGTTGGCTCACTGGCGCACCGGCTTGAAGTTGCGCACCACCTCGGTATCCAGCTTCGCCTGGCGATCCGCCTCCTTGGTGAGCGCCGCCATGGCCGCGGCAAAGGGCTTGGCAAACAGCTTTTCGGGTTCGGCCAGCGCCCGCACGCTCCTGGCCTGCTCGTCCTTCAGCGCATCCGCCGACTTCATGGTGGCCTCCACCATCTGCCCGAGAACCAGATCTTCGAAATCCTCCGAACTGAGCCTCGTGCCTTCAAAGCGTTTGACGAAATCCAGCAGGCTGCGGGCGGGAATCAGCTGCAGCGTGTCGGCCAGCTCCCAGATGCGCTCGGTGACCCAGCACGGGCCGTAGATGACCGCCAGGTGCGCGCGCAGGGCGTGGCCCAGCTCCAGCGTGGTGGCCTTGGGGTGGAACTCCTGGAACCCCACATTCTGGAAGTGGCTTGCCGCCACCGACAGGTAGAAGCACCTGGTGGAGAACCCGGGCGGGTTGAGCCAGACTGCGAGATTGATGAAGTAGCGGCTGATCTTCTTCCAGTTGTCGTTGTTGGCGGCACGGATGGCATTGATGTTCACGTCCATCCAGTGGTGCCAGGTGGCGTCGGTGGCCACCCGCCCCACGCCCGCCCGGTGACCGTCGTACACGGCGATCATGGGGTTGTTGTGGCGCGCGGGCTGCGCTCCCTTGGCGAAGTTCCAGTCGTCGCTGCCCAGGTTGCTGCCGAAGGCAATGATTTCCGGCGCGGGCTTTGCTCCGCCATCGGTGGCATTGGGGTATTCCAGCTCGGTCTTGAACTTCTTGTTGGCGCCCAGGTTCGGACTCGGCACGCAAAGACCTTCGTGGGCATGGTCGGGCATGACATCGATGGGGCCCAGCGTGGGGTGGCACAGCACGGGGTGCGGGCGCTTCTTGCGCAGGCCGAATGCCCAGTACACCGACTTCCAGGCCACCCACCGGATGGGCTGCACCGTCAGGTCGCCCTGGTGCGGCCCGTTGCCCAGAAAACCGGGCCCACCGGCCTGGAAGTTGGCCACCGGCGGCGGCGGACGCAGGGTGTCGATGCGGTTGACCCCGCCGATCGGCGGTACGCCGTCGGCATTGGTCCAGCGCCGCATGGTGCCCAGGCGCGGAATCCTGCGGCACATGGACGCCCCCAGGAAGTGGTGATCGCCGGTGCCGAAAAGGCCGCCCTTCCTGTCCTTCATCCATTGGTCGAGCTTGTTGAGCTCGGCGTTGGACGCCGGCAGGGCGCCGGCGGCGTCGATCTGCCCGTCATCGGCGCTGCCGGAGTTGTTCGGCTTGAAGCCGAAACACCAGATCTGCTCGTATTTGTCGATCACGTCGGTGCCGCCGCTGGCCGAATTGAAACGGAAGCCGCGGTACTTCGGCTGGATGGGCGTGGGGTTGGCCACGACCGAGAACGCCTCGTTGCTGCGCAAGGCGATGTCGACCCGGAACTTCATGCAGCCGACCTGCGTGCCGCGAAGCAGCTCGATGACGGACGCGATGCCGAAATCGTTGGCCGGGCTGGTGGAAATCTCGGTGTCCACCACGATCAGGATGTCGACGTAGGTCTTGAGCCGCCAGGGCTTGAGCCAGTCGATGATCCGTCCCTGGAATTCGGGATGGATGGTGATGTCTTTCAGAAACTCCGTGGGTGCGAGCATGTTGTGCCTCCTGTGCGTGACGTGAAACAAAAACCAGGCTCGAAGGGGCATTCATCGGAATGCCGAAAGTCCTCAGCCTGTCCGGCCCGACCACGGGGCGTGGCAGGGGCGGATTCAGTGTCTGACGCGTCCGAGGCGGCCACATCCCCCACCCGAAGGAATCGCCGGCAACGGCGTCCCCCAACGAATGGAAGTGGCCGGGCGCGGGCGCACGGCGTAAACTGGCCGGCTGAACCCCACAGTGACAGGAGACACGCCCATGAACGCCCCCGCCGCCCTCGCTCACCTGGCGCCCGAGGTCCACCAACGCGCCGTGCCGGCCGAACTCATCGCGGCCTTGCAGGCGCGCTTCGGCGCCCAGTGCTCGACCGCGCTGGCGGTACGCGAGCAGCATGGGCGCGACGAGTCGATCTTCGAGGTGCCGCCGCCCGCGGCCGTGGTGTTTGCCCAGGGCACGCGCGACGTGGCCGACGCGGTGAAGCTGGCCGCGGCGCACCGCGTGCCGGTGATCCCGTTCGGCGTGGGCTCCTCGCTCGAAGGCCACCTGCTCGCGGTGCAGGGCGGCATCAGCATCGACGTGAGCCGCATGAACGAGGTGCTGTCCATCAACGCCGAAGACCTCACCGTGACCGTGCAGCCCGGCGTGACGCGCAAGGCGGTCAACGAGGCGGTGAAGAGCGAAGGCCTGTTCTTCCCGATCGACCCCGG
>CAZFOT010000011.1:0-39417 GCA_964520365.1 uncultured Hydrogenophaga sp.
GCTTGTTCGCGAGCACCAGTTCCTGCACCCGCAGGATCTTGTCCAGGCCCATGGGCTGGATAGCGCCGGCGTCGATGCCGGAATCGCTGGCCACCACCATGCAGCGCACACCGCCCACGAAGCCGATGCCGGCCACGATGCCGCCGCCCGGCACCGATGCGGCCGGGTCCTTGCTGTCCTGCAGGAAACCGGCCAGCGAACACAAGGGCAGGTACGGCGCACCCGCATCCAGCAGCAAGGCCACGCGCTCGCGCGGCAGCAACTGCCCGCGCTTGTCGAACACCGGCTTGGCCTCGGCCGACTTGTCCGCGCTGCGCTGCTCCAGCGCCCGCAGCTGCGCGATGCGCGCCAGCATGGCCTCGCGGCGCTCGTGCATCTTCGCAGCGCTCATGACTGAAAGACTTTCGGCATGACGTAGCGATGGAAGCCATCGAACGGCTTCACCGCGTCACGGTCCTGCGCCTCGGCAGGCGCGCCCACCTGCCCCCACCCCATGCGCACCTGCGGCCGCGCGCCGTCGATGCGCAGCACGATGCCGCTGACGAAGGCCGCGGCCGGACTCAGCAGGTAGACGATGCCGGCCGATGTTTCGGCCTCGGTGCCGAAGCGGCCCGCGGGCACCGTCTCGCGCATCTCGCGCAGCATGGGCCCCGCCTCCGGCGGGTAGTGGTCCATGCCGCTGGAGGCGATGTAGCCCGGCGCCACCGCGTTCACGCGCACGCCGCTGCGGGCCCATTCCAGCGCGGCCGTTTCGGTGAAGTTCACCATGCCCGCGCGCGCCGCGCCGCTGTGGCCCATGCCCGGCATGGAGCCCCAGATGTCGGCCACGATGTTGACGATGGCGCCGCCGTGTTCTTCCATGCTCTGCACGTAGCACTCGCGCGCCACCAGGAAGCCGCCGGTGAGGTTGGTGTCGAGCACCGCCTGCCAGCCCTTGGCGCTGATCTTCTCCAGCGGCGTGATGTACTGGCCGCCGGCGTTGTTCACCAGACCGTCGATGCGGCCGTGCGCGACCACGATGGCCGTGACCATGGCCTGCACGGCGGCTTCGTCGCGGATGTCGCAACTATGGAAGCTGGCGCGCCCGCCGTCGGCCACGATCTCGCCGGCAGTGTCCTGCAGCTTCTGCAGGCTGCGCCCCACCAGCACCACGTGCGCGCCCAGGCTGGCGAGTTCGTGCGCCGTGCAGCGCCCGATGCCCGAGCCGCCACCGGTGATCACGACCACGCGGCCGTGCAGCAGGCCGGGGGCAAACGCCGAACGGTAGTGGGTTGTCATGCGGCCTCCTTGAGGAAAAGTTGTAGCGCCGATTCGGTGAGTTGGTCGAGCGAGGCGCGCGCGCGCGCCTTGGCGCTGCGGCCCGAGGGCGGCACGTACCACTGCGCCGACCAGTTCAGCGCGCCGAAGATCATGAGCCGCGCGAGCGCCGGGTCGGCCCCGAGCCGGCCCTGCGCGTGCAGCGCTTCGAGTTCGGGCACCCAGTCAGCCTCGTAGCGGTCTTTCAGCCGGTTCACCTCGCCGCGCTGGGCCGCATTCAGCGAACGCCATTCGTACAGCATCACCGGGATGAAATCGCTGTCGGGCCCGAGCAGCGCGTCGAAATGGTTGCGCACCAGCACACGCAGGCGTTCGCGCGGTGCCGCATCCGCTGGCAGCCGCGCGAGCGCGCCGTGCTGCCGCTTGAGCGCGCCCTGCATGCCTTCGAGCATCACGGCGCCGAGCAGCGCTTCCTTGCTCTCGAAGTGATAGAAGGGCGAGCCCGAGCGCATGCCCACCGCGGCGGCGATGTCGCGCGTGCTGGTGGCGGCAAAGCCCTGCTGGCGGAACAGCCGGGCGGCGCCAGCGATCAGCTCCTGCCGGCGGTTGCCGTCGTCGCGTTCATCGGCGGTCTTGCGAGGCCGGCCGCGGGCGCGGCGCGGTGGTTCGGCCAGCGGAAGATCGGGGGTGGCGGTGCTCATGGCTTCGCACCTTAGCAGGTCGTTTTATTTTCAGCAAGCAAATGCTTTGTGAAAATAAAACACCATGTCACCCGCTGGACAGCGGCGCGGGAGGTTTCACCGTCTCGACGGCGGGTCGGTGACGATCCGTGTCAGCGCGGGATTGGCCTTGAGCAGGGGCTCGATGCCGGGGCGCGGCCGGCGCGTGGCGGGTTCGGCCTGGAAGGCCTGCTCCAGCGCCAGCGCGGCGGCGAGCAGGGCCGCATCGCCGCGCAGGGGGCCGATCACCTGCAGACCGAACGGCATGCCGCGCGCATCGACACCGCAGGGCAGCGCGATGGCCGGGTTGGTGGCCAGGGTGACCACGTAGGTCAGGGACAGCCACTCGTAGTAGTTGCGCATGGCCTGCCCGTCGACGCGTTCGGCGTAGAGCTGGGTCCAGGGAAACGGCGACATGGGCGTGACCGGCGCGACGATCAGGTCGCACTGCGCCAGCCCCTGCGCGAAACGGCGCGCGATGCGGGTCTGTTCCAGGTGCGCCCAGGCGCGATCGGCCAGGGTGAAGCCGGCCGCCATTTCCACATTGGCCAGCACGTTGGGGCCGAGGGTGTCGGGCGCCGTGCGGAAGGTCTCGCCGTAGGCCGCCAGAAAGGCTTCGGCGCGCAGGATGTCGAAGGCGCGGTGCGCGTCCTGCGTGAGGCCGAGGTCGATGGGCTCGCAGCGGTGCACCTGCGGCGACAGCCGCTTCACGCGGTCGCGGAAGGTCTTGCGGATCTCGGGCTCCACCGCGCACACGCCGAAGTCCTCGACCACGCCGATGCGCAGGGTGGACAGGTCGACCTCGGGCAGCGGCCAGTAGGCGTCGCCCGAAACATCGCGGCTGATCGGGTCGAACGGATGGGCACCCACGCTGGCGGCCATGAGCAGGGCGGTGTCCTGCACGTTGCGCGCCATCGGGCCCAGCACCGACAGGGCCGACCAGCCCAGCGCGCGGTGGTCGTTGGCGACCAGCCCCGGGCTGGGGCGCAGGCCCACCACGCCGCACAGCGCGGCCGGGATGCGCAGCGAGCCGCCGGTGTCCGACCCGGTGCACAGCGGCAGCATGTCGGTGGCCAGCGCGGCGGCCGAGCCACCCGACGAGCCGCCCGCGTTCAGCGTGGCGTCGAAGGGGTTGCCGGTGGCGCCCCAGACCGGGTTGCGGGTGTTGGCGCCGGCGCCCATGTCGGGCACGTTGGTCTTGGCGGTGACGATGGCGCCGGCGTGGCGCAGGCGCGCCACCAGCGCCGTGTCTTCGGCGGGCACGCGGTCGCGCATGCCGACGTTGCCGCAGGTGGTGAGCAGGCCGGCGGTGTCCTGCAGGTCCTTCACCCCAATGGGCAGGCCGTGCAGCAGCGGCAGCGGCTCGCCGCGCAGCACCTGGGCTTCGGCCTCGCGGGCCTGGGCGCGTGCGCGCACGAAGTCGGTGGCGGCGATGGCGTTGACGCCGGGGTTGAGGGACTCGATGCGGTCGATGCACGCGTCGAGCAGTTCCAGGGGCGAAATCTCGCGCCGCCCGATGAGGCGCCGCAGTTCGAGCGCGGAGCGCGCGGTCAGGTCTTTGTGTCGCAAGGGTGGCACCGGCGTATGGCTGTGTGGACGGGGGTCGCGCGGCAGCGAAAACGCCCGCGCGACCCCGATTGTCATGGACCGGACCCGGTTGCCAGGCCACGCGGGCCCGGTCTTTTGTAACGCTTCGCGTGCAGCGCGCTCAGCGCAGGTGGTGCACCGCCGCCTGGCCGTACACCGGCGTGTCCAGCCCCTCGTAGCGCGCCTTCAACTGCAGTGAGAGGAACTGCGAGTAGTGCCGGCTCTGGTGCAGGTTGCCGCCGTGAATCCACAGCTGCTTCTGGTTGGTGGGCTTCCACATGTTGCGCAGCTCGCCTTCCCAGGGGCCGGGGTCCTTGGTGGTGCCGGAACCCAGGCCCCAGACCTTGCCCACGCGGTCGGCCACCTCGGGCGACACCAGATCGGCCAGCCAGTGGTTCATGGAGCCGAAGCCGGTGGCGTAGACCAGCAGGTCGGCCGGCAGCTCGGTGCCGTCGGTCAGCGTCACACTGCGGGGGTTGATGCGCTCGATGTTGGTGCGGCTCCTGAGCTTGATGCTGCCGTTGGCCACCAGCTCGCTCGCGCCGACGTCGATGTAGTAGCCCGAGCCGCGGCGCAGGTACTTCATGAACAGGCCCGAGCCGTCGTCGCCGAAGTCGAGCATGAAGCCGGCCTTCTCCAGCCGGCCGTACAGGTCGGCGTCGCGCTTCTTCATCTCGTCGTACACCGGGATGTGGAAGGTGTGCATGATTCTGTAGGGCACGCTGGCGAACACCAGGTCGGCCTTGTGGTGGTCGATGCCGTTCTGCACCGCCTCTTCGCTGTAGAGCCCGCCCAGGGCCAGCTCCATGAGCGAATCCGATGGCGCGATGTGCGTGCTGCTGCGCTGGACCATGGTCACGTCGGCGCCGTTCTCCCACAGGGCGGCACAGATGTCGTGCGCCGAGTTGTTCGAACCCAGCACCACTGCCTTCTTGCCCTTGTAGGCCTCCGGCCCGGGGTGCTTGCTGGAGTGGTGCTGGTCGCCCTCGAAGGTCTCGGCGCCCGCGATCTTCGGCACGTTGGCGTAGCCGGAGACGCCCAGCGCGAACACCAGTTGCTTCGGCCGCAGCACGACCTCCTGGCCGGCCCGGTCCACCACCACTTCCCACTCGCCACTGGCCTCGTCGAAACGGGCCTTCTTCGCGGTGGTCGATCCCCAGTAGTTGATCTCCATCACCTTGGCGTACATCTCCAGCCAGTCGCCCACCTTGTCCTTGGGCGCGAACACCGGCCAGTCGTCCGGGAACGGCAGGTAGGGCAGGTGGTCGTACCAGACCGGGTCGTGCAGGCACAGCGTCTTGTAGCGGTTGCGCCAGCTGTCGCCGGGCCGCGGATTCTTCTCCACCACGATGGTGGGCACGCCCAGGCGGCGCAGCCGCGCGGCCAGGATGATGCCGCCCTGCCCGCCGCCGATGATCACCACGTAGGGCTGCTCGCCGTAGCCCAGCCGGGTTTCCTCTTCGTGGCGGCGCTCCAGCCAGCTCTTGCGACCCTGCTGCGCGCCATGCTCCGCGCCCTTGATGCGCCGCGCTCCCTTCTTCTCCTCGAAGCCCTTGAGCTCGGTCATGGTGGTCAGCAGCGTCCAGGCCTTGTCGCCATCGGCCGTGCCCTTCAGGCGCAGGTGGCCGCGCCCGCGCGCCACGCCGGTCTCGAAGGTGAACCAGGCGTCGACCACGCCGTCGGCCTCGGTGGCCTCGCCTTCGAGCTGGAAGTTCGACGCGGCGGTGTCGGCCATGCGCGCGGCCAGCATGTCGCGCACCGCATCGTGTCCTTCCTGCGTGCGGATGTTCCAGGTGAATGCGACGAGGTCGCGCCAGTAGCAGTCGGCGTCGAGAAGGGGCAGCGCGGCCTCGGGTTGGCCGGAGGCCAGGGCGGCCCCGAACTGGTCCAGCCAGCGCTGGGTCCGCCGGGAGGGCGTGTGGTCGGTCATGGGTCTTGTCTCCTGTGAGTGCCGGCCTCGAAGCGGACCGGTGCCTTCTGCATCACAAGACCCGTGCCATGCGGCCAGCGCGCGCAAGTGCTTGATTTGGCACGGATTCCCCAGCCGTGATGGGTGTCACACCCCGTGCACCTGTCACAACCCATGGTGGACAGGTGTCACGCCCCGGGGCCGTTCAGTTCATGCGGTTCGGCGGCACGATGCCCGCGCGCTTCATGCGGCGGTAAAGCGTCATGCGCGACAGGCCCATCTGCCGCGCCACCGCGCTCACGTTCCAGTGCGCCGCGCGCAGCGCCTGCAACAGCGCTGCCGGGCTGTCGTCGGCGCTCGTGGCACCGGTGGCGATCGCGCGCGCGGGCTGGCGGGCCGATGGCAGCTCGGGCAGGTCGTCCAGGCCGATCGGCCCTTCGGCGCAGAGGCTGGCCGCGTAGTCGAGCACGTTGCGCAGTTCGCGCAGGTTGCCCGGCCAGGCGTGGGCCAGCAGGCGCTGCAAGGCCGCTGGCGCGAGAGATCGGCCGCCGAGCAGCCGGTCGATCATGGCGCCGAGGTCGCTGCGTTCGCGCAGCGGCGGCAGCTCGATGTGCGCCCCTTTGAGGCGGTAGTACAGGTCGTCGCGGAAGCGCCCGGCCAGCACCAGCGATTCCAGCGGCGCGTGCGTGGCCGCGATCACGCGGATGTTCACCGGCACCGGCCGCGTGGCGCCCACGGGCAGCACCTCGCGCTCGGAGAGCACGCGCAGCAGCCGCGCCTGCAGCGCCAGCGGCATGTCGCCGATCTCGTCGAGGAACAGCGTGCCGCCATCGGCCTCGGCGATCAGCCCGCGCTTGCCCTTGGGCGAGGCGCCCGAGAAACTGCCCGGCAGGTGGCCGAACAGCTCGCTTTCGACCAGGTGCTCCGGAATGGCCGCGCAGTTCACCGCCACGAAGGGGCGGCCGCGCCGTTCGCTGGCCTTGTGCACCGCCTTGGCGAAGTACTCCTTGCCCGAGCCGGTTTCACCCGTGATCAGCAGGCCGATGGGGGTGTTCACCAGCCGCGCCACGCGCTCGATCTGCCGGTCCAGCGCGGCATCGCCGGCCGAGAGCGCCGCCAGCGCGGCGGGCACCGGCCGCTCGCGCTGCGCGGCCACCACCGGGCGGGGCGGCGGCGGCACGGCGGAGAGGAACAGCAACTGGCGCCCGCCCGCGAGCATCACCGCGCGCTGGTCGGACGGCTGTGTGAGCACGAAGCGGCCGATCTGGCCGAACGGGAGTTCGAACACCGCCTCGAATGCCGCGCCCATCAGCCGCCGGCCCAGGCCGCCTTCAAACGCCAGCTGGGCGCGCCGGTTGTGGCCCACCACGCAACCGCTGGCGTCCAGCGCCAGCAGGTAGTCGGGCTGCACGTCCAGGAACTGCGGCGCGGCCGACAGGCGCACGATCCAGTCGTGCCGGTGCCGGTGCAGGAAGGCCGCGTTCTCGATGTCGTGCGCGTGCATCTTCACCAGCTGCAGCGCCAGTTGCTGGCTGGCCTTGGGCTGGCTGGAGCTGAGCTGCGAGATGTCGAGCACGGCGCTGAGCTGCCCGGCGCTGTCGTACACCGGCGCGGTGGTGCAGGTCAGCGGAATGTGGGTGGCGTCGAAGTGGTCGTCCAGGTGCACGGTCAGCGCCTCGCCGAGGCTGATGCAGGTGCCCACGCCGCAGGTGCCGGCGTTGTGCTCGCTCCAGTCCGCGCCCAGGTACAGGCCGGCCTTGCGCAGGCTGGGCTCGAACACCAGGTCGCCCAGGAAGTCCACCGTCACGCCGCGCGCGTCGGTCAGCAGCACCACGTAGCCCAGGCCCGCCACCTTGCTGTAGAGCGTCTCCAGCCCATGGCGCGCGATCTGCAGCAGCGCCTCCATCTGTTCCTGGTGCTCGCGCAGCCGCGCCTGCGGCAGGATGACGGCCTCCTGCATGCGCGTGGGATCCAGCCGGTGCTCGTGCACGCAGCGCAGCCACGAATCGCGGATCACCTGCTCGTGCCTCGCCGCCACGGCGGCACCGGCGCCATCGGTAGCCACCTGCATGACGGTGGCGATGTGCTGGTGCTGGGGGGTGGACATGAAGCGACCTCCGGTGGCGGCTGGCGAGCCTTCAACCATCGGGGGTGGCGCGAGAGGTGTCAACGGCGGGTTTTCCCGGAGGGGATGCCTGTGGCACCCTCCACCGCCCGGCGCAGCGCGGCGCGCGCCAGCAATCGCGTCGAATCCAGCGTGGGCAGGGGCGAGTTGCCGTCGTCGATGATCAGCGGGATCTCGGTGCAGCCCAGCACCACCGCGTCGCAGCCCTGTTCGGCGAAGCGGCCGATGAGTTCGCGGAACCACTGCACGCTTTGCGGCCGGATGATGCCCGGCACGAGTTCGTCCATGATGATCCGGCCCATGCGGGCGCGGTCTTCCGCTGCGGGACGCAGCCATTGCAGGCCGAGGGCTTCGAGCGCGTCGGGATAGACCGTGCTCTCCACCAGCCAGCGCGTGCCGGTGAGGCCCAGGCGGCGATGCCCGCGCGCCAGGGCTTCGCCGGCCACCACTTCGGCAATGTGCAGCCACGGCAGCGGCGAGTGCGGGGCCACGCGGTCGAAGGCCTGGTGGATGGTGTTGTCGGGGCAGATCAGGAAGTCGGCACCCATGGCGGCGAGCTTGCGGGCCGAGTCGAGCATGAGCCCGGCCACGGTGTCCAGGTCGTTGCGCTCCAGCGCCTGCACATAGGCCGCGAGCGAGGGGGTGTGCATCGACACCTCGGGGTGGGCGTGCGGCCCCAGCCACTGGCTGCCTTCCGCGCAGACGGTGCGGTAGCACAGGGCCGCCCCTTCGGCGGAGCAGCCGACGATACCGATGTGCCGGGGTGGGTTCATGGAGAGAATCTCGGGTTGGCGAGCGGCCATTGTCGCCGCATGCGCCCGCCTTCCTTCTCTCTTCCTTCTGCCTTCAGCCATTTCTGCGAACATGGGATTCATGGACAGAAACCGCAACCGACCTTTCGACCTCATTGTCTTCGGCGCCACGGGGTTCACCGGCCGCCTGGTCGTCGAGTACCTGCACAACGTCTACGGCGTGGGCGGTCCGGTGAAATGGGCGATCGCCGGGCGCAACCTGCGCAAGCTGGCGGCGCTGCGCGACGAGCTGGGCATTGCCGCCGACCTGCCGCTGCGCGTGGCCGAGGCCGACGATGCCGCGGCGCTGGACAAGCTGGTGCTCCAGACCCGCGTGGTGCTCACGACGGTGGGGCCCTACCAGCGCCATGGCCAGGCCCTGGTGAACGCCTGCGCCAGCGCCGGCACCGACTACGTGGACCTGTGCGGCGAACCCGGCTGGATGGCGAAGATGATTCCCCTGCTGCAAGGCCCGGCGCAGGCCAGCGGCGCGCGCATCGTGTTTTCCTGCGGCTTCGACTCGATCCCGTTCGACCTCGGCGTGCTCTACCTTCAGCACCAGGCCCGGCAGCGTTTCGGCGAGCCGCTGGAACGGGTGCACGGCCGGGTGAAGGTGATGCGAGGCGGCTTCTCCGGCGGCACCGCCGCGAGCCTGCTGGCCACGCTGGAACAGGCCGGGCGCGACCCGCAACTCGCGCGCACGCTGGCCAACCCGTTCGCGCTCACGCCCGGCTTCACGGGCGCGCCCCAGCTCGACGACAACGGCGCGGCCTGGGACAGCCTGGCCGAGTCGTGGACCGCGCCGTTCGTGATGGCCCCGATCAACACCAAGAACGTGCACCGCACCCACGCCCTGCTCGGGCACCCCTGGGGCACGGGCTTCGTCTACAGCGAACGCGTGCTCACGGGCAAGGGCCGCCAGGGCGAACAGCGCGCCCGCAGGCTGGCCCTCAAGACCCGCTTGCAGGACAGCCTGCTGGGGTTCGCGCCCACCCGGACCCTGATCCGGCGGTTCGTATTGCCCAAGCCGGGCACGGGCCCCACGCCGGAGCAGCGCGAACAAGGCCGCTACGAATTGCAGTTCATCGGCCGCACGGCCATGGACAAGGTGCTCAGTGCCACCGTGCGCGGCGACCGCGACCCCGGCTACGGCTCCACCTGCAAGCTCATCAGCGAGGCCGCGCTGTGCCTGGCCCGGCAGGTGGATCGCACGCAGACGCGCGGCGGCGTCTGGACGCCGGGCGCGGCCATGGGCCTGACGCTGATCGAGCGCCTGCAGGCGCATGCGGGGTTGACCTTCGAGGTAGAGGCGACGGCCTGTTAGAGCCCGTTCCCCCAAGGGGCCGGCCCTTGTCCAATGACCCTGGCAGGCAGGCGGGCAACGCGACCCGGGATTGTGAGCTTCCATAAAGAGGCATACACTATGCTTCTTTAAAAAATTCGGTTCTGACGCACCAAGGCCACCTTGGTCGCGCACCGGATCCGCACCCCATCGCCGCCGGAGCCCCGCCATGACCACCGTTGAACAAGCACCGCCGCTGACCCAGGCGCTGCAACAGTCCTACCGGCACGGGTTCGTCACCGACGTGGAGAGCGACTCGCTGCCGCCGGGGCTGGACGCCGACACCGTGCGCGCCATCTCGCGCCGCAAGCACGAACCCGATTTCCTGTTGCAGTGGCGCCTGGCGGCCCTGGAGCGCTGGCAGTCCATGGCGCATCCGCACTGGGGCCAACTGCGCATCGAGCCGGTGGACTTCCAGGCCCTGAGCTATTACTCGGCACCCAGGTCGCAGAAAAACGGCCCCAAGAGCCTGGCCGAGGTGGACCCCAAGCTGCTGGAGACCTACGAAAAACTCGGCGTGCCGCTGCACGAGCGGGCGCGCCTGGCCGGGGTGGCGGTCGACGCGGTGTTCGATTCGGTGTCCGTCGGCACCACCTTCCGCGAGCAGCTGGCCGAAGTCGGCGTGATCTTCTGTTCGTTCTCGCACGCCGTGCAACACCACCCGGCACTGATCGAGCGCTACCTCGGCACGGTGGTGCCGCCGGGCGACAACTTCTACGCGGCGCTGAATTCGGCGGTGTTCTCCGACGGCTCCTTCGTCTACATCCCCCGGGGCGTGCGCTGCCCCATGGAGCTCTCCACCTACTTCCGCATCAACGCGGCCAACACCGGCCAGTTCGAGCGCACGCTGATCATTGCCGAGGAAGGCAGCCACGTGAGCTACCTCGAAGGCTGCACGGCGCCGCAGCGCGACGAGCACCAACTGCACGCGGCGGTGGTCGAGCTGATCGCCCACGACGACGCCCACATCAAGTACTCGACGGTGCAGAACTGGTACCCCGGAGATGAACGGGGCCGGGGCGGCATCTACAACTTCGTCACCAAGCGCGGCCTGTGTGCGGGCCAGCGCTCGCACATCGCCTGGACGCAGATCGAGACCGGATCGGCCATCACCTGGAAATACCCGAGCGTGGTGCTGCGCGGCGACGATTCGCGCGGCGAGTTCCATTCGATCGCGGTCAGCAACCACTTCCAGCAGGCCGACACCGGCACCAAGATGATCCATCTGGGCCGCAACACCAGGAGCCGCATCGTCTCCAAGGGCATCAGCGCCGGACACGCCCAGAACAGCTACCGCGGCCTGGTGCGCGTGGCGCCAGCCGCGGCCGGCGCCCACAACCACACGCAGTGCGACTCGCTGCTCATCGGCCCCGATTGTGGCGCCCACACCTTCCCGTACATCGAAGCCGCGCGCGGCGACGCCGTGGTGGAACACGAAGCCACCACCACCCGCATCTCCGAAGAGCGCCTGTTCTATTGCCAGCAGCGCGGCATCCACCCGCAGGACGCCACCGCCCTCATCGTCGGCGGCTTTTGCCAGGCCGTGCTGGACGAACTGCCGATGGAGTTCGCGCTCGAAGCCAAGGCGCTGCTGGCCGTGTCGCTCGAAGGCGCTGTCGGCTGAACCCACCCACCCGATCCCCCAGGAAAGACCCACCATGACCCATGCCGAACCCCTGTTGCAGGTGCGCGATCTGCGTGTTGACGTTGGCGGCCGCCACGTATTGAAGTCGATCTCGCTCGATGTCCCGGCCGGTGCGCTGGTGGTGCTCATGGGCGCCAACGGCAGCGGCAAGAGCACGCTGGGCCTGACGCTGGCCGGCCATCCGCGCTACGGCGTGGTCGGTGGCCGGGTCCGTTTCGGCGGCCAGGACCTGCTGGCCATGAGCCCCGAGGCGCGCGCCCGCGCCGGGCTGTTTGTCTCGTTCCAGGCGCCGCCCGAGATCCCCGGTGTGAAGAACAACCTGTTCATCCGGACGGCCCTCAACGCCGTGCGCGAAACGCGCGGCGAAGCGCCGCTCGACGCGTTCGATTTCCTCGGCGACGCGCGGGCCGCGGCCACCCGGCTGGGCCTGCCCGAGGCGATGCTGGCGCGCCCCGTCAACGACGGATTTTCCGGTGGCGAGCGCAAGCGCAACGAGCTGCTGCAACTGGCCCTGCTGCGCCCGCGCCTGGCGATGCTCGACGAAATCGATTCGGGCATGGACGTGGACGGCACCCGCGCGGTGGTCGATCTGGTGCAGTCGCTGCGCGCCCAGGGCACCGCCTTTGTGGTGGTCTCGCATTACCTGCAGCTGATCGAGTCGCTGCGGCCCGACGCGGTGCTCCGGCTCGACCAGGGCTGCATCGCCGAGACCGGCGACCTGGCGCTGGCCCGCCAGATCGCGCGGACCGGGTTTGCGCGCGCGGCCGACGCGCTGGAGGCCTGAACATGGACCAGGCACGCGCCGACATCCTGGCCGCCCGCCACCGGCTGCAAGAGTCTGGCTGGATCCCGCGTTCCGCCGAGGCGTTTCGCCATCTGCCGCCACCGCCGGCCGCCGTCTGGCTGGGCGAGGCGCCCGACGCCCCGTCGGCCCGCTGTGACGCCCACCCGCTGGCGGGCGCGGGCTGGACGCTGCACCCGCTCGGTCAGACGCCGCAGGGCCGGGTGGACGCCCGCTGGCTCGATGCCGCCGACCCGGCGCAGCGCAAGGAGCTGTTCGCCGGCCTGCCGTTGCCGGCCTATCCCGATGGGGCGGTCGCCCCCGGTGACATCGCCCAGCGCGATGCCGCGCCGTTTGCCTGGGTGCACCGCGCGCTGTGCCGCCGCGGCCTGCGGCTGCGCGTCGGCGGTGAACACGCCAGCGGCCGCGGTGCCGCCGAGACGGTGTGGATACAGCTGAGGCACCAGCCGCGCAGCGCGGTCGAAGCGCCGATGCTGGTGATCGATGTGCAGGCCGGCGTGCACTGCGTTCTGGTGGAAACCCATCACCGCGAATCGGTGGCTTGCGAGCAGCCGGTGGTGCAGAACCTGCACGCCCACATCCGGCTGGGCGCGGGCGCCACGCTGCAGCATCTGCGCAGCGTCCAGCCCGGCGTGGCCGATCGGGTCGCGCACCACCTGCAACTGCGGCTCGGGCCGGACGCGCGCTACGAACAAGGCCTGATCGCCACCGGCAGCCGCTACCACCTGCAACGCCAGGTGGTCGAGCTGGCGGGGGACCGGGCGCAGGCTCGTAGCGCGGGCCTGCTGCTGGCGGCCGGCGCCGACCTCGAACAACAGGTGCGCATGCTGCACACCGGCGAGCGCACCCGCAGCGATGTCGAGGCGCTGGCGCTGGCCAGCGGCGCGGCGCGCGCGGTGGTCAACGCCCACACCCGCATCGCACCGGACGCGGCCGACGCCGAGGTGCGGCAGCGACTGACGGGCGTGCCCACCGGCGGCCAGCCCAGGCTGGTGTTGCGGCCGCACCTGGAAATCCACCACGACCAGGTGCAGGCGGCCCACGGCGCCACCTGGGGCGCCTTGCCCGAGGACGCGCTGTTCTATGCCCGCCAACGGGGCCTGGACGAACGCAGCGCGCGCGGTCTGATCATCGAGGGCATGGCCAGCGCCTTGCTCGCGCGGGCCTTCGGGGACCCCCTGCTCGCCGAGTCGCTGGACCTCGCCGGCCTGCTGCGCCAGGCGGTGGCTCAGCACCTGAGCGACGACCCCACCGCCCCCACCACCCGGCAGGAGGCCGCACATGGGTGACGCCCTCCTGACCGACCGCCTGGCGCTGGAGACCGTGCGCTCGCAGTTTCCGGTCCTCGCCCAGCGCATCCACGGCGCCGAGCTGGCCTACCTCGACAACGCCGCCACCACCCCGATGGCCCTGGCGGTGCAGGACGCGATGCGCGCCTTCGAGCAGCACGACCGGGCCAACATCCACCGCGGCGTGCACACGCTGAGCCAGCGCGCCACCGACGCCTTCGAGCGCGCGCGCAGCGAGCTCAAGCGTTTCGTCGGCGCCGGACCGGACCACGAGCTGGTGTTCACCTCGGGCACCACCGATGCGCTGAACATGGTGGCCCACGGCCTCTCCACCGCCGGCCGTCGGCCCGCCTGGCTGCAGGCCGGCGACGAGATCGTGGTGAGCGGCCTGGAGCACCACGCCAACCTGGTGCCCTGGCAACAGGCAGCGCGGCGCACCGGAGCGGTGCTGCGCGTGTTGCGGCCCGATGCCCAGGGGCGGCTGCACCTGGCCGACCTGCGCCGCCTGCTCGGCCCTCGCACCCGCGTGCTGGCGCTCACCGCCTGCGCCAACGCCACCGGTGAGCGCCCGCCCTGCGAGGCCTTGCTCCAGCTCGCCGCCGACGCGGGCGCGCTGACCGTGCTCGACGCGGCCCAGGCCGTGGCCCACGGTGCGCCCGACCTGTCGGCGCTGGCCTGCGACTTCATGGCCTTTTCGGGCCACAAGATGCATGGCCCCATGGGCACCGGCGTGCTGGTGGGCCTGCGTGCCGCGCTGGAGCGGCTGGAGCCCTTGCGCTATGGCGGCGACATGGTGGCCTGGGTGAGCGCCACCGAGGCCCGCTTTGCCGAACTGCCGGCGCGGCTGGAAGGCGGCACGCCCAACGTCGCCGGCGCGATCGGCATGGCGGCTGCGGCGGGCTTCATCGAACAGATCGGGCGCGATCGCATCGACGCCCACCTGAGCGCGCTGCGCGAACACGCCGTGGCGGGGCTGGCGGCGCTGCCCGGCATCACGGTGCTGTCGGCCCACAGCCGCGCATCGGCCATCGTCTCGTTCGTCGCCGACGGCGTGCACCCGCACGACATCGGCACCTTGCTGGACCAACTCGGCATCGCGGTGCGCACCGGCCACCACTGTGCCCAGCCGCTGCTCGAACACCTGGGCCTGGGCCCCACCACGCGCGCCTCGTTCGCGCTCTACAACACGCACGCCGAGGTGGAGCGCCTGCTCGCCGGCGTGGCGCATGCCATGAAGGTGCTGAGATGACCACCGAAACCGCAGCCGAACTCGACCTCTACCAGGACGTGGTGATGGACCACAAGCGCGCGCCGCGCCACTTCGGCACGCTGGCCGCGCCGACCCACCAGGCGCGCGGCCGGAACCCGCAATGCGGTGACGACCTGCATGTGGCCCTGGTGATCGACGGCGGACGGGTGAGCGACATCCGCTTCCACGGCCAGGGCTGCGCGGTCTGCATCGCGTCCGCGTCCATGATGACCGAGGCCGTGCTGGGGCAGGAGGTGGCGCTGGCGCAAGCCCTGCAAACCCGTTTCCGGGCCGTGCTCACCGGCCAGCGGGAAGCCGAAGAAGCACACCTGGGCAAACTGATCAGCCTGGCCGGTGTGCGCCGCTACCCGGGCCGCATCAAGTGCGCGCTGCTGGGCTGGCACGCCCTGATGCACGCGCTGGGCACCGAAGCCGATCACGACGACGACCTGCCGGAGGCCGCGCCATGAGCGCGCGGCGCGAACGGGCGATGGTCACGCGCGAGGTGGCCGTGACCTGCGTGCCCGATGGCCGCCCCGCCGAACTGCCGGCCGGTACGCTGGTGCAGATCACCCAGGCGCTGGGCGCTTCGTTCACCTTGCTGGTCGATGGCCAGCTGATGCGCCTGGCCGGCGCCGATGCCGACGCCATCGGCAAGCCGGTGCCGGTCGCGCCGGTGCTGCCGGACGTCACGGATCTGGCGGGCCTGCGTGGACAGGTCTGGCAAACGCTCAAGACCTGCTACGACCCGGAGATTCCGGTGGACATCGTCGAGCTTGGCCTGGTCTACGTGTGCGACGTTCTGCCGATGGACGGCGACGGGTTCAGGGTGTCGATCAAGATGACCTTGACGGCGCCCGGCTGCGGCATGGGCGAGCTGCTGGTGGACGAGATCCATGAGAAGTTGCTGGCCTTGCCCCGCGTGGCCGAGGTGGACCTGGAATTCGTGTTCGATCCGCCCTGGGACCGGTCCCGGATGTCCGAAGCCGCGATGTTGTCGCTGGGCCTGTGACACAGCCCGGTGGCGGCCCCGGGTTCTTGCACGTGGGGTCGTTTCAGCGTTCGAGCTGGTCGCGTTTGTCCTGAACCGCGCTCCACGCGTCGGCGTCGGCCAACGCGGGCTTGGTCCGGGTGATCGGCTTCCACTGGCGTGCCAGCTCGGCGTTGAGCGGCGTGAAGTCCTGCTGGTCGCTCGGCACGTCTTCCTCGGCATAGATCGCCGAGACCGGGCATTCCGGGACACAGACCGCGCAGTCGATGCACTCGTCGGGATCGATCACCAGGAAGTTCGGTCCTTCGCGAAACGCATCGACCGGGCAGACGTCGACGCAATCGGTGTATTTGCACCGGATGCACGCTTCGGTCACCACAAAGGTCATGGCACGGGTTCCCGGTCAGCCGCCGCAGGACCCGCAGCAGGAATCCACCCCGTGAACGGGCTTGCTCTCGACGGGTTTGGCGATCTGCACACGCCATTGTTCGGGTCCGCTTTCCAGCGCGGTCCAGTTGAATGCGCCGTAGAGACCGCTCTCGAACTGCCCGCGCAGCGGTTGCGGGTTGTGGTCGTTGATGAGTTCCATGGCCGCGCCGGGTGGCAAGGCCTTGAAGGTGGAGAACACCAGCGAATGGCGTTCGCGCGGAGCGATGGTGCGCAGGTCCACGGTGGGGGCGGGAGCGGTGGTGGTGTTCATGAACGGGGCCTTAAGTGGGTGAAGAGGGAAGGGTTGAAAAAAGCGGAGCGGGATGAAAAGGGGCGTCAACCGTCCTTGCCGTCGAAGCGCGTCTTGAGCAGCCAGGGGGTGTAGGTGAAAAGGTAGATCGCAAAAGCCACCGACCAGGCCGTGGCCGACGCCACCAGGGCCAGCGGCAGCCATGGCGGCACAGCCAGCGGCAGCAGCACGCGGGTCGCTGCCGCCAGCATCACGAGCACGTAGGCCGCGATCTCCGGGCGAGACACCTGCAGCGCGCGCCCGGTGTGGCCGCGGGCGGTGCGGGTGATCATGCCGATGATGAGGCCGGCGGTGGCACCGATCGCCAGCGCATGCACGCCGGCCGAACCGCCGATCGCACCGAACCGGGCCGCCGCCAGCAAGGCCAGGCCGACTGGAATCCAGGCGTAGGACAGGTGCAGGATCCACAGGATCGGGCGGTGCCGGGTCATCGCAGGCCGCCACTGCAGCAGCCGCCCCACCTGGGCCACCGCCGCAAGCGAAAAGGCCAGGCCGCCGAGCGTGTTCCAGCCTGCCGCGTCGGGCGCAAACACCCACAGCAGCATGGCCAGCGCGGTGAGCGCCAGCGCGGCGCGTTCCACCGGCGCGCGCACCTCGAGTTTCAGGCCCGGGGTCGCGTTCATGGTGAAGGCCGGAATCACCCGGCCCGCGATCACGCACTCGATCATCACGATCAGGGCCAGGGCGGCATGCAACGGGGTCAGCGGGGCCACCTCGACGGCGCCGATCACCCCCAGGTGAAAGACGCCGTTGGCCAGCGCGAGCAGCATCAGCATCCCCGCCAGCGGCAGGTTGCGCCGGTTGCGCGCGCGCAGCAGCAAACGGGTCAGCACCCCGGCCACCAGGGGCAGCAGCGCCAGGTCCAGCACGGCGTACACCGCGTAAGGCCCGGTCACGGCGGCCACCCGGGCCGCGAGCCACAACAGGGCCAGGGCACCCAGAAAGGCGCCGCGCGGCGTGGCCAGCCCCGTCCAGGCCCTGACCGCGGTCAGCAAGAAGCCCAGGATGACCGCGATCGCAAAGCCGAACAGCATTTCGTGCGCGTGCCACAGCAGCGGCGGCAGCGCCAGCGTGAGGTTCCACCGGCCCAGGAACAGCGCCACCCAAAGGGGCGTCGCCAGCAGGGCGAACACCGCGGCCCCCAGGTAAAAGGGCCTGAATCCCAGCCTCAGCAACGGCCAGCCCGAGGGCTGTGGCGCTGTGGTGGACCCGGGCGGCGAGGCGTGCGAGGATAGGACGGACATGGTGTGGTGGGCGCTGCAGCGACCGCCGGGTCGATGCGGAAACCTCATAAGAAGCATGGAAAATGAATCTTATATCCGAACCGCCTTCAAAGAAATATACTAGATACTTCTTTAGGGACATCCATGCGACTTGCCGAATACACCGACTACACCCTGCGCGTGCTGATGTACTGCGCGGCCCGCCCGCATCAGATGGTGACCATCAGCGAGCTGGCCGAAAACCATGGCGTGTCCCGGAACCACCTGATGAAGATCGTCACCGACCTGGGCCGCCAGGGTGTGCTGGAAACCATCCGTGGCCGCGGCGGCGGACTGCGCTTGCAGAAAGACCCGGCCCAGTTGCGCATCGGGGACGTGGTGCGTGCCTCGGAGACCGATTTCCGCCTGGTCGAGTGTTTCGACCCCGGCTCCAACCAGTGCACGCTGTCACCGACCTGCCGCTTGAAGGGCCTGTTCAACGCCGCCCTGGAGGCCTATTTCGAGGAACTCGACGGGATGACGCTGGCCGACATCGTCGCGCCCGCGCCGGTGCCGGCAACGGGGCGTGCCACGTCGCCAGGGGTGGTCCGGGTGGCCGCGCCCCGCAGCCTTCGCAGGCCCGCCCGCAAGGCAAAGCCCTCCCCTGGAGCCTGATCCCTTCAACGTTCATTCAAGGAACCGCCATGTCACAAGCTCACGCACACCTGTCACCCGACGCCATCTACCCGTTCGACGCCCGCGGCGTGGCCAAACGGTTCCGGCACGCCGCCATCTTTGGCGCGCTGGACAGCCTGCAGCCGGGCGAGACCATGCGATTCGCCAACGACCACGACCCCTTGCCGCTGCTGTCGCAGATCGCGCAACGCTACGGTGAGCGCATCGGCGTGGCCTACCGGCAGCGCGAACCCGGCGCGATCGTGATCGACTTCAGCGTGCTTTGAACGGGTCCACCGACGCGGCCCGTGGGGTGCCGGTGCCGGGCATCGCGGCAGTCTCGCGATCCGGACGGGCTTGCAGTGCGGCTCAGTTGCCATGCCGGCCTGTGTGTCCCCGCGCCTGCCGCGTGGAGATGCGCTCCGCCACCGTGGCCGCCTGCTGGGCGATCGTGCGCAGCAGGCCGCCGGGCTGGCGCACGTCGAAGCCCACGAAGTGCACGCCTTCCAGCGCACCCTGCCCGCTCACGTCCGCCGGCATGCCGCGCTCGTCCAGCGGCAAGGGCGTGGAGGGAAAGAGCTCGCGCAGCGCGGCGTCGTAGCCGGTGGCCAGCAGCACGGCGTCGAACGGGTGCTCGCTGCCGTCGGTGAAGCGCACGCCGCCGGGCGTGAGGGTCTGGATACCGGGATGGACCTGGATGTCGCCGGACTGGATGCGGCGAATGGTGCCGACGTCGATCACCGGCGTCTTGCCTTCCTCGCGCAGCTGCCGCAGCGGCGAGTGCTCGGGGGTGCGCAGGCCATGGCGGCTCAGGTCGCCCACGGTGAGGTCGCGAAGCAGCGCGGCCAGCGCGTCGCCCCACGCCGTGGGCAGCTTGCTCAGCAGGATGCTGGAGAGCTGCGTCGGCCGGCCCAGCACGTCGCGCCGCACGATGTTGACCGGCGAGCGCACCGACAGAGCGGCGCGCACCCCGTGCTCGGCCAGGTCGAGCGCGATCTCGGCGCCGGTGTTGCCCATGCCGACCACCAGCACGCGCTGGCCGGCGAACGGCGCGGCGTTGCGGTAGCTGCGGCTGTGCAGCAGGCGGCCCTGGAACACGTCCTCGCCAGGCAGCCTGGGCGCGCGCGGCTGGCGGTTGGCGCCGGTGGCCACCACCACGTGGTTGGCCGCGATCCGGCGCCCCTGCGCCAGCACGACCGCCCACGGCGCGCCATGGCCCGACCGGGGCTCGATGGCGTTCACGGGCTGGCCCAGCTCGGGCTGGATGCCGTGCTGCCGCGCATAGGCGACCAGGTAGTCCACCACGCCCTGGCGCGGCACGTAGCGCGGCGCGTCGGCCGGGAACGGCATGCCGGGCAGCGCCGAATGCGTCTTGACGGTGTGCAGGTGCAGGCGGTCGTAGTGGTGGCGCCAGGACGAGGCCACGTCCTGCGCGCGGTCGAACACCAGCGGGCGGTGCCCGCGCTGCACCAGGCTGGCCGCCACCGCCAGGCCGGCCGGGCCGGCGCCGATGACGATGGTGTCGGCCCCGGGGTCGAGCGGCGCATGGCGGGAACCACGCGATGGCTCGGTGTGGAAGTCGGGCGTGTCGGGGTCCATGGCGGCGGTGGGCGGCGTTGCGGACCAGTGTCCATCCGGCCAGGGCCGCACGCCATGAGGGCTTTCACCCGTGGGGCATGCCGTCGTTTCCGGTCAGACTGTGGGCTCGTTCCGTCAGGAACGCCTTCTCGCGCTCGTTGCCGGCGAGATCGGCCGCGCGCTCGAACTCGGCGCGCGCCTCCCCATGGCGCCCCAGTCTGGCCAGCAGGTCGCCGCGCACGCTGGGCAGCCAGTGGTACTGGCGCAGCGCCTCGTGTTTCATCAGCGCGTCCACCAGCACCAGGCCGGCGGCCGGGCCGGCGTGCATGGCCACGGCCACGGCGCGGTTGAGTTCGACCACCGGCGAAGGCGCCACGCGCGCGAGTTCGTCATACAGCGCGGCGATGCGGGCCCAGTCGGTGTCGGCCACGCGCACGGCGCGCGCGTGGCAGGCCGCGATGGCTGCCTGCAGGTGGTAGGGGCCGGGCGCGGTGGTGAGCAGGTCGGCGCGCTCCAGCGCGGCCAGGCCGCGGCGGATCAGCAGGTGGTCCCAGCGGCCACGGTCCTGGTCGCCCAGCAGCACCGGGCGCCCCTGCGCGTCGGTGCGGGCGGCGGTGCGCGAGGCCTGGATCTCCATCAACGCCACCAGGCCGTGCACCTCGGCCTGGTGCGGCGCCAGTTCGGCCAGCATGCGGCCCAGCCGCAGCGCTTCGTCGCACAGCGCGGGGCGCATCCAGTCAGCGCCCGCGGTGGCGGTGTAACCCTCGTTGAAGACGAGGTAGACCACCTCCAGCACCGAGGCCAGGCGCTCGCCCAAGGCCTCGCCGCGCGGCACCTCGAAGGGCACGCCGGCTTCGCTCAGCGCTCGCTTGGCGCGCACGATGCGCTGCGCGATGGTGGCCTCGGGCACGAGGCAGGCGCGCGCGATCTCGTGCGTGGTGAGGCCGCCCAGCAGCTTGAGCGTGAGCGCCACGCGCGCGTCGGCCGAGAGCACCGGATGGCAGGCGGTGAAGATCAGGCGCAGCAGGTCGTCGCCGATGTCGTCCTGGCGCGCCTGGTCGAGCGCGTCCACGAAGTCGGGCACGTGCGACGCGCCCAGCGCCTCCCGGTCGGCGGCGATGTCCGCGTGCCGCGCATCGGCCATCTGGCGGTGGCGCAGGTGGTCGAGCGCGCGGCGCTTGGCGGTGGTCATGAGCCAGGCGGCGGGGTTGTCGGGCACGCCCTGCTTCGGCCAGTGTTCGAGCGCGGCCACCAGCGCGTCCTGCGCGAGCTCCTCGGCCACGCCGATGTCGCGCACCACGCGCGCCACGCACGCGGTGATGCGCGCCGACTCGAGGCGCCAGACGGTGGCGATGGTGTCGTGGACAGCGCTGTGCACGCCCGCAGATTACATCTGTTCGGGCGCGGCCGCCTCGTCCATCCAGAACACCTCCCACTGGTGCCCGTCCAGGTCGGCGAAACCATGCTGGTACATGAAGCCGTGGTCCATCGGCGCATTGGGCGTGGTGGCGCCGGCGGCCACGGCCTTGCGCACCACATCGTCCACCTCGGCGCGGCTGTCGGCCGAAAGCGCGATCAGCACCTCGGTGGCCTTCCTCGCGTCCGAGATGGGCAGCTTGGTGAAGCCCTGGAAAAAAGGCTCGACCAGCAGCATGGCGTAAATGTTTTCACCGATTTCGAGGCAGGCGCCCTGCTCGTTGGTGAACCGCTGGTTGAATGTGAGGCCCAGGGCCTTGAAGAAGGCCTGCGAACGGGCCATGTCCTTGATGGGCAGGTTGACGAAGATCTGGCGGAACATCACGGCATCCTTTCATTCATGGCGTCCAGCGCTTTCAACTTGTCGAGCGCCTCGCTGGGCGTGAAGTCGTCCATCTCGTAGAGCTGGCGCACCTCGACGATGGCCTCGGCGCCTTCGCGCACGGGGTTGGGAAAGCGCCGGCTCCATTCCAGCGCCTCTTCGCGGCTGCGCACCTGGATCAGGGTGTAGCCGGCGATGAGTTCCTTGGCCTCGGCGAAAGGCCCGTCCACCACCCGGCGGCCCTGGGCGCCATAGTGGATGCGCCAGCCCTGGCGGCTGGGCCGCAGGCCGCTGCCGTCGAGCAGCACGCCGGCCTGAGCCAGTTCCTCGTGGTAGGTGGCCATGGCGGCCATCACTTCCGGGTCCGGATCGGGTTGGGTCTCGGCCTCGAATTCGGGGCAGGACTTGACGATGATCATGAATCGCATGGGGGGCTCCGATGGGGGTTCAGGTGGTTGCCGCCTCGCAGAGGGCCTTGAGCCGCTCCAGCGCGCGCGGCCAGGTTTCGGCCATGAAGGCCTCGTGGTCGCCGAACACGTCGCTGTCCACGATCACGCGCGTGCCGCCGTCTTCGTCGACGAAGGTGTAGTTCTCGTGACAGGGTGCCCAGGCCAGGACGGCCTCGCTCCGGGTGTCTTCCACGCCATTGGCGATGAAGCCGAGGTGGCGGATGGACACGAATTCCGCCGGGCGGTGCTCGGCGATCTCGGCCACCATGCCGCTGCCGTCGGGGCCGAGAAAGCGGATGGCCTGCCCGGCCTCCCACGAGCCCTCGAAGCGCGAGCCTTCGCAGAAGGCGGCGGTCCACTGCTCGTAAGTGGGCGACTGGAGCATGGTGGTCCACACCCTGGCGCGGGGGGCGCGGATCGTCACTTCAAAATGCTGTGTCTTGTGTTGCGTCATGGAGGTCTCCTTCGGGGTTGGCAAATGCCGCTTGATGGAGGTACGACGAACCAGGCGCCGGCTTTTCGACATGCCGCGCCAGAAATTCCTGCTTCCTACGGATGTGGGCGGGCTCGGCGCAGGCCCACGCCATACGCGCCCACCACGAGCAGCAGGGCGATCCAGGGCAGCACCAGCACGTCCGCGAAGCCGCCGCCGCCCTGCAGTTCGTTGGCGACCTGGGCGAGGTGGTCCGAACACAGCGGCGTGTACCCACACCAGCCCGCGATCGCGAAGAACGACAGGATGGGCGCGAAGAACATCAGCACCATGAGCGCGGCGCCCAATCCGAGCACGGCCGCATAGCGCAGCCACTCGGGCCAGCCCGCCGGGACCCGGCTGGCCAGGAACGCCCATGCGAGGGTCTGGGGATAGACCACGGCGGCCAGCACCATCGAAGCCGTCACGCCGGCCTCCGTCACCCGCACGCCGTCGAGCCAGACCATCTGAGCCACCGTCATGACCGTGGCGATCAGCGCAATCGTCCACAGGGCACGCGGCGCCAGATGGCGGGCCCACCGCGCAAGAGCGGAGGCGTGCAGGCCGGCCTGCACCGTCATCCCCGGCTGTCGTCGAAACAAGGCGCCAGCGCCCTCACTTCCACCGTGGCCCATTCGGCGGCCGGGCAGCGCTCGGCAATGGCCAGGGCCTCGTCGCGGGTCACGCCGTCGAGCAGGAAGAAGCCGCCCACCATTTCCTTGGCTTCGGCAAACGGGCCGTCCAGCCGTTGCGCCTTGCCCCCGCGCGAGCTGACCCGCACCGCATGGCGCTGCGACGCCAGGGACTCCACCGCCTTGAGCTTGCCCTGCGCCTGCAGTTCCGCCCCGAAGCGCTGCATGCGGGCATAGGCCTCCCGCCCTTCGGCCTCGGTGCGGCCGGCGCGCTGCTCGGTGGGCTCGACGATGAGAAGCATATAGGACATGGCGAAATCTCCGGAATGCGGCGGCTGGGTTGTCGAAGGATCACATGCTACACAGGGTGCATGACAAAGGCGACCCGGACGGCGCGCCATGAAGTGCGCCGACAATACCGCGATGGACATCTATTTCGGCCTTTTCTTTCTGGCCCTGGGCCTCTATGCCGCCAGGACCGCGGAGCAGCGCCAGCGCATCGCCCTGCTGGGCAGCCATCTGAAGCGCTTCCAGCTGGAGAAGCTGATGGAGCAGCTCATCGACGGCTACCTGCGCGCCCTGGGCCAGGCGGACCCCGATCGCGCCGAGCCCATCTGGCGCACGCTCGAAAGCACCGAACAAGCGGTGAAGACGCAGTTGGACCAGTTCGCCCGGGACCTGCACGAGGTGTGGAGCGAGCGCACCCGGGTGAGCCGCTGGCCGGTGGCGGTGCCCTTTGCGATGCGCCTGTTTCCGGCCACCACTTTCGACCTGCGCACGCTGATGGCCGTGCATGCCAAGGGGTTCGAGGCTGCGCTGCGCAACAGTGACGGGCTCGGCCGGCGCGACCGGGCGTTCCGGCTCACGGCCGAGCTGCTGCTGTTCCAGCACAGCTGCCACTGGTTCTGCCGCTCGCGCTCGGTGGCGTCGGCCCGCCTGCTGGCGCTGCACAAGACGGCCTATGCCCAGGTGCTGGCGGCGGTGTCGCCGCAGACCCGGCAGGCCTACCGGGCGCTGGTGGAAGGCTGACGGCACGCTGCACGTCCTGGAATCAGCCTTTTGCGGCAGCGGCCAAGGCATGGGCGGGGTGAACACTATTCGGGCAGGATTTCCAACGCGTTGACCTTGGCTGGTGCTTCGCGCTTGTCTTTGTTGCACGTCCAGGTCATGTAGTTGGACAGCGGCTGTGCACTGGCGACGCCGATTTCTTGCAGCAGCCCGTTACAGTGGTGTATCAAAGGCTTTTCGTCAGCATCGCACGCTTTTGTTTGGCTTGCGCAAGAGGCTCAGTCAGTGCTGGCTGGTCCGGCGACGGATCAAGGTTTTTTTGCCGATTCCGTAGCCACTGCGTCTTGCGCCACCTGCTTTGCAGCGATCGCATCAACAGACTCGTAGAACGGCACCAACCCCACCGTGACAGCCCAATGCTGCATTTGCTCGTCGGTAGGCAGAGGTCTCTCAAAGTCCACGATACCGCGTTGAGCGTAGCTCACTTGCCTTTTCCAGAGCAGCTCGCGCTTCTCCAAATCCACCAGGCCTACCGTCTCGCCCAGCGCATCCTCATGGGTAACCCAGCGTGTATAGGTGCCCCTGGAAATACCCCCGGTCAAACCTGCCGTCAAGGCCACCGAGCTAATGGTGCGACCGATCGAAACATCTTGCGTTTGAAGATCGACCACCCACACGTAAGAGGCCCCCAGCAGCTCGATCAGCGCCTGGGCTTGCTCTTGCGTCATTTCCATAGGCAACGGCCCGATCGCCGCATCGGGCGCGCGGTCCACCGTGACAGGCATTTCTCGCACGTGCCTGAACAAAGCCAGCACCTGCGCCTCTTCGCTGACTCCCCAGGTTAGGCCGTGGGCCCTGACCGGGTGGCTGGCGATAGGTTTGAGTTCACCGCCAGGCTGGTCCGCCTGCTTGAGCGAAAGCAGGTAGTCCTCCTCCATGCCCGAGCAAGCGAAGGGCGCGTGGCCCTGCTTGACTGGCACGCCCTTGCCCTCCAGCGCCTGAGCCAATGCCTGCTGGACCTTGCGGGCATGCTCTTGACTGAGCCGGGGATAGATGTGGCTGGTGCCCACTTCCAGTCGGTACATGCATGAATCCACCAGCACCGCTACCCCGTTCTGGCTGATTTTCTGGTGACTGGCATCGTAATGGCTGCGCGCCTGCGGCGTCAGTGTCGGCGTTGCGCATCCGCTCAAGCCCAGCACAGCCGCTGCGGCCAGCGCTGCTGCGGACCGCTGGGTGATTTTGTCGATGATCTGCTTCACTACTTCTTCCTCCTTGAAAAAACAAACTCATTTTGGACATTTCGGCGGTTGCCGCCCAAACTGAAGCCCGTGCCTGGCCGCCAGCCTTACCTTATTGGCATGCACCGACCGTGGCGAACGCTATTGGGGCAAGACTTCCAACGCGTGGACTTTCGGTGGCGCTTCTTGCTTGTCTCTGTTGCATTTCCAAGTCGTGTAGCTGGCCTGTGACTGGTCATCGGCGCCGCCGATCTCCTGCAACAGGCTGCGGCAGAACTTTCCCTCTCCGACGAAGGTGTAGCGGTACCGGCTTCCAGCCTTTGGAGTGAAACCAAAAAAAAGCGGTCCGCAAGAGAGCGTTCTGGAGTAGTTGCCACGGCCTACGCCCAAAAGGGCCAGTGAGCGGAATACCGACTCCACCCCGGCATCAACGTAGAAGAATGACCGCTCCGGTGCAATCAAATGGGGTTTAAATTTCCCCGTTCCTGTTCCCTGGAGCCAGCGGAAATTGCCAGTGAGGTCTTCTTCGTTAATCGGCTTCTCGGGATCGTAGGCTTTGGCTGCGGAGGCTCGCCCAACCCAGTTTTTGTCGCCCATGCTGCAAGCGGTGCCATCTTGATGTTGACGAAGCTCGACCGGAATGGCGACATTGGTCGTGAGTTCCATCAAGGCCTTGTTTTCCGGAATGGGCGCTTCAGACAGCGCCTTTCCATGAACGCGCATCTCTTCCGTGATCGGGGCATCAATGATGGTTTGGGCGCAACCTGCAAGAAACGGAATCGCCAAGAGGGCACCAATGGTGCTCTTCGCATAGGGTGTGTGAATAGTTGATTTTTCCATTTCTAAAATTCCAAATGCGTCGCAAATACGCGACTCATCCCCCGAGTGTGGAATGGGCGATGCAATTCACATCTGGATCAGCATGGCGCATGCGTTGGCAATGAATCGCATCGCTTCCGCCCTTTACTGCGTCACCGCCAACTGGGTTTCCTTGACGCCCTTCTGGCCTTGCTCGGCTGAGACCAAGTGCAGCTTGGACGCTGCGGCCCACATGCCCATCTTCACTTCCTGCCAGATGTAGATCAGCGTGCCGGGCTTGGCATCGACCTCCACCTTGTTCTCCTTGCCCTCGGTCAGCGACACCACCTCGTGCTTGCCCGGCGCCACCTCCTTGTACAGGTAGGTCTTGGCCGCCGTCTGGCCGATGACCTGGCCATCGACCGTCACCGGCATCTTGACGGCCGCACCCATGGTTTCGTTGCGGTAGATGTAGATGCCGGCTTTGTCCGCAGGCGCGGTGAAGGTCTTGCGCTCAGCGTCTTGTGTGGCGTCGGCCATGTTGACCGAGGCGCAGCCTGTCGCAAGGCTGGCTGCCAACACTGCGGCGGCGAGGAAAGAAAGACGAACGGACGTGGGTTTCATGGGCACTCCCTTGGTTGAAAAAATGGTTTTGACTCGCGTGAATTGAGCTACTACAGATGCTGGAGTTGTACTTAATTAGGCCTATTCATCCCATTAAATCAGCTTCAAAATAAAACCGATTCTAGTCGCTATGTTTCCTGAATTATTAGCTCCACCCACAACGGAGATAGTCCAATTCCCTCCATGTATGTACCGAAATCTACAAATGGTGAAACACCAATATCCTTTAAGAGAAACCAGGTAGCCTCGCATTCTTGGCATATATATTCTTGCCATTACTTTTTATCTGTGCTTTGGCTATATTGCCTTGTTCACATCTAGGACACAACATTTAAAATCTCCAATTTACTGAAAGGAATAGGTTGTGATAATTTTATTCGTGCCAGGTCGGACAATGATTTTAATATGATCTCTCCAGCAGTGATCAGATCATCTGCCGAAGTCCTAGACAGCGCCCCCAATGCCTCATGACTGCCGGTTCCCGAAGTGGCAAGCGCCCGGATGCCAAGCTTCCCTCTCACCAACTACGGGCAGTACTCAACCGTATAACTGCTCCCTAGTTCATGTTGTAGCTTTTTGGCTAACTGCTGCCCCTCAGCTACATGCCGAAGTTCTGCCTCAGATGAGCTAAACCCAGAATCGGGCGGATAGTCGCTGTTGAACGTCGCCTGATACTCTTTGTCCCATGTACTAATTTTGACCTTCAGTTCTTGTGAAATAGGTAAATCATCAACATCAATGTGTCCCATTTTATCCAACTCAGGACAGAATATCGGCCCAGCCAAATATTCACTGGCGAGTCGTAACTTGATCATGGCAATGGTCTCCAAGAGCTGACAGGATTTGCCCGGACCACGAAGCCGTTTGAGCCAACTCCAACTGCGACATTTTGCTCAACTCCATTGTGCATGATGCGATAAACATTGGCTGATCCATTAGTTCCAATAATTCTTCCGTATTCAAGCGCATTCATTACGACAGTTGGGATTTCGTTATGTAAGATTCCCTTATTGATGAAATCGATTTCGTGTTGCTTATAAATGTGCCGCAATCCGGCTGAATCATTGCCCGTTTCGAGCCAGACGGTTCGGCCATTTGGCAATCTACGAATATCAACAACGTTTTCAGGAGAAATCTTGGTACCCGCAGGCAAGCTAGAAATTAGCTCGTCTCTCGTTAGATGTGAATTTAGAACTCCCTTTGCATCACTCCCCCGAATCAGATCATCGGCCGAAGTCCTGGACAGCGCCCCCAATGCCTCAAGACTGCCGGTTCCCGAAGTGGCAAGCGCCCGGATGCCGAGCTTCCCCAGGTCCAGCACCGCCTTGCCATCGAGCAACCACAATTCAGGCGTGCTCGCTTCCAGCCCTTGCGCCTTGCTCTGCGCAGCCACCCAGTAGGCGCTGAGCGTCTTCTGGTCCGGGCACGCCGTTGGCGAGGGGCAGCCCAGGGCCGCCATTTCCTGGCGCGTGAAGTTCGCGACTTCCGCGCAATCCGCGCCTTTACAGGTAGCCGCCGCGTGAGCCAGCAACTTGTCGCTCAGCTCGTCCTTTTGCCTCAGCGCAGTGACGGTGGCGCAAGCTGCGCTGTTGCCCCCGGTATAGCAATCCCGCTCGGACTGCTCCAGCATCTTGCGCTCGTCAAACTTCAGGTAGTTGTTCTTGGCTGCGTTCTCGGCCGCTCCCTGCCCCAGCGCGAAGTTACCCTGTATCTGGCTGTTGTCGCCCACCAGCGCCGCAGCACCGCCACCAATGAGCCCGCTGATGAAGGCGACGTTGTCGTTGAGCGTCTTGCCGGGCACGGCGCTGAAGATGCTGGCGAGCAATCCGGGGTCCTGGTCATTGCTCAACGCCACCTTCACGCTGTCCGCCGAGAGGTGTCCTACCACCGCTCCGGCCGCCGCTGGCGCACAACCATCCCCGCTGCCGCTCCTGGCCATGCCCGCGCCACAACCGAGCAGGGCGTGCGCGGCGTACTTCTCGAAGCTGCCCAGATCCGTGTTTGCACCGATCCAGCCCGCCGCCTGCTGGCCCACCACCTCCACGCCGGTGTTGATGGCACCGGTGAGCAGGTTCTGCCCCAGATCGCCGCCAGTGGCCAGCGTGTTGGTCAGCGCGCTGGCCAGGCCGTTGTAGATGGACTGGCCTGTCTGCTGCGAGACGTCAAGACCTGCGCTGATGGCGCCCGCGTCCAGCCCCACGCTGGTCAGCGCCATGTTGACCAGGATGCCGGCCACGCCGCCCTTGAGCGTGTTCTCGCCCGCCTTGAGCGCCTGGCTCAGGCTGCCGGTCTGGATGCCCGCGCTGACCACCGCGCCAGCGTAGGCGGCCACGGCCGAGCCGATGGCCGTGGCTGCAGCGCCAGCCACCGTGGAAGTGGCGATCACCGTGCTCGTGGTGGTGACTGTTACCCCACCCACCACAGAGGTGGCCGTCACCGTGGTGGTGGCGCCGGGAATGGCGCTGGCCGCCCAGCCACTGGCCGCCCCAGCCGTGAAGTACACCACCACCGCAGCCACGACCACGGCCACGACCTGTTTCCACGGATCGTTCTTGGGCGGCGTCAGCGCCTGCTCCAGCGCCACCCGGTAGCGCGCCTCGGCCAGCGCCCGCGCTTCTTCGTACCCGGCCATGCCGGCCTTGAGCTGCCCGCTTTGCAGGTCTCTGAGCAGTTGCTCCTGCCTCGCATCGGCCCTGCCGTCGTACAGGTTGAAGCCTTGCTCGAACAACTCGGCGTCGCTCACACCGGTGAGGTTCTGGCTCTGTGCCTGCCAGCGCGCGCCAAACTCGTTGAAGACCTGGGGCCGCTCGTACTCCACCAACTGGGCATAGCCCAGGCGAAACCGTTCTTCGGCCAGCGCGCGGGCACGCTCGTAGTCGGGGTGGCCGGGCGCGATCTGCCCGGTGGACAGGCGCTCGAGCAGTTCCTGCTCGGCCCGGTCGGTGAGGTTGCCCACCCCGAAGAGGTTGAAGCCCTGGAAGAACAGGGCCTGGTCGTCCTTGAACTGGCTCAGGTCGAGCTGGGCAGCGGCTTGCTGCCCGAGCTGGTGCTGCACCGCCCCCTGGCGCAGCGCCGCGCCCAGCAGGGCGTTGGTGTTGCCCTGCCCCTCGCTGCCGAAGACCATGGCTTCGCGCTGCTGGCTGTGCAGGTTGCGGAAGTGCGGGTCGCGTTGGATGTCGAAGGTGTGGGCGTTGGCGCTGGGGTCGAGGTAGCCCAGGGTGAAGCCTGTCGTGGCGCCCCAGCCCTGGTCGGTGCGGGCGTAGGCGCTGCCCAGCGCGGCGTCGAACTCGGCCCAGGCCTGGGGGTTGTTGGCCTGCGCGCCGCTGGGCGCCCTGAGCGTTTGCTGGCTGAAGAAGACGGTGCCGCCCAGCAGCGCGGCGTTGTGGCTTTGCAGGTGCTGCAGGTGGCGCCGCGCCTGCGCGCCTTGCAGTGCCAGGAAGGCGGTGGCGCCGCCGGCCGGGTCCTGCGCGGCCTGGAACACGGGTTTGTCGGGGTAGTTGTCGAAGCCGCGGTTGAAGATGCCGGCACTGCTGCTCTCGTGGGTCTTGCCCAGGTAGACCTGGCCGGAGCCTTCGGCGCTGGGCACGGTGGCGCGCCAGCCGTCCTGCAGCAGCAGGGCCTGCTCCAGGCTTTGCTGGTAGCGCGCCAGGTTGCCTTCGGGGTTGGCCAGCATCTCGGCGGCATCGGCCTCCGGGCTGCCCAGGCTGTAGGGGTTGTGCGGGGTGAGGTACAGGCGCGAGAGTGCCTGCCCGCCGTCCTCGGGGCTGACGGCGATGGCGTCTTCCATCTCCTGCAGCGTGCCTTGCACGAAGCTGGGCTCGGTGGTGTTGCTCAGCGCCACGGCCGCCGTGCTCCACAGCGTGGGGTTGAGGATGTCGTGCAGGTTCTGGTGCACGCCGGCGCCGCCGCCATGCACCACCTGCCCGCCCAGCACCAGCGTGCCGTCGGCGCGGTAGCCGCTGCCCGCCACACCCCCCACGCCGCGCAGCAGCGGACCCATCGGTCCCACCGCCTGCGCGAAGCTGCTCACCTGCAGCGTGAGCATGAGCACGCACGCCAGGGCGCGCTGCCACAGCATCGGGCGCCGGGGTGGTGGGGTGGCTGCGAATGGGCGCATGCGGGTGTCCTCCCTGTTGGGCCGTGGCTTCTTTCTTGTTCTTCTCTTCTTTTTTGCGAACGCTGGTTGGGCGTGCTGCGCCGGCTCAGCGGCTCAGCACGTCCTTCATGGCGTTTTCGATCACCGGCTGGACGCGCTGCAGGATGCCGGGGAGCTGCTGCTGGATGAGCCGGGCCGACTGTCCGTTGACGAGCTGCATCTTCTGCATCAGGGCCACGTAGGCCGGGTCTTCGTACAGTTCAATGAGCCGCTCCACCTCGGCCTGGCTGAGCTGGGCCTGGTAGAGCTCGATGTAGGGCGCCCTGAGCCTGGCCCAGCCCATTTCCTGGCGCAGCACCGTGCCAATGCCCGGCACCACCTTGTTCACCGCGGCCTGCTGCGCCGGCGTGAGCGGCGCGCCTGCGTTTTGCTGCATGAGGCTGGTGACGATCTGCTGGCGCACCTGCACCTCGATGCCGCCCACGGCCTGCTCCAGCGCCTTCTGCGCGCCGTTGATGCCGATGAGTTTTTCCACGGAAGCGGCGCTGGCCGGAGCCGCCAGCGCGGTGCCGCCGAGGCCGAGGCACAGGGCGCCGCACAGCGCGAGGCGGGAGAAGGCGCGGAACATGCGGCGGTTGTCGGATGGGGAGGTGGCGGCGTTCATGGGGGGCCTTTCCTGGGTGCGGTGCGAGGGATGCGAGGCGACGCGGGGTGGGGCGGCTGGTCAGTTCTTGCCCAGCAGGTGGTTGCGCGAGACCGGCGCGGTGTTGTAGGTGGCTTTCTGGCCGTCCACGTCGGTGAAGTCCACCAGCAGGCCCTGGCCCTGGTAGACCTTTTCCTGGGTGGTCAGCGGGCCGGCCCACAGCAGGTAGTGTTCCTGGTACTTGGCTTCGCGGTTGGCCACCTGCGGGCGCAGGATCATGTTGCCTTCGCGGTCGAAGGCGCTGACCTCGAAGCTGGTCTCGGCCTTGACGGTTTCGTTGTTGTAGACCAGGGTGTCGAAGCGGCTGCGCACGGTGCCGAAGATGTCCACGGTGACGTAGACCAGCACCTCGGCCGTGGGGTCGGTGGGCGTGGTGGGGATCACGCCGTTGAACAGCATGTAGTTGCGCACCAGTCCCATCAGCAGGCTGGCGTCGCTCTTGGGCACGTTGAAGTTGTGGTAGTCGCCCAGGCCGCGGTATTGCAGGCTGGCGGTGTGCTCGCGCTTGCTGCCTTCGGTGATGGCCACCGTCTCGCTGGGGGTGGGGCTGATGGTTTCGCGCTGGCTGCGGTAGCCCCCGCTGCCACGGTTGCTGGCGGTGTTGCTGCCCGACGAGGTGGTGGTGGCTTCGCCGCTGCTGGTGCCCGAACTGGTGTTGGTGCCGCTGCCAGTGGTGGTGCCGGTACCGCTGTCGCCCTGGGTGAAGCTGCTGTTGGTGGTGGTGCCGCCCGTGGTGCTGGTGCTCGACCCGGAACTGGTGCCGGTGTTGGTTGTGGTGCTGTCGTGGGTGTGACTGCCCGTGGAGGTGTTGCTGCCGCTTTGCAGCGTGGTGCTCACCGAACTGCTGCCGCCGCTGGAGGAGGTGTTGTTGAAGCTGCTGCCCGTGTCGGCGAGGTTGAACACCTGGAAAGCGCTGTGGGTGGTGGTCACCGGGCTGAGCACGCTGCCGGTGCTGAACAGCAGGCCCGGCGTCCAGCGGCCGCCGGCCAGGTTGCCGCCGCCTTCGTCCGCCACCAGGTCGAACACCAGCGCGGCGCGCTTGCCCCGCAGGGCGGAGACATCGATGTCCTTGAGCGATGCGCGGATGCTGGCCGAAACCAGGCGCTGCTCGGTGGCGAAGCGCTTGCCGCCGCCGTGCGAGGGGATGCCGGTGAGCGTGCCGCAGCCGCTCAGGCCGATGGTCGCGGCCAGGGCACAGGCAAGAAGGACAGGAGAAGGCCGCTTCGCACGGCGCACGGAAAAACGGGCATCGGCGGCGTGTGCGTGGGCCGCAGCGTCGGTGGACGGCATGTGACAGAACTCCCTGGGAACAAAAAACCGGTGGACACGTCAACGCATGTCTCATTGGCGACAGACTGTAACCCACGCTCCATTCCCGTCGCCACCGGCGCGGGCAGCGGGCACGGTCCATTGCGACCGACCGTGAAATACCACACGGGCAGCCGCGCTGGCGCAGAGGTTGGCCATGGAAAAAAGGCCACAGTCGGGCCACTCTCCCCAGAGGGGAGATGAGCCATTCAAGACCTTGACAGTGCCCTGGCAACGGCACGCGCAAGGCCAGACCGCGTCATGCCAGCCGCCCGGCGGCGCAGGGGGGTGTTTCACATCGACACCGGCTCCAGCAGCACGTACAAGCCCATCACGGGCTTTTTCTGGTCCTCGCGCAGCGGGGCCTGCCAGGTCCGGCGCACGCGAAAGCCGTGCGCCTGCGCAAGGCGTTCGACATAGGCCGGCGAATGGGCGTAGCGCAGGCTGGGCCTCAGTTGCGGTTCCTCGCCGCCGCTGGCGAGCTCGACCGAGAAGGCGAAGCAGCCGTGCGCCCGCAGGCGCTGGCGCACGGCGGCGAACACCTCGTCGAGCGCGCCCACGTAGATGAACACGTCGGCCGCGATCACGAGATCGGCCGGGTCGGGCCGCGAGCGCAGGAAGCCGAGCAGGTCGCCCTGCTCCACGCGGCGGTAGGCACCGCTGGCGCGCGCCTGCTCCACCATGGCCTGCGCCAGGTCCACGCCGTCCACCGCGTCGGCATGCGCTCGGATGAGCTGGCCGCACAGGCCGGTGCCGCAGCCGAGGTCGAGCACCAGCGGAAACCGCTGGCCACCGACGCGCAGCGGCGCGAGCAGGGTCTCGTGCGCCTGGTACTTCAGGTGCTGGATCAGGTGGGTCTGGAAGTCGTCGGCGTAGTCGTCGAACAGCGCCTCCACGTATTCGCGCGGGGGCTGTGCGGGCGCGGCCTGGCCGGCCTGCACCGAGGCGAGGTAGAAGCGGTGCAGGGTTTCATCTGCCCCGTGGGCCAGCGCCTGCTCGAAGCAGCGCGCGGCCTCGGCGTATTGCCCTGTGTCGCGCAGCAGGCTGCCGCGCTGGCTCCAGGCTTCGGCCAGCGTGGGGTCGATGGCCAGCGCCTGGTCGAGCGCCTGCAGGGCCTGGGCCGGCCGCTCCAGGCGAAGCCGGCAGTGCGCCAGGGCCAGCCAGGCGTCCACGTGCGAGGGATCGGCCTGCGCGGCCTGCGCGAACGCATCGGCGGCGGCGGCCCATTGGCCCAGGCGCAGCTGCGTGGCGCCAAGGTTGGCCAGAACCGAAGGCCGCCCCGGCGCCAGCGCCAGCGCGGCCTGGAAGCTGGCCAGCGCATCGTCGAGCCGGTTGGCCTCGAAGTGGGCATTGCCTTCAAAGAAAAGGGCCTTGGCCTGTTCGGTGGTGTCGGTCATGGGATGGGCACCGTGCTCATGGCGCGACACCTTACACCAGCCGATCACGCACCCTAACGGCCGAACAGGTGGATCACGCTCGAGAAATCGAGCCCTCCATGCCCCGCGAGGCTGTGCGCCGCGTACAGGCTGCGCGCCAGGCCGCCCAGCGGCGTGGCCGCGCGCACGGCGGTGGCACTCTCCTGCGCGAGGCCGAGGTCCTTGAGCATGAGGTCGGTGCCGAAGCCGCCGGCGTAGCCTTTCGACGCCGGCACGCCCTCCATCACGCCGGGCATGGGGTTGTACTTCTCCAGCGCCCAGTTGCCGCCCGAGCTGCGGCGCATGATCTCGGACAGCACCTTGGCGTCCAGCCCGTTGGCCACGCCCAGCGCGAGCGCCTCGCTGGTGCCCACCATGAGGATGCCGAGCAGCATGTTGTTGCAGATCTTGGCGGTCTGCCCCGCGCCGGCCTCGCCAGCGTGGAAGATGTTCTGGCCCATCTTCTCCAGCAATGGGCGGGCGCGTTCAAGGTCCTCGGCGGCGGCGCCGACCATGAAGGTCAGCGTGCCCGCGATGGCGCCACCGGTGCCGCCGGAGACCGGCGCGTCGATGCAGGCGATCCCGGTCTGCGCGGCGGCGGCCGCGACCTTGCGCGAGCTGGCGGCGGCGATGGTGCTGCTGTCGATCACGAGCGTGCCGGGCGCGATCCGCGCGAGCAGGCCGGGCCCGCCGTTTCCGAGGTAGAGCGCCTCCACGTGCTGGCTCGCGGGCAGCATGCTGATGACCGCCTCGGCGCCGCGCACCGCCTCTTCCGCCGAGGCCGCGATGGGCAGGCCCTGGCCGCCCCAGTGGCGGCAGGCGTCGGCCGAAAGGTCGAAGGCGGCGAGCTCGTGGCCGGCCTTGCGCAGGTTGTGGGCCATCGGGCCGCCCATGTGGCCCAGGCCGATGAATGCGATCTTCATGGGTGTCTCCTTGTTCAGTTCAGGGCGGCCAGCGGGTGCGGCGCCGCGAAACGGGGTGCGAAGTGTTCCTCGATCAGCTCGGGCGACACGTGCTCGAGCGATGCGGGGTTCCAGCGCGGATGGCGGTCCTTGTCGATCAGCAGGGCGCGGATGCCCTCGGCGAAATCGCCGTGCGCGCAGCAGCCCAGCGAGGCGCGGTACTCCAGGCGGAACACCTCGGCGAGCGAAAGGCGCGGCACGCGCTGCCACAGCGCGAAGGCCAGCGCCGCCGAGGTGGGCGAACCCTTGGCGAACCCGGCGGCGGCCGACATCAGCCACGGGTCGTCGCTCTGCAGGTGGCGCAGGCGCTGGGCGATGTCGTGCAGATCCTCGCCGGCCATCAGGGTGTTGATGGTGTCGAAATGCGTTCTCACCCTGGAGGGCGCAGGCTCGCCGGCCACCTGGCCGGCCAGCAGCCGCGAGAGCGCGGCGCGGTTCTCGGCGGCATCGTCGCTCCAGCGCGCCGCGGCGATGGCCTCCAGCACGGGGTCGCGGCTGTCCGCCGGGAGGTGGAAATCGGCCAAGCCGCAGAACAGCGCGTCGGCCGCGTTCAGCGGCGCCCCGGTCAGCGCGAGGAACAGGCCCACGCGCCCGGGCATGCGGCGCAGGAACCAGCTGCCGCCCACGTCCGGGTAGAGGCCGATGCCCACTTCGGGCATCGCGAGCCGGCTCGCGGGCGTGACGACGCGGTGCGACGCGCCCGCCATCAGGCCGATGCCGCCGCCCATCACGATGCCCTGGCCCCAGCACAGCACCGGCTTGGGGTAGCTGTGGATCAGGTGATCCAGCGCGTACTCCTGCGCAAAGAAGCCGTGCGCGTAGGGGTTGGGGCCGGCGCCGCATTCGCGCATCGACTGGTAGAGCTCGCGCAGGTCGCCGCCGGCGCAGAACGCCTTCTCGCCCGTGGCCTGCAGCACCACGCCGGCGATGCCGGGGTCGGTGGCCCACTGGCGCAGCGCCGGCGTGAGCCGCTGCACCATGGCCAGCGACAGGGCATTGAGCGAGGCCGGCGCGTTCAGCGTGGCGATGCCGAAGCGGCGGCCGCAAGCGGCGGGGTATTCATCGAGCAGGACGACGTGGTTCATCGGCGCCTCCTCACGCGTTGCGCCACACGGGCGCGCGCTTGGCCAGGAAGGCGTTGACGCCCTCGCGCTGGTCCTGCGTGGAAAACAGATCGACAAACGCCTCGCGCTCGGCCACCAGCGTGGCCATGGGCGACCGGTGGCGCGCGCCGTGGATCAGCCGCTTGCATGCCGCCACGCTGGTCGGGCTCTGCTTGTCCACGCGCGCGGCGAGAGCGAGTGCCTGGGCCAATGCCTGTCCGCGCGGCACCACCTCCTCCACCAGACCGATGCGCAGCGCGGTGGCCGCGTCCACACGCTCGCCGCACAGCACCATGCGCTTGGCCCAGCCCTCGCCGACCAGCCACGACAGCCATTGCGTGCCGCCCGCGCAGGGCAGCAGGCCCACGCTCGCCTCGGGCAGCGCGAGCTGGGCGTGTTCCTCGGCGATGCGCAGGTCGCAGGCCAGCGCGCATTCGAGCCCGCCGCCCATGGCGTAGCCGTTGAGGGCCGCGATGCTCAGGCCGCGGAACGCCGCCAGTGCCTCGAAGGCTTCGCCGAAGCGGCGCGCCATCTCGCGCGCCACGGCCGGGTCGCCGTCGGCGAACAGCTTGAGGTCGGCGCCGGCGCTGAAGAACTTCTCGCCGTCGCCGGTGACCACCAGGCTGTAGACGTCGCGGTCGGCGTCGAGGTCACGCACCAGCGCGGTCAGCGCCGCGAGGCTCTGAATCGTCCAGGTGTGCGCGGGCGGGTTGGCGAGTGTCACGAGCGCGGTGTGGCCGCGCTTTTCCAGCCGCAGGCCGGTGTAGGCAGTGGAAGTCATCGGATGGTCTCTGTCGCCTGGTCCTGCAGCATGCGGCGGGCGACGATCACGCGCATGATTTCGTTGGTGCCTTCGAGGATCTGGTGCACGCGCGCGTCGCGCAGCAGCCGCTCCAGCGGGTATTCGCGGATGTAGCCGTAGCCGCCGTGGATCTGCAGCGCCTCGTTGCAGACCTGGAAGCCGGTGTCGGTGGCCAGGCGCTTGGCCATCGCGCAGTACACGTTCGCATCGGGCTGGCCGGCGTCGAGCTTGCTGGCGGCCAGGCGCACCATCTGGCGCGCGGCCACCAGCTCGGTGGCCATGTCGGCGAGCTTGAACTGCAGCGCCTGGAACTCGCCGAGCTTGCGGCCGAACTGGCTGCGCTCGTGCAGGTAGCGCGCGGCGGCGTTCAATGCGCCCTGTGCCGCGCCGACCGAGCAGGTGGCGATGTTGATGCGCCCGCCGTCGAGCCCGCGCATCGCGATCCTGAAGCCGTCGCCCTCTTCGCCGAGCAGGTGGCTCGCGGGCACGCGCACCTCGTCGAACGTCACGCTGCGCGTGGGCTGGCTGTGCCAGCCCATCTTTTCCTCGTTGCGGCCGTAACGGATGCCGGCGCTGTCCGCGCCCACCAGCAGCGCCGAGATGCCCGCCGCACCGGCGCCACCGGTGCGCGCCATCACCACCAGCGCGTCGGTGGCGCCCGCGCCCGAGATGAAGGCCTTGCTGCCCGAGAGGATGTATTCGTCGCCCACGCGCCGCGCCGTGGTGCGCAGCGCGGCCGCGTCGGAACCCGCGCCCGGCTCGGTGAGGCAGTAGGAGGCCAGGCCGTCGCCGCTGGCCAGCAGCGGCCCCCAGCGCGTGGCCACGTTGGGGCGCGCGAAGCGCGTGACCATCCAGGTCGCCATGTTGTGGATGGTGAGGAAGGCGGTCGTCGAGGGGCAGGCGGCGGCCAGTTCCTCGAACACCAGCGTGGCGTCCAGCCGGGAGAGGCCGAGGCCGCCGTAGGCCTCGTCGGCATACAGGCCGCAGAAGCCCAAGGCGCCCGCTGCCGACAAAGCCTCGCGCGGGAAGATGCTCTCGGCATCCCAGCGCGCCGCATGGGGTGCGAACTCGCCGGCGGCGAAGTCGCGCGCGGTCTGCTGGAAGGCCCGCTGGTCTTCGGACAGTTCAAAATTCATATCGATGACTCCGCAACGCATGAAGCAACGCCAACCCAGAAACACCGCGGAACCGGCTTTGCCGGGCCGCAGGTGTTGCCTCCCTTGAGGGGGGTGGCGCCGAAGGCGACGCGGGGGGTGCTTTCACTTCAGACTGATGGTGGTGTTGACGCCGCTGCCCACGCTGCCGTCGTCGAACCAGCGCTCGGTGATGGTCTTGGTCTGCGTGTAGAACAGCACCACCTGCTTGCCGTACGGGCCGAGGTCGCCGAGCTTGGAGGCGCGCGAGCCGGTGAAGGAGAACAGTGGCACCGGCACGGGGATCGGCACGTTGATGCCGACCTGTCCGACGTCGATCTCTTCCTGGAACCTGCGCGCCGCCGCACCCGACTGCGTGAAGATCGCGGTGCCGTTGCCGTTCGGGTTGGCGTTGATCAGGGCGATCGCCTCGTCCAGGCTCTCCGCGCCGGCGATGCACAGCACCGGGCCGAAGATCTCCTGCTCGTAGATCGCCATGCCGGGCTTGACGCCCGAGAAGATGGTGGGGCCGATGAAGTTGCCTTCCTTGAGCGCGCCGGGCAGCGCCGGCAGGCGGCCGTCGAGCTCGAGCGTCGCGCCCTCGGCCTCGCCCTGGGCGATCAGGCGCTCCACGCGGTCCTTCGCAGCGCACGAGATCACCGGCCCGACGTCGGTGCCGGCGGCCGCGCCATTGCCCACGGAGAGCCCCCTGGCGCGCTGCACCAGCTCGGGCATCCAGTTCCGGGCCTCGCCCACCAGCACCGCGACCGACACCGCCATACAACGCTGGCCGGCCGCGCCGAACGAGGCGCCCACGAGGTTGTTGAGCGTCTGCTCCTTGTGCGCGTCGGGCAGGATGATGGCGTGGTTCTTCGCGCCCATCATGCACTGCACGCGCTTGCCACTTTGCGAGGCGCGGTGGTACACGTGCGTGCCCACGCGGGTGGAGCCGACGAAGGAAACGGCCTTGATG
>CAZFOT010000012.1:0-37469 GCA_964520365.1 uncultured Hydrogenophaga sp.
AAGCCAGGGGCATCAAGGGTCCGGCTCCGCCGGCCCGAGATGCCGTCCCCCCTCCCAGCGCCGCAAAGCGGCGCGCAAGAGAGGGGGGAAGCCGCGTCAGCGGCGCAGGGGGGTGCCCCCCAGACTCCGTGCCAAGCGCAGGCCCGTGAACTGCCAGCGCGCCTCGGCGGGAAAGAAGTTGCGGTAGCTGGCGCGGATGTGCGAGGCCGGCGTGGCGCACGAGCCGCCGCGCAGCACGTACTGGTTCACCATGAACTTGCCGTTGTATTCGCCCACCGCGCCCTCGGCCGGCGCGAAGCCGGGGTAGGCGCCGTAGCTGCTGGCGGTCCATTCCCACACGTCGCCGTGCATCTGCAGCAGGCCCTGCGCATCGGCACGGGCGGGCATGGGATGCAGCGCGCCCGATTCCTGGAAGTTGCCGTGCGGCGGCAAGGGCGCGGCGCTGGCCTCCCATTCGCCTTCCAGCGGCAGGCGCGCGCCGGCCCATTCGGCGCGCGTGGCGCCCGCCCAGCGCGCGAAGGCGTCGGCCTCGAAATAGCTGATGTGCGTGACCGGCGTGTGCGGGTCCAGCGGCACCGCGCCGTGCAGGGTGAACACGCGCACTGGTTCGCCGGCGTCGCTCGGCAGCGTCCAGTACAGCGGGGCTTCGATGCGCTGGCTGCGCACCCAGTCCCAGCCGGCCGAGAGCCACCAGCGCGGGTCGGTGTAGCCGCCGTCCTGCACGAAGTCCAGCCACTCGCCGTGGGTCACGGGGCGGTTCATGAGCGCGTGCGGTGCCAGCCACTGGCGGTGGCGCGGGGTTTCGTTGTCGAAGGCGAAGCCGTTGCCCGCGTGGCCGATCTCGACCAGGCCTTCCTCGCGCTCGACCCAGCGCGCGGGCACCGCCGATACGCGGGCCAGCGGCCAGGCCGGCCGGTAGGCAGGCTGCAAGGGATTGATGGACAGCAGGTGCTTGAGGTCGGTGAGCAGCAGTTCCTGGTGCTGCTGCTCGTGGTGCAGGCCGAGCTCGATCAGGCGCAGGGCCTCGGGGCTGTCGGTCCCGGCAATGAGGCGGGCGACGCGCTCTTCCACCTGCGCGCGCCATTCGCGCACGCCGGCCAGGTCGGGGCGGGTGACGAGGCCGCGCTGGTGCCGCGCGAACTGCTCGCCCACGCCGTTGTAGTAGCTGTTGTAGAGCACCCGGAACGCCGGGTGGAAGGGCTGGAAATCGGGCTCGAAGCGCTCCAGCACCAGGGTTTCGAAGAACCAGGTGACGTGCGCCAGGTGCCACTTGACCGGGCTGGCGTCGGGCATGGACTGGGCCTGGCAGTCCTCGGGCGAGAGCGGCGCGGCCAGCGCCAGGCTGCATTCGCGCACCGCCTGGAAGTGGCGGGCCAGGGCGGCGCGGTCCGGCGCGGCCGCGCCAACGGGCGCGCGCCGCCCTGCCGGCGCCGGCGGCCTCACGACCCGGCTCCCGCCGCAGGAAGCAGGCGCAGCAGTTCGCCGTCGCGGGCGTCGGTGAGCAGGTAGATGAAGCCGTCGGGGCCTTCGCGCACGTCGCGCACGCGCTGGCCCAGTTTCGGCAGCAGCTTTTCCTCGCCCACCACGCGCGCGCCATCGACGCTCAGCCGCGCCAGGTAGCGGAACTTCAGCGAGCCCACCAGCAGACTGCCCTTCCAGGCCGGGCCATACCGGTCGGTGGTGACGAAGGCCATGCCCGAGGGCGCGATGGACGGCACCCAGTAATGCCGCGGCTGCTCCAGCCCGGCTTTTTCGGTGATGCCGTCGCCGATGGCGCCGCCGCCGTAGTTCTCGCCATAGGTGATCACCGGCCAGCCGTAGTTCTTGCCGGCCTCGGGGCGGTTGACTTCGTCGCCGCCTTGCGGGCCGTGCTCGTGGGTCCACAGGCGACCATCGGGCCCCAGGGCCGCGCCCTGCAGGTTGCGGTGGCCGATGCTCCAGATCTCGGGCAGCGCGCCGGCCCGGTTGAGGAAGGGGTTGGCCGGGTGCGGCGTGCCGTCCGGTTGCAGGCGCACCACCTTGCCGTGGTGGTTGTCCAGCGTCTGCGCGTCCTGCATGCGCTGGTGGCGGTCGCCCAGGGTGAGGAACAGGCTGTTGTCGGGGTTCTGAACGATGCGGCAGCCGAAATGCAGGCGGCTTGCGACCTTGGGCTTCTGGCTGAAGATGAGCTTCACGTCCTCCAGCCGGCTCGCGTCGTCGGACAGGCGCGCCGAGGCCAGCGCGGTCGAGTTGCCGGAGGCGCCAGGCTCGGAGAAGCAGAAATGCACCCGGCGGTTGCTCGCGAAACCGCGGTCGGTGATCAGGTCGAGCAGGCCGCCCTGCCCCACGGCATCCACCTTGGGCACACCGCCCAGCGGTTCGCTCAGTCGCCCATCGGCCTGCACCACGCGCATGCGTCCGGGCCGTTCGGTGACCAGCATGCGGCCGTCGCCGATGAAGGCCACGGCCCAGGGGTTCTGCAGGCCCCTGGCCACCACTTCGGTGCTGACGGCGGGCGCCTGAGCCAGTGCCTGGCCGGCCACCAGCGCCAGCAGGGCACCCGACCACAGCGGGGTGGATCGGTGGCGGGTTCGGGGGGTGGTGGTGTGAGGGGTCGTCATGTCGGTCTCCTGATGGCCGTGTCTGCAGCAGGGATGGATGCCTTTGCCGGGTTCGGGTTCCCGGTGCCTGCGGCCCGGGCGGGTCAACCGAACGGGCGCACGCCGAACAGCCAGGCGTGGGCCCAGGCGGCGAACAGGCCGTACACGCCGAGCCCCACGGCCACGGCGATGGCGTCGTTCACGGTGCTGCCCCGGGCCTGCGGCGAGGCCACGCCCCGGCGCTTGAGCGAGACGCGGTCGGCCACGGCCCAGGCCAGGAAACCGCCGAACAGCAGCACGTCGGCCAGCGTGCCGCCGGTGACCGATTGCGCCAGCAGGTGGGCCAGCGCCCAGAGCTTCACCGCCAACAGCATGGGATGCCGGGCGGCGCGCTGGATGCGTCCGGGCAGGTAGGCAGCGGCCAGCAGCACGAACACCGGCAGCATCAGCAGCGCGGCCAGATGGCGAAAGCCGGTGGGCAGTGTGTAGAGCAGCACGGGCGCTTCGCGCGCCTGCCCGTAGCCGACGACGATGAGCACGAAGCCGGCCAGCGCGATGAGCGAATACAGGCCCTTCCAGGGTCCTTCACCCAGGCGCTGCGCCAGCCGGTCGCGGCCGCCGCGCGAGACGATGGAGACCGAATGCACGCCCAGAAACAACACCAGGCCCAACAACAACCATGCCATCGCCATTCTCCTGTCCACGCGGGGCGGCAGGGCACCGCACCCCGCCTGGACCGACTGTAGCGGTTTGGGTCCGGAATCGATACCGCAAGCGCTTGGCGCAGGGTTGCTAGCCCCCACGCTCCACCGCTGCGCGGGTCGCTGCCCCCCAAGGGGGCTGTTTCACCTTGGGGCGGCCCGGCGGTGAAACGTTAGCGAACAGCCCAAGCAGGTGCGTCCTGCAAACAGACCGGGCGCAGGAAGCGCGTGAGCGCGGCATCGCCCACCGAGGTGGTGAACGGTGCGGTGGAGGCCGGCCACGGGCCGCCGTGCTGCTGCGCGGCGGTGACGGCCACGCCGGTGGGCACGCCGGCGAACAGCACGCGCCCGGCGATGCCGGTGGCGCCGCGCACCAGGGCGCGGTTCTCGGGCGTGTCTTCATCGGCGCCCCACAGCGTGACGGTGAGGCTGCCGCCCACGGCGGCCAGCACGGCCAGCACCTCGCTCGCATCGGCGGCACGCACGATCAGGCTGGACGGGCCGAACACCTCGTCGTGCAGGCCGCTGTGTTCCAGAAAGCGCCGGGCCCCGACCTGCAGCAGCACCGGGCCGGGCGCCATGCCTTCACCGCTGGCCAGTACCAGCGCGAGGGCGCCCAGTTCCTGCTGCCGGCGCACGCCGGCGTCGAACGCGCTGCGCATGCCGGCGGTCAACATGGGGTGCGGCTTCTGGGCGCCCAGGGCCTCGGCGAGTTGCGGCACGAAGCCGTCGGCCTCGGGGCCATCGACGAGCACGATCAGGCCCGGGTTGGTGCAGAACTGCCCGCAGCCCAGTGCGATGGAGCCCGCCAGCGTGGTGGCGAGTTCGGCGCCGCGCGCGGCCAGCGCGGCCGGCAAGGCCACCACCGGGTTGATGGAGCCCAGCTCACCGTAGAACGGAATCGGGCGCGGCCGCGCATGGGCTTCGGCCTGCAGCGCGGCGCCGCCGCGTGTGGAGCCGGTGAAGGCACCCGCGGCGATCAACGGGTGGCGGATCAGCGCCACACCCACTTCCACGCCCGAGCCCTGCACCATGCCGATCAACCCGGCGGGCAGCGCCTGCGCCTTGAGCACCTGCTGGATCAGGCCGAACACGCGCTGCGACAGCGCCGGATGCCCGGGGTGGGCCTTCACGACCACCGAACAGCCAGCGGCCAGGGCCGATGCCGTATCGCCGCCCAGCACCGAGAACGCGAACGGGAAATTGCTGGCCGCGAACATCGCCACCGGGCCCAGGGGCACACACCGGCGCACCATGGCCGGGTGGCCCACCGGCGGCGCACCGGCCACGGCCGGATCGTCGAGCTGCGCGAACGGCACCCCGCTCTCGGCGATGGCGGCAAAGCGCCGCAACTGGAAGCTGGTGCGGTCGAGTTCGCCGTTCAGGCGCACCGGCCCCAGCGCGGTTTCCAGGTCGGCCTGTGCCACCAGCGGTTCTCGATCGGCTTCCAGCGCCTCGGCCAGGGCGCGCAGCAGCGCTCCGCGCCGGGCGCCGTCGCTCGCGATCCAGGTGTCGAAGGCCACGGCAGCGGCACGGACCGCGGCATCGATGTCCTCTGCGGTGGAAGCGTTCAGGGGTTGGCCTTGGGGTTCGCCGGTGCGGGCGTTGATCGAGATGAGCGTGGACATGGGATCGGGTTCGGATGGAGGCAAGGCAATGAAAGAAAGAAGCGCCGGTCTCCGGCCTCAGATGGCGGCGTCGCCGGTCTGCGCGCGGCGCAGGCGTTCGCGGCTGTTGCTCAGGTGGGTGCGCATGGCCGCGCGCGCGGCCTCGGCGTCGCGCGCGCGGATGGCGCTGTAGATGCTCTCGTGCTCGTGGTGCACGCGCTCCAGATAGGCCAGCCGGCCCTCGGGCGCGCTGCTGGCGGTGTTGATGCGGGTGCGCGGAATGATCATGGTGCCCAGGTAGGTCATGAGGTCGGCGAAGTGGCGGTTGCCGGTGGCGCGTGCCACCTCCATGTGGAACTGGAAGTCCGAGGGCACGGCGTCGGAGTCGGCATGGATGGACGCCTCGAACGCGGCCAGCGCCGCGGCCATGTTCTGCAGGTGGCTGTCCTCGCGACGCTGCGCCGCCAGGCTGGCCGCTTCGCTCTCCAGGCTGATGCGCAGCTCCAGCAGCGAGATCACGTCGGCGGCGGTGGCGAAATCTTCGGGCGCGATGCGGAACGTGGGCTCGGCTTCGCGCGGCGCCAGCACGAAGGTGCCGATGCCGTGGCGCGTTTCCACCAGGCCGGAAGCCTGCAGGCGCGAGATCGCTTCGCGCACCACGGTGCGGCTCACCTCGAAGCGGTTCATCAGCTCGGATTCGGTGGGCAGCTTCTGCCCCGTCTGCAGGCGCTCCCCGCGGATGTCGGCTTCCAGGGCCTGCACGATTTCAGGCACCAGTCCGCGCTGGCGCCGGGGCCGCGCCAGCGCCGCCGCACCGGCCGGGGGTGCAGACATTTCACCTGGGGTTTTCACGGAGAACATCGTTTTTTCCTTGACACGGCTTTGGCCGGTTCACACAATTCGCTTAGTTGTCTGACAACGTACGACAGACATCAAGACGTGAATGAACTGTAGCAAACACTCGACCCGGTGTCCAAGGCCCGGCAGGAAAACCGCCAGAACCCATGAAATCTTCTATGAAAACCCTGCATCGCCAGGAGCTCGCCGGGGCGACATCCGAGCTGGGTGCCGCCCTGCCCGCGCGGTTGGAAGTCAGCGGCCATGCGCTCATGTTGTCTGATGAGTAGACCTTCCGTGCCGCTGCGCAGCTTCCCCCCCATCCACCACACCACGCCACCATGACCCCTCAAGACCTCAAGACCATCATGTCCAGCGGCCTGTTGTCGTTCCCGCTGACGGACTTCGACGCGCAAGGCGACTTCAACCCCCGCGGCTACGCCGAGCGCCTGGAATGGCTCGCCCCCTACGGCGCCTCCGCCCTCTTCGCCGCCGGCGGCACCGGCGAGTTCTTCTCCCTCACCGCCGAGGAGTACCCCGCCATCATCCGGACCGCCGTCGACACCTGCCGCGGCAAGGTTCCCATCATCGCCGGCGCCGGCGGCCCCACCCGCTTCGCCATCCAGTGCGCCCAGGCCGCCGAACAGGCCGGCGCCCATGGCATCCTGCTGCTGCCCCACTACCTCACCGAAGCCGGCCAGGAAGGCCTGATCGCCCACGTCGAGGCCGTTTGCAAAAGCGTGAAGTTCGGCGTCATCGTCTACAACCGCAACGTCTGCCGCCTCACCCCCGACTCGCTGGCCATCCTGGCCGAACGCTGCCCCAACCTGATCGGCTTCAAGGACGGCATCGGCGACATCGAGCTCATGTCCTCGGTCTACCTGAAGATGGGCGAGCGCTTCGCCTACCTGGGAGGACTGCCCACGGCCGAGGTCTATGCCGCGGCCTACAAGGCACTGGGCACGCCGGTGTATTCATCCGCAGTCTTCAATTTCATCCCCCGCACGGCGATGGCCTTCTACGAGGCCGTGCGCACCGACGACCGCGCCACGCAGCACCGCCTGCTCAAGGACTTCTTCATGCCGTACCTGGAGATCCGCAACCGCGGCCAGGGCTACGCCGTGAGCATCGTCAAGGCCGGCGCCGATCTGGTGGGCCATGGGGCCGGGCCGGTGCGCGCGCCGCTGACCGATCTCAAGCCCGGCGAGCGCGAGCAGCTCGCCGCCCTGATCCGCGCGCTCGGCCCGCAGTAGGCCCGCACGGCGGCCAGCGCAGCGCCCTTGTTTTCACCCCCGCAGCAGTCCACCCCTGAAGGAGACATCCATGAAACGACTCATCACCACCCTCGCCCTCGCCATGGGCGTCACCACCTCCGCCCTCGCGTGGCCCGACAAGGCCATCCGGCTGGTCGTGCCCTTCCCCGCCGGCGGCACCTCCGACGTGCTGGGCCGCCTGATCGGCGCCAAGCTGTCCGAATCGCTGGGCCAGCCGGTGATCGTGGACAACCGCCCCGGCTCCAGCGGCAACCTGGGCGCCGACGTGGTGGCCAAGTCCCCGGCCGACGGCCACACTCTGGTGCTGATGGACGTGGGCAACCTGGTGATCAGCCCGTCGCTGTACAAGCTGCCCTTCGACGTGCTGGGCGACTTCACGCCGGTGGCCATGGTGGCCTACTCGCCCCACCTGCTGGTGGTCAGCAACAGGCTGCCGGTGAAAACGACCGACGAACTCATCGCCCACGCCAAGGCCAACCCGGGCAAGGTGAACTACGCCGCGGCCGCCGGCATGGGCAGCGCCACCCACCTGGCCGGCGTGGTGTTCGCCCAGCGCAGCGGCATCCAGTGGAACTACGTGCCCTACAAGGGCGGCTCGCAGGCCATGAACGACCTCGTGGGCGGCCATGTGGACGTGACCTTCAACGGCATGGTCGCCACCTACCCGCACGTGAAGGCCGACAAGATCCGGCTGATCGCGGTCTCCAGCGCCAGCCGGCAACCGGAAATGCCCGACACCCCCACCGTGGGCGAGAAGCACCCCGGCTTCCTGACCGGCAGCTGGCAGGGCCTGCTCGCCCCCAGCGGCACGCCCCAGGCCGCGATCGACAAGCTGCACGCCGAGGTGCTGCGCATCACCGCCCTGCCGGAGATCCAGGAAAAGCTGGCGGCCCTGGGCGCGCAGCCCTCGAAGATGAGCACGGCCGAGTTCTCGAACTGGCTCAAGACCGAGATCCCTGCCATGGCCAAGATCGTCAAGGACGAGAAGATCACCCTCGAATGAGCGCTGCCCCGACAAGCTGCGTCCTGCAGATCGGGCGCCTGCACCCCGCCCTGGAGGAAGGCCTGCAACACGGGTACGACACCGTGCTGGTGCCCGGCCCGCCGGCCGACGAGCCGCCGCTGGACCCGGACACCGCCGCGCGCGTGGAGGGTCTGGTCACCTCGGCGGCGATCGGCCTGCCGGCGCGCTGGCTGGAGCGGCTGCCCCGGCTGCGGGTGGTGTCGTCCTTCGGCGTCGGCACCGACCGGCTGCCGCTGGACGCCTGCCGCGCGCGTGCGATCACGGTCGGCTACACACCCGACGTGCTCAACGACTGCGTGGCCGACACCGCCATGGCGGGCTTGCTGGCCGCGACCCGGCAGGTGTGCGCGGCCGACCGGTTCGTGCGCGAGGGGCGGTGGCCCACCGAGCGTTTCGCACTGACCACGCAAGCCAGCGGGAAGAAGCTGGGCATCGTGGGCCTCGGCCGCATCGGCCAGACCATCGCCCGGCGCGCGAGCGGCTTCGACATGGACATCGCCTACACCAGCCGCAACGCCGTGCCGGGCGTGGCGTGGCGCCACGAGCCGTCCCTGGCGGCACTGGCCACCTGGGCGGACTTTCTGGTGCTCGCGGTCTCCGGTGGTGCGCCGACCCGGCACCTGGTCGATGAAGCCGTGCTGCGCGCCCTGGGGCCCAAGGGCATTCTGGTCAACGTGGCGCGCGGCAGCGTGGTGGACGAGGCGGCGCTGGTGCAGTGCCTGCAGAGCGGCGCGCTGGGCGGGGCCGCGCTGGACGTGTTCGGGAACGAGCCCCACGTGCCCGAAGCGCTGCTGCGGATGCCGCACGTGGTGCTGATGCCCCACATGGCCAGCGGCACCGTCGAGACCCGCCAACGCATGGCCGACCAGGTGCTGCGCAACCTGCACTCGGGCCTGAACGGGCACGCGGTGGTCAGCCCCACTTGAGCGGATTCCGCGCCGAAACGAAACCGAGAGGACACAAGACCCGCTGCCCCGCAACAGTGCCCGGCGCTCCGCTCAGTCCGCCAGCGTTTCGGCAGGCTGCCAATCGACGCGCATCGGGTTCTTGCGCGAGAACAGTTCGACGTGCGAGTCGATCGCCAGCTGCACGCGCGCCAGTGCCTCGGCGTCGGTGGCGCGGCAGTCGAAATGCAGGGCCTGGGTGTCGGCCCGCATCAGGCACTGCCCCCAGGGGAACTCGGCGTCGCCCTGGTGTTCGTCGTAGCGCACCGCGATCTTGCGGGTGAAGTGGTAGCACAGGCGCTGCAGGTAGCGGCTGGCCTCGGAAGTGGGCACGCGGCCCTGGCGGCGGATCATGGTTCGGTCGTTGGATGAGTGGGTGGGGTGGCGGTGTCGGCCAGCACCATGAGCTGGCCCTGCGAGCAGCGCTCGACCCGGGCCTGGACGCCATAGACCTGCCGCAGCAACCCGGGTGTGAGGATGTCGCCGGGCGCGCCGGCGGCCTGCAGCCGGCCGTGGTGCAGCACCAGCATGCGGTGGCAGAAGCGCGCGGCCAGATTGAGGTCGTGCATGGCGACGATGCACAGGGTGCGGGTGGCGTCGGCGTGGCGGCGCAGCGTGGACAGCACCGTGAGCTGCCAGCGCAGGTCGAGCGCGCTGGTGGGCTCGTCGAGCAGCAGCAGCTGCGGCGCGCGCAGGACGGCCTGGGCCAGGCCGACCATCTGGCGCTGGCCGCCCGAGAGCTCGTCCATGCGGCGCAGCGCCAGATCGCCCAGGCCGAGGTCCTGCACGGCGTGCGCGATGGCGGCCTCGCGCTGCGCGCCGCTCCATTCGGGGCGGCCGGCGCGCAGCGCGCTTTGCCAGATCTCGTAGGCGAGCAGCGAGGTGGGCTGTGGCAGGGCCTGGGGCAGGTAGCCCACGCGCCGCAGCCGCTCGCGCGTGCTCAGCGTGGCCAGGTCGGTACCGGCCAGGCCGACCTGGCCCTGCGCGGGCACCAGGCCCGCGATGGCCTTGAGCAGGGTCGATTTGCCGGCGGCGTTCGGGCCGACCAGCGCCACCACGCTGCCCGCCGCGATGGCCGGCACCGTCACGCCCGAGATCACCGGGCGGTGGTGGTAGCCGGCGTCGAGCCGGCTGATGACGAGATCGCCGTCGCTCACGGGTGTGCCTCCGCCCTCGCGAGCTTGCTTGGGACGGCCCGGCGCTGCGCTCATGCCACCCTCCTCTGGCGCAGCACCAGCGCCATGAACAGCGGCACGCCGACCAGGGCCGTGACGATGCCGATCGGCAGCACCACGCCGGGGATCACCGCCTTGCTCAGGATGGAGGCGGCCGAGAGCATGAGCGCGCCGGCCAGCGCCGAGCCGGGCAGCAGGTAGCGGTGGTCCTCGCCGAGCAGCAGGCGCGCCATGTGCGGCCCGACCAGGCCGACGAAGCCGATGGTGCCCACGAACGACAGCGCGGTGGCGGCCAGCAGGCTCACGCGCAGCAGCGTGACCAGGCGCAGCCGTTCGACCGGAATGCCGAAGCTGCGCGCCTGCTCTTCCCCGGCGCGCAGGGCGGTGAGCGCCCAGACCTGGGTGGCCGACCACAGCATGCAGAAGGCGAGCACCGTGCCGACGATGGCGATCTTGATCCAGGTGGAGCGGCCCAGGCTGCCCATGGTCCAGAACACGATCTGCTGCAGCGCGTTGCTGTCGGCCACGTACTGCAGCAGCCACAGCAGCGCCTCGAAGGTGAACAGCAGCGCGATGCCGAACAGCACCACCGTGTCCACCGTGGCGCCCTGGCGCCACGACAGCCACTGGATCAGGCCGGTGGCGCAGACCGCGCCGAGGAAGGCGGACACCGGCACGGCGAGGTTTTCCGTCCAGGCGATCCAGGTGATGCCGCTGACCACGGCGATGGACGCGCCCACCGCCGCCGCCGCCGACAGACCGAGCGTGAAGGGGCTGGCCAGCGGGTTGTTCAGCGCGGTCTGCATCTCGGCGCCGGCCAGGCCCAGGCTGGCGCCCACCAGCAGCGCCATCACGGCGTAGGGCAGGCGCACCTGCCAGATGATGACCTGCTGCGCGGCGGGCAGGGTGTCGGGCCAGAGCAGGCCGCGCACCACGTCGGCGAACGACAGGTCCGACGGGCCGATCGCCACGTCGGCCACGGTGCAGGCCAGCAGGGCCAGGGCCAGCAGGCCCAGCACCAGGAAGCGCCGCCGGGCGAACTGCGCGTAGCGGCCGGCGAGTGCGGGCGGTGCCGCGAAGTCGGCGACAGGGGACGGAGGGGTGGTCATTCGCGGGGCACTTTTCGGGCGTCTGTCGGGGTCGTCAGCGGATGTTCACGCAGCCGTTGCGGCGGCGTCGGGGCGCTGCGCCAGATCGATCGCGTCGAGCAGCGCGGGCAGCAGCATCGCGCCGTGGTCCAGGCCGGGCAGCACCGCGAAGTCCACGGCCAGCTCGGGCCAGCGGGTTGCCTGCAAGCGCTCGGCAAGCGCGCGGGCGTGCCCGATCATGCGGCGCTCACGCTGCACCCGGGCGCGCTCGGGCGTGGCGGCGGCCTCGGCGGTCTCGGCACCGCCCACGCGCAGCTGCAACCGGGTGCGAAAGGGCCGCGCGCTGCCGGCGGCGTGGCGTTGAAGGAAGGTGTCGAGTGCCTGCATCGCCTGGGCGCCGTTCCACCAGAGCGAGGGGCTGGCGGCGGCATGGCGCGTGAACATCGCCGGCCGGGTCAATAGCGTGTGCACCGCCAGCAGGCCGCCGAAGGAGTGGCCGAAGAAGGTCAGGCGCCGCGCGTCGATGGGCGTGGTGGCATGCACGCGGGGCAGCACCTGCTGCGCCACGAAGTCCAGCCAGCGGTCGGCGCCGCCCCGGTCGGCGGCGGCGGGCTCGCCCGGGGCCGGCGGGGTGTAGTCGCGCTGGCGCAGGCGGTGGTCGTACGGCACGTCGATGGGGTGGCCGATCGCGACCACCACCAGCGGGTCGGGTCGCAATCCGGCCGGGCGCGACTCGTGATTGCGGGCCAGTTGCGCCGCCAGCGCGAAGGCGGCGTTGCCGTCGGGCAGCACCAGCACGGGATACCCGCCGGCCGGCGCCGGCACCTGGGGCGTCTGCACCCAGACGCGCCAGGTATGGCCGCTGGCGGGGTCGCGCCAGTCGGCCTGCGTGGTGCCGGGCAGCCGGGCCGGGCTTTCGCCCGTGATGGTGAGCCGTGGGGCGGTGATCGCACAGCCGCCCAGGCCAAGGCCCAGGCCGGTGGCCGCGGCCGACGCCAGCCAGGCGCGCCGGCCCGCGCCGGGGTGGCCGGGGGCCGGGGTCACAGCTCGGTCCAGTACACCCCTTCCAGCGGAATCGGCAGGAAGTGGTCGTACAGGCTTTGCAGCGTGGCGCGCGGATCGACGTCCTTGAAGCGCTCCGGGTAGAGCCACGTGGCCATCACCTGCACCGCCGCCACGTTCAGCGGTGAGTTGTAGAAGTGGTGCCAGACGGCGTGCGCGCGGCCCGGCTGGGTGGCCTGCAACTGGTCGATGAAGCGGCGCTGCGTGGCGCGCTTGAGCGAGGCCTTGGCTTCGGCGGGTGTGGCGTCGGCGCCGAGCACCACGCGCAGCGGCATCTGCCTGGCGGTGGCCAGGCTGCCGATGCCGGTGCCGATGTAGTGCTGCGGCTGTTGCGCCAGCAGCAGCTCGGGGTTGAGGATGCCGTGCTCGCCCGGGATCAGGCCCTTGGCCACGTTGGCGCCGCCGGCCGCGTCGAGCAGCACGCCCACCAGCCCGACCAGGGTGGCGCAGCACTCGTCCGAGAGGCCGACGCGGTTTTCCAGGAACACGGTGGGTTTGCGGGCGGGCGCGTTGGCACCGGTCAGGCGCTCCGTCACGCGCGCGAGCTGCTGGCGCCATTCGGCGTTGAAGGCGGTGGCGCGGTCGCTCTTGCCCAGCACCTTGCCCAGCAGCTCGATGCTGGTGGGCGTGTTCTTCAGCGGGTCCTGCCGGAAATCGACGAACAGCACGGCGGTGCCGGCCGCTTCCAGCCGCGCGACGATTTCGCGGTCGCCCTTGCTCGGGCCGTGCCCGCCCGAGACGCCGAAGATCGCCACCTGCGGCCGCAGTGCGATGGCCTGCTCGTCGCTGAAGGTGCTGCTGCCGGCGCGGCCGATGCGGGCCACCTGGTCGAGCCTCGGAAACCTGTTGCGCCACTGCGCGTAGCCGGCCGGGTCCAGGGTTTCGTAGTCGCCCATCATGGCCACCAGCCGCTGCGACGGATCGCCGCCTTCGAGCAGGCCCAGCACCGGCAGCAGGCGCCCTTCGCCGAGCAGGACGCGGTCAACCTGGGTCGGAATGCCGACCGTGCGGCCGGCCAGGTCGGTGACGGTGATGCGGCCGTCGGCCTGGGCCCAGGCGGCCCCCAGGGCCAGCACGGCGGCCAGCAGGCGTTGTGCGAGCGGTGTCCAGAACGGCATAGGTGTTGTGAATGGGAGACGCATGTGGCCCGGCCCGAAGGCGTGGAGCGGGTAAAAAGCGTGATAATTGAGAATGGTTTTTATTTAAAACCCTGCCAAGCATCGCACAGATCGGGACGGCGCGTGTTTGCGATGGCAAGAAATACGTTTGGAAATCCCGCCGTTTCCCCTCCCTATGAACCACCCGCACCAGCCCGAGACCTTGTCGCCCCTGCGGCCCATGCAGGTGGAACTGGCCGCCGCCGCGAGCCCGCACGTGCGGGCGCAACTGCGGGACCATCTCAAACACACGCACGAATTGCGGCCCGGGCTGCACCTGCACGCGGACGACACGGTCGACGGCGCGGACTTCGTCGCCCGGGGCGAGATCGAGCAGGGCCTGCGCATCGTGATGTTGCTGGAAGGCTCGGTCGATCTGAGCTACGGCGGGCACCGGCTCAGCCTGAGCAGCGCCGCCGCCGGCGAGCGCCAGCGCAACGGTCCGGCCGGCCACTCGGCGCGGGCGATGCTGGTGTCCGTTGCCGAGGCCGAGCGGTTCGAGCGCCACGCGCGGCAGGGCCGCCGCGCGCGCCGCCTGAGCATCGGCATGAGCGGCCCCTGGCTGGCGCAGATGCTGGACGCGGGGGCGCCGCCCTCGGTGGACGAATTCGCGCACGCCCATCTGGCCGTGCAGACCTGGCAGCCTTCGGCGCGCGCGGTGGCCATGGCCGAGCAGGTCATCCGCACGCCGGCGCTGAGCGGGTCCTTCCTGAACCTGTACATGGAAAGCCGGGTGCTGGAACTGGTGGGCGAGGCGCTGGCCAGCCTGGGGCAGGCGGCCTCTTCGCGCGCGCCGGCCCCGGCGCCCCAGCCGCCCGGCGTGCCGCTGCTGCCGCGCGAGCACCGGCGCATCCGCGCCCTGCACGCCTTCTTGCAGACCGAACAGGCCTTCGACCTGTCGCTGGACGAACTCGCGCGCGAGGCCGGCACCAACCCCAACACCTTGCAGAAACACTTTCGCGCGGTCTACGGCACCACGGTGTTCGATTTCCTGCGCGAGCAGCGGCTGCAGCGGGCGCGCGAGGCGCTGGAGCGCGACGGCGTGAACGTGGCGCAGGCGGCGCTGCTGGCCGGCTACAGCAGCGCCGCCAACTTCGCCACGGCCTTTCGCAAGCGCTTCGGCATGCCGCCGAAGCTGGCGCGCAACCGGTTCTGAGAGCCTGTTCACGATCTACAAGGGGCCGCGCAAACATATTTGTGGACGGGGCAAACATCCGGCCGCGAAGGCCGTGCCATCATTCCAGATGTTCTGATTAAGAATCAGTCGCATTCTCAGGATCGGCACGCATCGCCTGCGCGCCTTCGCCTGAACCCCCTTCCGACATCGACCACAGGAGCACAAGCTCATGAAAACACCGACCGGCCGCTGGATGCGGCTCAATCCCATCGCGCTGGCCCTGATGGCCGCCAGCGCCGCCGCGATGGCCCAGACCGCCGCCACCGCCCCGGCCGGCGAAAGCGCCGCCGGCACCCTCAGGCAGGTCGATGTGCGCGGCGAATACAACCGCGAGGACCTGCCCGTGGCCGCGCCCGGCGGCAAGGCCGCCACCGGCGCGCGCCTGGGCATCCTGGGCGCCACCCGCATCATGGACGCGCCGGTGCACGTGAACGCCTACACCCGGGAACTGTTCGAGGACTACAACGCGCTGACCCTGTCCGACGTGCTCGAAAACGACCCGGCGGTGCGCTTCACCACCAACAAGAGCCACCTGCTGCAGAACTTCAACCTGCGCGGCCTGGACATGACGGCGATGGACATCGCCACCAACGGCCTGTACGGCATCGCGCCGGCCAACCAGGTGCCGATCGAGATGTTCGAGCGCGTGGAAGTGATGCGCGGCCCGAACGTGCTGCTCTCGGGCATGCCGCCGCTGGCCAGCGTCGCCGGTTCGATCAACATGGTGACCAAGCGGGCGACGAGCAAGCCGATCACCGACCTCACCCTGACCTACGGCAGCAAGTCCTACGGCCAGATCCACGCCGACGTGGGCCGCCGCTTCGGCCCCGAGCAGCGCCTGGGCATGCGCGTCAACGGCGTCTACGGCAAGGGCAGGATGGGCGCCAGGGACGAGAAGCAGGAGCGCACCGTGGGCGCGCTGGGGCTCGACTACCAGGGCGACAGCGCGCGCTTCATGCTCGATGCCTACAGCAGCCAGAACGAGATCGACAACGGCAGCCCCGGCATGTTCAACTTCCTGGGCAACGCCGCCATCCCCGGGGTCGGCAGGCTGCTGGCGCCGCCCAGGGGCGACGTGAACATGTTCCGCGGCAGCCATGGCGAGTACGACAACAGCGGCATGCTGGCCCGTGCCGAGGTCGATTTCAACAGCCAGTGGATAGGCTACCTGGCCGCGGGCAGTTCCGATGCCGAAGGCCAGGGCCTGCTGTTCGGCACCCGCGCCTTCGTCACCGGCGAGGACGGCACCACGCGCGGCGCCATCTACAACGTGCACACGAAGTCGAAGCGCCAGACGGCCGAGGCCGGCGTGATCGGCAAGTTCGCCACCGGCGAGGTCAGGCACCGGGTGCAGTTGTCCCTGAACGTGCTCAAGCACAAGGAGGGCACGGTCAACACCCCCTGCAACTACTGCTACACGACCAACATGTACGACCCAGCGACGCCGGTGTTCCCGAGCGCGCCGACCTGGCGGGACTACACGACCAGCAACGACTTCCAGTCGCTGGCGGTGGCCGACACCATGGCTTTCGCGCAGGACAAGGTGCTGCTGACGGCGGGCCTGCGCCACCAGACGGTCAAGCAGCCGCTGGCGGGCTACGACGCCAGCCGCGTCTCGCCCACGATCGCCGGCGTGCTGCGCCCGTGGGGCGACACCGTGTCCTTCTTCGGCAACTACACCGAGGGCCTGCAGCCTGGCGAGACCGTGGGTTCGATCTACGCGAACGCCGGCCAGGTCTTCAAGCCCATGCAGACCCAGCAGACCGAGGTCGGCGTCAAGGTCCACACCGGCGCGCTCACCCACACGGTCAGCACCTACCAGATCGAGAAGCCCTCGCTGATCGAAGAGAACATGAGCCTGCTCGAAGGCGGCAAGCAGCGCCTGCGCGGACTGGAGTGGAGCGTCTATGGCCAGGTCACGCCGACGCTGTCGCTGCTGGGCGGCGTGACGCACATCCGCTCGCGCCAGGTGGACACCGGCCGGGACACCTTCGGCGTGCCGGAGTGGCGTGCCCAGGTCGGCCTGGACTGGGCCACCCCGGTGGACAAGCTGTCGGTGGGCGGGCGCGTGCTGTACACGGGCAAGCAGTGGGCCGATTCGGGCAACCGGCTGAGCGTGCCCGCCTGGAACCGCCTGGACCTGACGGCCAAGTACGCGATGAAGGTCGGGGCCACGCCGGTGCGCCTGAACGCCAGCATCGAGAACGTGACCGACAAGAAGTACTGGATCGGCATGTTCGGCGATGGCTTCGTGATGGCTGGCGCGCCGCGCACCTTCAGGCTGTCGGCCACAGTGTCGTTCTGAGGACTCCCCCCTGCGCCGCTTTGCGGCTTCCCCCCTCTGTTGCGCGCCTTCGGCGCTTCGAGGGGGGACGGCATCTCGGGCCGGCGGAGCCGGACCCTTGCTGCCCCTGGACGGAGGCACGTCTTGCCTGCGCTCCCTCTCCCGCTGGCGGGAGAGGGCCGGGGTGAGGGCGATGGAAAACGGATGGATATCGATGTGGATCGGCATCTTGCTGGCCGCGGCATGCGGCTGGTTTTTTTTGTGGGCCACGCCTCGGGTTGATGGGCCGCTGCGCGGCTGGCGCGGCATGGCGCTGGGGCTGGGGGTGGCGGCGCTTGCCGTGTGGCGCGTCCACGCCGGCGGCCTGGGGCTGGCGGTGTCCGTGGCCGTGGTGCTGGGCGTGGCCATGCTGGCCCTGCCCTGCCTGAGCTACCTCCGGGCCGTGCGCCGCCGCTCGGCCAGGAGCGCTGCCCGATGAGCGGTGCCAAACACGACAAGGCCGCCCCGCGCCACTTGCTGTTCAAGGGGCTGACGGGCTTCCTGCTGGGCTTTCCGCTGGCGCTGTGGCTGAGCTGGCTGCTGATGTACGGCGGCCTGCTGCCCGCCTTCGTGCCCGTGCGCGACCAGATCGCCATGTGGCTGGCGGTGCTGCTGTGGTCCGCCGCGCCGTGCGCCGCCTTCATGGCGCAAAGCCGCAGGCAGTGCCTGACCGTGTTCCTGCTGGCCAACGCGGCGGCCTTCGCCGCCTGGAAGGTGCTGCAATGAAGGCGCAGACCGTCAAAGACCATCTGGCCGTCCATACCTGGGTCGGCATCCTCTGCGGGCTGGTGCTGTTCATCGCTTTCTACGCGGGCGCGTTCTCCATGCTGGAGGCCGACATCACCCGCTGGACGCAGCCGCCCGCGCCCGCGTCCAGCGCGGTGAGCGACGACGGCGACGCGCTGGTCGCGGCTTTCTTCACTGCCCATCCCGATGCGCAAGGCCGCGTGCGCCTGCGCTGGCCCGGCGCCGACCACACCCAGCCCGCGCTCGCGCACGTGCCGCGCGGCGAGGAGCCGGTGTGGTGGCAACTGGGCAGCGACGGCCAGTTGCGCCGCCTGCAGATGCCGCGAGAGGACGACACCAGCGGCAACTTCGTCGATTACCTGCACCGCAAGGGCGGCCTGCCGATTCCGCTGGAGGTGGCCGAGCCGCTGATCGGTATCGTCTCGCTGGTCTACGCCCTGGCGCTGGTGTCGGGCATCGTCGTGCTGCTGCCTTCGCTGGTGAAGGATTTGTTCCACCTGCGCCTGGGCGCCAACCTCAAACGCATGTGGCTGGACGTGCACAACCTGCTGGGCGTGGCCAGCCTGCCGTTCCACCTCGTCATCGCCTTCAGCGCCGCCGTGTTCGGCCTGCACGACATCGTCTACCTGGCGCAGGACAAGTTCATTTACCGGGGCGGCCTGAACGCCGCGGTGGCGAGCGACAGCGTGCCCCGGCCCTACGCGGCCCGCGCCGACTGGCTGCCGCCCAGCGAGATCCGGCGCCACGTGCGAGCGCAGGCGCCGCAGTTCCAGCCGCTGGGCATGGACTACGTGATACAGCCCGCCGGTGGCGCCGTGGTCGCCGTGGGCGGCAGCGACGAGCGGCACTTCCAGCGCGCCTCGCGCTACGGCCTGGCCTTCGTCGATCTGGGCACGGGCCGGATCTACGACCGCACCTACCTGCCGGGCCACAGCGGCCACGCCACCACCGCGCTGCTCAGCAGCCTGTTCTCGCTGCACTTCGGCAGCTTCGGGGGCGACACGGTGCGCATCCTCTACGTGCTGCTGGGCCTGTCGGGCGCGCTGCTGTTCTACACCGGCAACCTGCTGTGGATCGAGACACGCACCCGGCGCGCCCGAAAGCCGCGGGACGCGCCGGCCACGGAGCGCCCGCGCCACGTGCGCGTGGTGTCGGCCCTGACCCTGGGCGTGTGCCTGGGCTGCGCCGCCGCCCTGCCCGCCACGCTGGTGCTGGCGCACTGGCTGGCCCCCGTGCTGGATGACCTGGACGCGCTGCACCAGGGCGCGTATTACGCCCTGTTCGGCGCCTGTATCGCCTGGGCCCTGTGGCGCGGCACGGCCCGCGCCGCGCCCGGCCTGCTGTGGTTCACGGCGGCCTGCAACGCGCTGGTGCCGCTGGCCGCCGCGCTGAGCCCCGGCCCCGACGGCGTGCTGCTGGGCGCGGTGTGCGCGTCGCTGGCGCTGTTCTTCGCCTGGCTGGGCTGGCGGCAACGCGCGGCGGCATGAGCGCCGCGCACCTTCAAAGTAACCGAAGCGCTGAACCAACGCCCAACACCCAGGCCTGGCCTCAACTCAGCAGCGCCGCCAGGCCGCCTTCGGGCTCGAAACGCCGGTTGCGGTACACCAGTCGCGTGGGGCCGGTCCAGACACGGTCCGCGCAACTGTGCGAGGGATCGCCGGGGTAGCAGATCACGCGCTGGCCGTCCACGTCGAACGGCTCGGGCGCGATCAGCACCGGAAGCCGGCTGCGCGCGGCGGCCTGCACCCGGGCCACGTCGGCCTGGGCGCCGAGCTGGCACAGGCTCATGATCTGCGGCGGCGCCAGATCGATCTCGCCCGCCCAGTAGCGTTCCAGCCCGGCGCGCGGCGACAGCCACACGGCCTCGGTGGCCTCGAACGCGCAGTGTTCGGCCTGCTGGCCGGGCGGCGCCAGCGCCACGAAGAAGCGCGTGTCGAAGCGCTTGCTGGTCACCGAAGGCACGCGCGGCGTGATCCAGCGCGACCACGGAAGCAGGCTCGACACCGGCACCCGCAGATCCAGCGCCTGCACCGCGTCGGCGAACGCCGTGCCGGCCCGGGTCTGCTCGCGCAGGCGCGGCACCGCGTCGGGCGGCGCGTCCAGGCCGAGCAGCAGGCCGCATTCCTCGAACGTCTCTCGCAGCGCCGCCACGTGCAGGCCCACGGCGGTACCGGCGTCCAGATCGGGTTCGCCCAGGCCTTGCAGGCAGTCAGCCACCGGCCGGTCCAGCGCGGCCGGGCTCACCTGGCGGTCGGCCGCGTCGAGCTTGCCGCCGGGAAACACATGCACACCGCCCAGCACGCCCGAGTTGCCATGGCGGCGCACCAGCAGCACTTCCAGGCCGGTGGGGCCGTCGCGCACCACCATCACGGTGGCGGAGGGCACGGGCGGGGTGTGGACGACGTCGGAATTGATCGGGATGGCCATGGGGAGATTGTCCGCGAGCGGCCGGGGCCGGCGAGCTGCGCGGGCGACAGTGCCGTTTGCGCCGTTTATTAAGATGCACCGGGTTGTCGCTGCGCCCTTGCCCCCTTCACTCCGCACTTCTCCGCCCCGCCCCATGACCCTGAACCCCACCCCGCTGCCCTTGGCCGACCCGGCCGACGTGGGCCTGTGCCCCGAACGCACCCGCCGCCTCATGGACGTGCTGCGCGACGAGCATGCGCGCGGCCGCCTGCCGGGCGCGGTGGCGGTGCTCGGCCGCCACGGCAAGCTGGCTCTGGTGGACAGCCTGGGCCAGCTCGACCCAGCCACCGGCGCGCCGATGCCGACCGACGCCGTGTTCCGCATCTATTCCATGACCAAGCCGCTGGTATCGGTGGCGGTGATGATGCAGGTGGAGCAGGGCCGCGTGCTGCTGACCGACCCGGTGGGCAAGCACCTGCCGGAGTTCGCCGACCAGCAACTCGCCGTGGAACGCAACGGCGAGGTGGCATTGCAACCCGTGGCGACGCCCGCCACGGTGCAGGACCTGCTGCGCCACACCGCCGGCCTGACCTATGAGTTCCTGGGCACCGCGCACGTGCAGCGCCTCTATGCCCAGGCCCAGATCGCCTCGCGCGAGCGCAGCAACGCCGAATTCAGCCGCACGCTCGCGGCGATGCCGCTGTTCCTGGCGCCGGGCACGCAGTGGGGCTACAGCCGCGCCACCGACGTGCTGGGCCGGCTGCTCGAAGTGCTGAGCGGGCAGACGCTGGGCCAGCATCTGAAGCAGGCCATCTTCGATCCGCTGGGCATGGTCGACACCGCCTTCGTGGTGCCCGAGGCCGACCACCACCGCATCGCCGAGCCCTACGCGCACGACCCCGACGACGGCGTTCCGCTGCGCGTGCTCGACCCGCGCAAGGCGCCGGCCATGGAAAGCGGCGGCGGCGGACTCATGTCCACCGCCGCCGACTACGCGCGCTTCCTGCAATTCATGCTCAACCAGGGCGAACTCGGCGGCGTGCGCCTGCTGGGTCCGCGCACGGTGGAACACATGACGGCCGACCACCTCGGCACCATCCCCGGCGACGGCATGCTGCTGCCGCCCGGCCACGGTTTCGGCCTGGGCTTCGCGGTGCGCACCGCCGCCGGCGTGTCCACGCTGCCGGGTTCGGTCGGCACCTGCCACTGGGGCGGCATCGCCGGCACCACCTTCTTCGTCGATCCGGCCGAAGACTTCTTCGGCATCCTGATGGCGCAGGCGCCGAACCAGCGCGACCACTACCGGCAGTTGTTCCGCACCCTGGCTTACGCCGCTCTGAAATAGGACACCCCCCTGCGCCGCTGCGCGGCTTCCCCCCTCCCCGGCGCCTTCGGCTTGGAGGGGGGACGGCACCATCGGGCCGGCGAAGCCGGACCTTCGGTGCCCCTGGACTTTGCGCTGCTTCGTGCGTTGCGGGTCGCGCTCCGGCTTGGCGAAACGCCGGTTTTCCAAGGGAAAACCATGAGAGATTTTGGCGCATTCAATTTGTATGATGACCATATAACCCGACGCATCCACACACCCACAGCCCCTCCATGAGCGACGCCCTGCAAGCGCCCGAACGCCTCACCGACAAGCTCGCCGGCCTGCTCATGCAGCGCATCGAGTCGGGCGAGCTGGCGCCCGACGAGCGCCTGCCCACCGAGCAGAAGCTGTCCGAGCAGTTCGGCGTGTCGCGCACCGTGGTGCGCGAGGCGGTGAGCCGGCTCAAGTCGATCGGGCTGCTGACCTCGCGCCAGGGCGCCGGGGTGTTCGTGGCGCCGCGCCACCAGGCGCGCGCCCTGGCCTTCGATCCGATGGTGATCACGTCCATGGAAGGCGTGCTGCAGGTGGTGGAGGTGCGCCGCGGGCTGGAAGCCGACGTGGCCGCGCTGGCCGCGCAGCGCATCACGCCCGAGAAGGCGCGCGCCATTGCCCAGGCGCTGGAGCACCTGGAAGCCTGCCCGCCGCAGGGCACCGAAGGCGTGGAGGCCGACCTGGCCTTTCACCGCTGCATCGCCCGCGCCACCGAGAACCCGCACTACGAACGCCTGCTGGGCTTCCTGGAGCAGTACCAGCGCGAGGCCATGCGCGTGACGCGCACCAACGAGGCGCTGGACAGCGGCTACATGGTGCAGGTGCGCCAGGAACACCGCGCCATCGCCGAAGCCGTGATGCGCGGTGACGCGGTGGCCGCGCGCCAGGCCGCCATGCTGCACATGCACAACGCAGCGGACCGCATCGAGCACGCCTCCCCGCCCATCCGCCGCGCCCTGGGCGCGCTGCTGTCGCCTTCACCCACCGGTTCTTCTTCATGAGCGATTCCGCTTCTCTCACACTCGGCGTCATCGGCCTGGGCTCCATGGGCCTGGGCGCGGCGCTCTCCGCATTGCGCCAGGGCGTGCCCACCTGGGGCTGCGATCCGCGCGCCGAGGCCCGCGCCGCCTTCGAGCAGGCCGGCGGCCGCGCGAGCGCCAGCGCCGCCGAACTCGCGAGCCACTGCGACGTGGTGCTGGTGCTGGTGGTCAACGCCGCGCAGACCGAAGACGTGCTGTTCGGCGCGCAGGGCGTGGTGCCATCGCTCAAGCGCGGCGGCGTGGTGGTCTGCTCGGCCACGGTGGACCCGGCCCTGCCCCCGGTCTGGGAACAGCGCCTGGCCGGCACCGGCCACTGGCTCATCGACGGCCCGGTCTCGGGCGGCGCCCAAAAGGCCGCCGCCGGGCAGATGACGGTGATGGCCTCGGGCAGGCCCGAAGCGTTCGACGCCGCCGGTGGCGTGCTGGACGCCTTTGCCGGCAAGGTGTACCGCCTGGGCGACCGAGCCGGCATCGGCTCCACCGTCAAGATGGTCAACCAGCACCTGGCGGGCGTGCACATCGCCACCGCCTGCGAGGCCATGGCGCTGGGCATGCGCGCCGGCGCCGATCCGCGCCAGCTCTACGAAGTGATCTGCCATTCCGCCGGCATGAGCTGGATGTTCGAGAACCGCGTGCCCCACATCCTCGACGGCGACTACACCCCGCTGTCGGCGGTGAACATCTTCGTGAAGGACCTCGGCATCGTGCTCGACGCCGCGCGCGCGCTGAAGTTTCCGCTGCCGCTGGCCGCCGCCGCGCACCAGCTCTACCTGGCCACCGCGGCCATGGGCCTGGGCGGCGAGGACGATTCGGCAGTGGTGAAGTTCTACGCGCAAATGGCGGGCATCGAACTGCCGGAGCCGACGAAGGCTACCGCATGATCCTGGGCGTCATCGCGGACGACTTCACCGGCGCCACCGACGTGGCCAGCATGCTGGTGCGCGCCGGCATGCACACGGTGCAGGTGCTGGGCGTGCCCGAAGGCGGTCTGCCCGAGGCCGACGCGGTGGTGATCGCGCTCAAGACCCGCACCATCGCCCCGGCCGGCGCCGTGGCGCAAAGCCTGGCCGCGCTCGCCGAGCTGCGCGCCGCCGGTGCGCGGCAGATCTATTTCAAGTACTGCTCCACCTTCGACTCCACACCGAAGGGCAACATCGGCCCGGTGACCGACGCGCTCATGGCCTCGCTGGAGACCGGTTTCACCATCGCCTGCCCGGCGTTCCCGGAGAACGGCCGCACCGTGTTCCGCGGCCACCTGTTCGTGGGCGACGCGCTGCTGAGCGATTCGGGCATGCGCCATCACCCGCTCACGCCCATGGCGGACGCGAACCTGGTGCGCGTGCTGCAGGCGCAGACGCAGCAGGCCGTGGGCCTGCTGCGCCACGACGCGCTCGACGGCGGGCCGCAGGCCGCGCGCGAACGCATCGCCCAGTTGCGCGCCAAGGGCGTGAAGATCGCCATCGCCGACGCGGTGAACAACGGCCACCTGCTGACCCTGGCCGAGGCCTGCGCCGATCTGCCGCTGCTCACCGCCGGATCGGGCGTGGCGCTGGGCCTGCCGCCGGCCTACGCGCGGCGCGGCTGGTTCACGCCGAACGCCGATGCCGCCACGCTCGACCGCGTGCACGGCCCCGCCGCCGTGGTCTCGGGCTCGTGCTCCGAAGCCACCAACGCCCAGGTCGCGCAATGGCAGGCCACTGGCCGGACCGCTTTGCAGATCGACCCGCTGGCGCTGCACGAAGGCCAGCAGACCGCCGACGCCGTGCTGGCCCAGGCCATCGAAGCGCTGGCGCAAGGCCCGGTGCTGGTCTATGCCACCGCCGCACCCGAGAGCGTGCGCGCCGTGCAGCAGGCCCTGGGCGTGCAAGCCGCTGGCGAACGGGTGGAACATGCCCTGGCCCACATCGCGCACGGTCTGGTACAAGCCGGTGTGCGCCGCCTGGTGGTCGCTGGCGGCGAAACCTCGGGCGCCGTGGTGCAGGCGCTGGACGTGCGGCAACTGCGCATCGGCGCACCCATCTGCCCCGGCGTGCCCTGGACGCAGGCCACCTTGCCGGGCAGCGGCGAGGCGGTGCAACTGGCGCTCAAGTCGGGCAACTTCGGTGGTGTCGATTTCTTCGCGCAAGCCTTGCAGCAGGCGGGAGTGGCGCTGTGAGCCAGAACTGGCCCGCCGCCCAGGACGCCGTGCGCGCCGACATCGCGCGCGTGGGCGCCAGCCTGTTCCAGCGCGGGCTGGTGCATTCCACCGCCGGCAACATCAGTACCCGCCTGAGCGCCGAACAAGGCGGCGGCTACCTCATCACGCCCACCGACGCCTGCCTGGGCTTTCTCGACCCGGCGCAACTGGCCTGGGTGGCCGAGGACGGCACCGCGCTCGCCGGTGCCCGCGCCAGCAAGACGCTCGCGCTGCACCGCCGCATCTACGCCGCCGCGCCCGGTGCGCATTGCGTGCTGCACACGCATGCCACGCACCTGGTGGCGCTCACGCTGCAAGGCGTATGGCGCGAAGACGACATCCTGCCGCCGCTCACGCCCTACCAGGTCATGAAGGTGGGCCACGTGCCGCTGGTGCCCTACCAGGTGCCCGGCGACGCCGGCGTGGCCGACACCGTGGCCGCGCTCATCGCGCAGGCGCCCCGGCCCCTGCGCGCCGTGATGCTCGACCGCCTGGGACCCACCGTATGGCATGACAGCCCCGGCAGCGCCATGGCCCTGCTCGAGGAACTGGAAGAAACCGCCCGGCTGTGGCTGCTCACCGAGCGCCGCGCCGAGCCGTTGACCGATGCGCGGATCGATGAACTGCGCGTCCGCTTCGCCGCCCCCTGGTAACCCGAAACCCCGCCACAGCATGCCCCGCTTCGCCGCCAACCTGTCCATGATGTACACCGAGGTGCCGTTCCTCGACCGCTTCGAAGCCGCCGCCCGCGACGGCTTCACCGCCGTGGAGTACCTCTTCCCCTACGAACACGCCCCCGCCGACATCGCCCGGCGCCTGAACGACCACGGCCTCACGCAGGCCTTGTTCAACCTGCCGCCGGGCGACTGGGCCGCCGGCGAGCGCGGCATGGCCTGCCACCCCGGGCGCGAGGCCGAGTTCGCCGCCGCGCTGGAGCAGGCCCTGCCCTACATCGAAGCCACCGGCTGCCGGCGCGTGCACGCCATGGCCGGGCTCATCCCCGCCGGCAGCGACGCGGCCGCGCGCCACGCCGCCTATGTGGCCAACCTGCGCCACGCCGCGGCCCGCCTGGCGCCGCAGGGCGTGATGCTGCTGATCGAACCCATCAACACCCGCGACATGCCGGGCTACCACCTGAACCTGCAGCAGCACGCGCACGACGTGCTGGCCGAAGTGGGCGCGCCCAACCTCAAGGTGCAGATGGACCTCTACCACTGCCAGATCATGGAAGGCGACCTAAGCATGCGCCTGCGCCGGCACTTCGCCGGCGTGGGCCACATCCAGATCGCAGGCGTGCCCGACCGCCACGAACCCGACGGCGGCGAAGTGAACTTCCCCCCTCTGTTCGACCTGCTCGACGAACTCGGCTTCGATGGCTTCGTCGGCTGCGAATACCGCCCCCGGGCCGGCACCAGCGAAGGCCTGGGCTGGCTGCACCAATACCAGACTTCCCGGAAAGCGCCTGCATGAAAGTCCTCATCACCGGCGGCGCCGGTTTCCTGGGCACGCGCCTGGCCCACACCCTGCTGCAAGCCGGCACGCTGCGCGGCCAGCCCATCACGCAACTGATGCTGGCCGACCTGGTGGCCCCACGCGATACAGCCCTGCTGGCCGACGCGCGCGTGCGACACCACACCGGCGACCTGCTGGCACAGATTCCCACCCTCATGGCGCAGCCGTGGGACGCGGTGTTCCACCTTGCCTCGGCCGTGTCGGGCGAATGCGAGGCCGACTTCGACCTCGGCCTGCACGCCAACCTCGACACCACGCGCTGCCTGCTCGACGCCTGCCGTGCGCAGGCGCAGGCCCCGTTGTTCTTCTTCTCCAGCTCGGTGGCGGTGTTCGGCAGCGACCCCGCGCTGCCGCTGCCCGCTGTCGTGCGCGACGACACCCTGCCCACGCCGCAGTCCAGCTACGGCATCCACAAGTTCGTGTGCGAACAGCTCGTGGCCGACTACACCCGCAAGGGCTTCATCGACGGCCGCGCCGCGCGCCTCATGACCGTCTCGGTGCGCCCCGGCCGCCCCAACGGCGCGGCCTCGGGTTTCCTCTCGGGCCTGTTCCGCGAACCGCTGGCGGGCGAGCCCAGCGTGTGCCCGGTGGACCTGGACACGCGCGTGGCGCTGTCCTCGCCCGCCAACACGGTGGCAGGCATCGTCGCCGTGGCCGAAGCCAGCCGCGAGGCCTTCGGTGGCCGCACCGCCATCAACCTGCCAGCGCTCACCGTGAGCGTGCGCGAGATGCTGGCCGCGCTGGAAGAACTGGCCGGACCCGAGTTGTCGGACCTCATCACCCACGTGCCCGACGCGGCCATTGCCGGCATCGTTTCGGCCTGGCCGGCGCGCTTCGAGAGCGCACGCGCACCGCGCCTGGGCCTCTCGGCCGACGCCAGCTTCACCGCCGTGCTGCGCCAGTACGTGCAGGACCACCCCGAAGCCGTGCGCCACCCGCGGGCACGCGCGCGGCTGGGCTTGCCGCCGCTGTCCTGAGTTTTTCCTGCGTTCCCCCTGTTCCCTTCCCTCACCACAACGGAGACCTGTCCTATGAAAACCCTGATCAAACCCATCGCCCTCGCCGCCCTGCTGGCCGCCACCGGTGCCGTCCAGGCCCAGACCGTGCTGAAGATCGGCTACGCCACCTCGCCCACCTCGCACTACGGCGTGGGCTCCACCGTGTTCTGCGAAGAGATGGAAAAGGGCACGCAAGGCCGCTACAAGTGCCAGCAGTTCCCCAACTCGGCGCTCGGCGGCGAACGCGAGCAGATCGAAGCCGTGCAACTCGGCACACAGGACATCGTCAACACCTCCACCGGCCCGCTGGGCAACTTCGTGCCCGAGGTCAAGATCGTCGACATCCCCTTCCTGTTCCGCGACTATGGCCACGCCCGCAAGGTGATGGACGGCCCCATCGGCCAGGACCTGCAGAAGAAGATGGAAGCCAAGGGCCTGATCAACCTGGCCTGGACCGAGAACGGCTTCCGCCACATGACCAACAGCAAGCGCCCCATCGTGCAGGCCACCGACGCCAGCGGCCTGAAGATGCGCACCATGGAGAACAAGGTGCACATGGACGGCTACAAGACCTTCGGCATCCTGCCCACGCCCATGGCCTTCCCCGAGCTGTTCACCGCGCTGCAGCAAGGCACGGTCGATGGCCAGGAGAACCCGATCCCCGTGATCCTGTCGTCCAAGTTCTCGCAGGTGCAGAAGCACCTCTCGCTCACCGGCCATGTGTATTCGCCGGCCGCGCTGATCCTCTCGCCCGCCGTGTGGAGCAAGCTGTCCGCCGCCGACAAGGCCGCCTTCACCGAAGCCGCCAAGAAGGGCGCCGCGGCCCAGCGCAAGAAAGTGAACGACGACGAGGACAACGGCATCGCCCAGCTCAAGAGCGAAGGCGTTCAGGTGGTCGAGAAGGTCGATGGCGAGAGCTTCCGCAAGGCCGTGGCACCGGCCTACGCGCAGTTCGCCAAGGAGTTCGGCGCCGACCGGATCGCCGCCATCCAGGCTGTCAGGTAGCCCCCCCCTGCGCCGGACCCTTCGGGGTCCGTCACCCCCCCAGGGGGGCGACACCCTTGGGCCGGCGGAGCCGGACCCTCGGTGTCCCTGGACTTGTTCCACCTCTTTCATCGCAGACCTGCGGCGTCAGGACCTTTCATGAAACCCTTCATCCTCTCTGTCGATCGCCGGATCACCGGCCTGTGCCTGTCGCTGGCCTGCGCCATCCTGGCCGTGATTTCCTGCCTCGGCATGTGGCAGGTGGTCGCCCGTTTCGTCTTCTCGCAGCCATCGACCTGGACCGAGGAGATCATGCGCCGCCTGCTGATCTGGATGGTCATGCTCGGCACGGTGGTGGCCTTGCGCCAGGGCGCCCTGATCTCGGTCGACCTGATGCTGCGGCTTTCGCGCGGCGCCTGGCGCAGCACCGTGCGCTGGATCATCACCACGGTCAACCTGGCGTTCTTCTCGGTCGTGCTGTGGTTCGGCGTGGACCTGGTCTGGCGCGTGCGCTTCCAGACCTTCGCCAGCCTGGACCTGTCGATGGCGTGGGCCTACGCGGCCATTCCGGTGGGTGCCCTGCTAGGCCTGCTGGCCACCGTGGCGCACCACGCCGACCCCAGGAACGAAGAACTCGCCACGGCGCAGTGACGCCGCGCTTCCCATGACGCACTCCCTCCCCCGAACACACACCGGAACCCCACCATGCCATTGACCCTGCTCGTCACCATGATGGTGTGCTTTGCCTTCAGCATCTCCATCGCCGTGGCCATCGGCGGCTCGGCCACCCTGGGCCTGGCCCTGTTCGACAGCCGCCAGCTCATCCTCGTGCCCAAGGAGATGTTCTCCGCGATCGACAAATTCCCACTCGCGGCCATCCCCTTCTTCATCCTCGCGGGCAACCTGATGGAAACCGGCGGCATCTCGCGCCGCCTGGTCAACTTCGCCAAGAGCCTGGTCGGCGGCGTGCAGGGCGGCCTGCCCATGACGTGCGTGCTCACCTGCATGATCTTCGCCGCCGTCTCCGGCTCGTCGGTGGCCACCACGTTCGCCATCGGCTCCATCCTCATTCCCGCGCTCATCAAGCACGGCTATCCCACCGGCTACGCCGCCGCCCTGCAGGCCACCTCGGCGGAGCTGGGCGTGATCATCCCGCCGTCCATCCCCATGATCCTGTTCGGCGTGGCCGCCGAAGTCTCCATCGGCGAACTCTTCATCGCCGGCGTGGTGCCCGGCCTGCTCATCGGCGGCGCGCTCATGCTCTTCGTGCACCTGTGGTGCCGCTTCAAGGGCCTGGGCAAGAACGACGGCGACGGCCGCCTGGCCGTGGGCATCGCCAGCCGCGACGCGTTCTGGGCCCTGCTCATGCCCGTCATCATCCTGGGCGGCATCTATGGCGGCTTCTTCACGCCCACCGAGGCGTCGGTCGTGGCCGTCTTCTACGCGCTCACCGTGGGCCTGCTCATCCATCGCGAACTGCGCCTGGCCGACATCGTGGTGGTGCTGCGCAAGTCGGTGATCTCCAGCGCCGTGATCATGTTCATCATCGCCAACGCCGGCCTGTTCGCCTTCCTCATCACGCGCGCCGGCATCCCGGACGCCATCGGCCTGTGGCTGAAAGACATCCTGCAATCGCCCGCCACGTTCCTGCTCGGGGTCAACGCCGCGCTGTTCCTGATCGGTATGTTCATCGAGACCTCGGCCGCCATCATCGTGCTCGCGCCCATCCTGGTGCCGGTGGCGATCTACTTCGGCATCGACCCGGTGCACTTCGGCGTCATCATGGTGGTCAACCTGGCCATGGGCATGATCACCCCGCCCTTCGGCGTGAACCTGTTCGCCGCCTGCACCGTGGCCAGGATATCGGTGGACCAGATCGTGCGGCACCTGCTGCCCTTCGTGCTCGTCATCATCGGCTGCCTGGCCTTCATCACCTACGTGCCGCAGCTCTCGCTGGCCCTGCGCGACGTGGTGTTCGCCAAACCCCCGGCGGTGATGCCCGAGATCGGCCCCAGCATCGGCCCGCAATAAACGCCCAGGACAGACACCAAGGAGACCCCATGGCACTGAACCACATCGCCAACACCGCCGTGCGCTCGGCCTCGGGCCAGACCCTGCCCGTGATCGATCCGGCCGACGGCCAGGCCTTCGAGACCATCGAGCGCGGCAACGCCGCCGACATCGACGCCGCCGTGCGCGCCGCGCGCGACGCCTTCGACCGCGTGTGGTCGCGCACCACCGCCGCCGAGCGCGGGCGCCTGCTCATGAAGCTGAGCCAGAAGGTGGCCGAACACGCCGACGAACTCGCCGCCATCGAGCAGCGCGACTGCGGCAAGCCGGTGGCGCAGGCCAAGGCCGACGCGCTGGCCCTGGTGCGCTACTTCGAGTTCTACGCCGGCGCCGGCGACAAGCTGCACGGCGACACCATTCCCTACCTGGACGGCTACAGCGTGCTGACCTGGCGCGAGCCGCACGGCGTGACCGGCCACGTGGTGCCCTGGAACTACCCGATGCAGATCTTCGGCCGCTGCGTGGGCGGGGCGCTGGCCGCCGGCAACGTGTGCGTGGTCAAGCCGTCCGAGGATGCCTGCCTGTCGTTGCTGCGCGTGGCCGAACTGGCCGCCGAGGTGGGCTTCCCGCCGGGCGTGATCAACATCGTCACCGGCTACGGCCACGAGGTGGGCGACGCGCTGGCGCGCCACCCCGGCATCGACCACATCAGCTTCACCGGCAGCCCGCGCGTGGGCACGCTGATCCAGCAGGCCGCGGCCGAGCGCCACTGCCCGGTGACGCTGGAGCTCGGCGGCAAGGGTCCGCAGATCGTGTTCGCCGACGCCGACATCGACGCCGCCCTGCCCTTCATCGTCAACGCCATCGTGCAGAACAGCGGCCAGACCTGCAGCGCGGGCTCGCGCCTGCTGGTCGAGCGTTCGCTGTACGAGCCGCTGCTCGAACGCCTGGGCCAGCGCTTCGCCGCGCTGCGCGCCGGGCCGCCCGCGATGAACCTGGACCTGGGGCCGCTGATCCGCCAGAGCCAGATGGAGCGCGTGCGCGGCTTCCTCGACCAGGCCAAGGCCGACGGCATCGCCACCGTGGCACAAGGGCAGGTGGTGGCCGAGGCCGCGCCCACCGGCTACTACGCCGCGCCCACCCTGCTGCGCGACGTGCCGGTGCAGCACCGGCTGGCGCAGGAAGAGGTGTTCGGCCCGGTGCTCTCGGCCATGCCCTTCGACGATGAGGACCACGCGGTGCAGATCGCCAACGCCACGCCCTTCGGCCTGGTCGCCGGCGTGTGGACGCGCGACGGCGGACGCCAGTTCCGCATGGCCCGGCGCGTGAAGGCCGGCCAGGTGTTCATCAACAACTACGGCGCCGGCGGCGGCGTGGAGCTGCCGTTCGGCGGCGTCAAGTCGTCCGGCCACGGGCGCGAGAAGGGCTTCGAGGCCCTGTACGGATTCACCACCCTCAAGACCGTGGCCATAAAGCACGGATGACCCCCCGCGCCGCCTTCGGCGTCACCCCCCAAGGGGGGCGATGCCAGCCGACCGGCAAAGCCGGGTCTGCGGCATCTCTGGATGGCGGGCTGGCGCCGAGCCGTTTTTCAAGCCATACCGATTTCCCTATCCAACGGAGTTCACCACCATGCGAGTCAAAGACCTCTCCATCATCGTCACCGGCGCCGGCAGCGGCATTGGTGAAGGCATTGCCAAGCGCCTGGCCGAAGAGGGCGCGGCGGTCATCGTCAACGATGTGAATGCCGAGCAGGGCGAACGTGTCACCGCCGAGATCGTGGCCGCCGGCGGCAAGGCCGCTTTCTGCCACGCCGACGTGACCCGCTCCGACGACGTCAAGGCCTTGGTCGCGGCTGCGGTGCGAGCCCATGGCCGGCTCGACGTGATGGTCAACAACGCGGGCTGGACGCACAGGAACCAGCCCGCGCTCGACGTGCCCGAAGACGAGTTCGATCGCTGCTACGCGGTCAACGTCAAGAGCATCTACCTCGCCGCCATCCACGCCGTGCCGGAGTTCCGGCGCCATGGCGGCGGCGCGTTCATCAACATCGCTTCCACCGCCGGAGTGCGTCCACGGCCAGGATTGACCTGGTACAACGGCTCCAAGGGTGCGGCCATCACCACCAGCAAGTCGCTGGCGGCCGAACTCGGCCCGGACAACATCCGCGTCAACTGCATCAACCCGGTGATGAACCCCTTCACCGGGCTGGGCGCTTCATTTGCCGGCGGCGAACTGACCGAAGAGCGGCTGAACAAATTCCGCTCCACCATTCCTCTGGGCCGTTTTTCCACCGCACTGGACGTGGCCAACGCGGTGCTCTACCTCGCCAGCGCCGAGGCGACCTTCATCTCGGGCGTGTGCCTGGAGGTGGATGGCGCACGCTGTGTGTAGATAGGTCCACCCCCGCCGCGCTTCGCGCGACCCCCTCAAGGGGGCGGCGCCAGCGGCCCGGCAAAGCCGGTTCCGCGGTGCCACTGGATGGTGCGCGGCTTCATGCGTTGCGGATCGCTTTGAGCGTCACATCCGCACCGGGGGCCGCGCGCGCTGAACGCGGCGCAGCGCCAGTTGCGCCGCCGCGCCCAGCAAGGCGATTGCGATCATCAGCCAGCCGAGGTTGACCGCGTTCTCGTGGCTCACCAGGCCCACGGCGAATCCGCCGGCAGCACCCAGCATCTGCTGCATCAGGCCGGCCACGGCGGCGGCCGAACCGGCCAGGGCCGGCAGCAGGCTGACCGTGCCGGCCAACGCCGGCGGCACCAGGAAGCCGTTGCCGATGCCCATCAGCATCAGCGGCAGCGCGAACGCCAGCGGCGTATTCAGCCCGGCCAGCGCCAGCGCCAGCATGAGCCCGATGCCCGCCAGCGTGAACGCCTGGCCCAGCCACATCATGCGGCAGTCGCCGACGCGGTGCACCAGGTGCGTGGTGATGTAGTTGCCCACGATGTACGAGCCGGGCACGAACATGATGTAGAAGCCGATGCCGTCGGGCCCTACGCCGTAGCTGCCGAGCACGATGGGCGCGGCACCCAGGAAGGCGTAGAAGGTGCCGGTGGTCAGGGACAGCACGGTCACGTACAGGATGAAGGCCGGCTCGCGGCCCAGCCGCGCGTACGACGAAACCATGGCGCGCAGCCAGTGCGGCTGGACCGTGGCCGACGACGGCCGGTGGTCCGGCAGGCCGCGCCAGGCCGCCACGAACAGCACCACGGCCAGCACGGCCATGACCACGAAGTTGGCCTGCCAGCCCAGGCGCACATGCAGTTGCCCGCCCAGGATGGTCGCCAGCGGCGGGCACAGCCCCATGGCCATGCCCACATAGGCCATCACGCGCGTGCGCTCCGGGCCCTGAAACAGGTCCTGTATCAGGGCGCGCCCCACCACCATGCCGGCGGCACAGCCCGCGCCCTGCAGCACGCGCGCGGCAATCAGGGTGTTCAGGTCGCCGGCCAGCGCCGCCAGCACCGATCCCAGACCGGCCACGGCCAGGCCGAACAGCAGCACCTTCTTGCGGCCCAGCCGGTCCGACAGCGGGCCGTAGAGCAGTTGCACCAGGCCATAGGCCAGCACATAGCCGCTGAAGGTGAGCTGCACCGCCGCCTGGCCGGTGCCGAAGATGGCGCCCCATTCCTGCATCGACGGCAGGCAGATGGTCATGGCCAGCAGGCCGAAGGCGAGCTGGGCGAGCAGGTTGGCGACGAGCAGCCCGTGAGGCGCTGGCCGGGGAGGTGGTAAGGTCATGCGGAAATGGCAGCGGCGAGCGCGACGACAGGTGGCATCGGACACGCCACCGAAGCGCCAAGGCTACCCGGATTTCGCCTTGCATGCACCGGTGTGGCCACCGTCCCCCCGCCACCGATCAGGGTGTGGGCGGACGACCCCACAGGCGCCCACCCAGCCGGCGTTCGCGCAGCCCGGCCTGCCGGGCCTGCCGGGCCTGCCGGGCCTGCTCGGCCGCCGCATGCGCCAGCGCGGCGGCCTGCGCATCGGCGCGCTCGGCGGCCTGCCCGAGCGCAGCCAGGTCGGCCGCCGTCCCCAGTGGCTGCTCGGCACCATCGGCATCGATCGCCACCCACGTCCCATCGGGCCGCTGGCGCATGCGGCCGGCGGCCACTTCGGCATCGACATCGACCGCCTGGGCCGATGCCAGGGCTTCGAGGTAGGCCAGCGTGCCAGCCCCCAGGCCAGGCAAAGGCGCAACGTGCAGAGGGTCTTCGGCCGGCAGGGCGTACTGCTGCCTCTGCGCCGATCCCGGCATCATCACGTTCAGCGACACCTCGGTGAGGTGGTGGCGGAAATGCCCGGCCGGCAGCGCCACGGCCAGCAACCCCATCGGCAGACCGACCAAGGCCACACCCACCATGGCCAACGGCTGCGCGGCCGGCGATCGGTGCGCCAGGCGCCAGCCGACGGCATAGGCCAGCAGCACGCCACCCGCCACGGTCGGCAACGGGTACATCTGCACCGGTTCCATGAACCACTCGAACTGCAGCCAGGCCCACAGCGTGGGCACCGCCCAGAGTGCCAGCCCCGTCCAGGCCCCCGAGCTCAGCCAGGCCCCGCTGTCGTCCAGCACCCCGCCGTGGCCACGGCGCCGAACCACCAGGGCGTGCAGCACCGCCGACACGACGACCAGCACCACGCCGCCACCGACCAGCCCAGCGGACGAGCGCAGGTCGTCGCCCGCCGACAAGTCCATCATCAGGTGCGAGGAGCCAAGCACCACCACCAGGGCACCCGCGATGTAGCCGAGCAGGCAGATCACCCCCATGGCAGGAACCGTGAGTGTGTGATCGGGCCGTGCAGGCGGGCGGATGCCCGGACAACGGTCGAGGGGCACATGGACATGGCGAAGGACATGGCACAAGCATACCGGGCGCGACACGCCCGTCACAGGCATCTAAGATGCCACCCATGACCCAGTACTGGCTGATGAAATCCGAGCCCGACGAGTGCTCGATCGACGACGCGCTGGCCGCCCCGCAGGCCACCGTGCCCTGGACCGGCGTGCGCAACTACCAGGCCCGCAACTTCATGCGCGACGCCATGCAGGAGGGCGACGGCGTGCTGTTCTACCACTCCAGTTGCCCCGAGCCGGGCATCGCCGGCATCGCGCGCGTGGCCTCGGGCGTGCGCCCCGACCCGACCCAGTTCAACCCCGCATCGCCCTACTTCGATGCCAAGTCCCCGCCCGACGCACCGCGCTGGCTGCTGCGGGACGTGCAGGCCGTGAAGAAGACGCGGCTGATGGGCCTGCCCGAGATGCGCGCCACGCCCGAGCTGGCCGAGATGGTGGTGCTGCAGCGCGGCAGCCGGCTGTCGATCACGCCGGTGAGCGAGGCGCACTGGCGGTGGATCATCGAAAAGCTGGGCTGACCAGCCAGCACGGCCCACAGCCGCTGGGAGCACGAGGCTGCCCAAGCCACCCAGACGCCTCGGCCGCGCCCGCCCGCGTTCATCGGGCCGCCTCGATCAAGGGCGCCTGGCGATCCGGTCCCAGTCGCGCAGCGCCTGCTGCAGGCGGTTCCTGGCGTCGGGGTGGCCGTCGCTGAACGCCGCGCTCAGGCGCTTCTTCAGCGCCTCGCCGGGCGGCGGTGCGGCCGTGCCCTTGAGCCGGTCGATCAGCAGCATGACCGTCTGGAAGCTGCGCGATTGCACGGCCAGTTCCAGCATGCCCTGGCCGCTGTCGGTGAGGTCGTGCACATCGGCGCCGTGCGCGATCATGTGCTTGAGCACACCGGCCTTGCCTTCCCGGCACGCCCAGTGCAGGGGCACCAGCCCGCCTTCGAGGCGGGCGGTGAAGCTGGCGCCGGGTGCAAGCAGCTCGGGGGCCAGCGGCCAGCCCGACGCCTTGATCATTTGCTGGTGTTTCCAATCGGACATCGGGTGCAGTCTCTCACAAGCGCACCGCGCTCAGTGGAAATCCCGGCTCTCGGTGGCCAGCCGGCCCAGCAGCGGCGTGAGGTCTTCCAGGTGCCCGGCGATCAGGTTGCACACCTCGCCCTCGCGCTGCCACACGCCGCGCACGGCCAGCAGCCTTGAGCCGGTGAGTTCGCGGCGCTGGCGGTCGCGCAGGGCCTTCCAGACGATGACCTGCACCACGCCGGTTTCGTCCTCCAGCGTCACGAACACCACGCCCTTGGACGTTTCGGGCTGCTGGCGCCCGGTGACGATGCCGCAGGCGCGCACCAGGCGGCCATCGGGTGTGTCTTTCAGGTCGGCCGCGGTCATGAAGCGGCGGGCCTGCAGGCGCTCGCGCAGCAGGGCCAGCGGATGGCGGCGCAGCGTGAGGCCCAGGCTTGCATAGTCCCAGACGATGGCCTCGCCCTCGGGCGCCTCGGGCAGGGCCAGCGCGGCTTCGTGCACCGGGCTGCCGCGCAGCAGCGCGGGCGCGGCGCGCAGGCCGGCGGCATCCCACATCTGCTGGCGGCGGTGGCCGCTGAGCGAGCACAGCGCGTCGGCCGCGGCCAGGTGCTGCAGATCGGCCTGATCGAGCACTGCGCGCAGCGCCAGGTCTTCCGCGCCGAGGAATGGGCCTCCTTCGACCCGCGCGGCCACGATGCGCTCGGCCGTCTCTCTGGACAGCCCGCCGACCAGGCGCAGGCCCAGGCGCACGGCGGGCTTGCCGGTGCCGGCGCGGGGTTCCAGCGTGCAGTCCCGGTCGCTGTGGCTCACGTCGGCGGGCCGCACTTCGACACCGTGGCGCTGCGCATCCTGCACCAGTTGGCTGGGGGTGTAGAAACCCAACGGCTGGCTGTTGAGCAGGCCCGCCAGGAATTCGGCCGGGTGGTGGCGCTTGATCCATGCGCTGTCGTAGACCAGCAGCGCGAAGCTGACGGCGTGGCTTTCGGGAAAACCGTAGCTGGAAAACCCTTTCACCTGCTCGACCACCCGCTGCGCGAATTCGAGCGGGTAGCCATTGCGGGTCATGCCATCGATCAGGCGGTGCTCGTACCGGCCCAATCCGCCCGTGCGCCGCCATGCACCCATGGCGCGGCGCAGCGCATCGGCCTCGCCCGGGGTGAAGTCGGCCGCGATGATGGCGATCTGCATGCACTGCTCCTGGAACACCGGCACGCCCAGCGTGCGCTCCAGCGCGGCCTTCAACCCTTTGGGGTAATCGATGAGCGCCGGGTCCTGGCGCCGCTGCAGGTAGGGATGGACCGCGCCGCCCTGGATCGGTCCGGGCCGCACCAGCGCGACCTCGACCACCAGGTCATAGAACTCGCGCGGCCGCAGGCGCGGCAGCATGCTCATCTGCGCGCGGCTCTCGATCTGGAACACGCCCACG
>CAZFOT010000013.1:0-13739 GCA_964520365.1 uncultured Hydrogenophaga sp.
TGTGTAAAGCATGCCGCCAGCGTTCAATCTGAGCCAGGATCAAACTCTTTAGTTCGATCTTGAAATTACTCATAAAAACGGAATTGAAGTGAACTTCACTTCTATTCTCATGAGCGTTTAAAGTCTTGCGACTTGGACTCTTTCGAGCCCGTTTCGCAATCGCCTTCAAACGCCCACGCTTATCGGCTGTATGTTTTTAATGATCCACGAACTCAGCAGCACTCCCGCTTCGTCCGCTCACCCAGCTGCGATCAGCTGAGCCTCGTATTATGACACAGTTTTTGCGGCCTTGTCAAAATATTTCAGGGTTTTTACTGATCTATTCCGGGCCGCATGGGCATTGACCCCCTGCGCACTCCCCCGCCTCTCTTGGCCCCTCGTTCAGAGCGACTCAGTGATCAGCGAAGCCTTGCAGTATACGTCAGAATTTTCGAGCTTGTCAAAGTCCCTCGAAAAAATTTGCAAGACCCCACTTTGAAGTGGTCACCAGAAGCGCAGGGGACAAGCACCCGGCGTCGCGCGCCACCACTCCCAGGTGCACGGGGATAATCGCCAGACCTTTGACAACCACTTACCCATGGCACTTCTCACCCTGCTGGATGCACAACTGGCCTTCGGCCATGTCGCGCTGCTCGATCACACCGACTTTTCGCTTGAAAGCCAGGAACGGGTAGGCCTCATCGGGCGGAACGGCACGGGCAAGTCATCCTTGCTCAAGATCCTGGCTTCGCTGGAGAAGCCAGACGATGGATCGCTACAGACGCAGGCCGGTTTGCGCGTCGCCTACGTGCCGCAGGAGCCGGTGCTCGACCTCGCCAGCACGGTGTTCGAAGCGGCCAGCGTCGGGCTGGCCGATGCGCGTGCTGCGCGCGACCTCTATCTGGGTGGCGGAGACGGGCTGGATCTCGACAGCCTGCAGACCCGCATCGAGGCGCTGGATGCATGGAACTGGGAGCAGCGCGTGGAGGAAACGCTGCATCGGCTGCACCTGGAGCCCAACGGTCTGGTGGGTGCGCTGTCGGGAGGCAACAAGAAGCGTGTCGCGCTTGCGCAGGCCCTGGTCAGCCGGCCTGACGTGCTGTTGCTTGACGAACCGACCAACCACCTGGATCTGGACAGCATCACCTGGCTGGAAGACCTGTTGCTGGAATACAAGGGCAGCGTGGTGACCATCAGCCATGACCGGGCGTTTCTGGACCGGGTGGCCACGCGGATGGTGGAGCTGGACCGGGGGCGCCTGCTGAGCTACTCCGGCAACTTCGCGCAGTACCAGTTGCTCAAGGAAGAGCAACTGGCACAGGAAGCGGTCATCAACGCACGGGCGGACAAGCTGCTCGCCCAGGAAGAGGTATGGATCCGCAAGGGCGTCGAAGCGCGCCGCACCCGGGCGCAAGGCCGGATCACCCGGCTGGAACGCCTGCGGGCGCAGCGGGCCCAGCGCCGCAATGCGGTGGGCAGCGTGAAGCTGGAGGTGGCCAGCGGTGCTTCCAGCGGGAAGATCGTGGCGGAACTGGACCGGGTGGGCAAAGCCTTCCCCACGATCGACGGCGGCCAACGGGCCGTGATCCGGAATTTCTCGGCCACCATCCTGCGCGGCGACAAGATCGGCCTGATTGGACCCAACGGCGCCGGAAAGACCACGCTGCTGAAGATCATCCTGGGCGAACTGCCACCCGACCACGGCACGGTGCGCCAGGGCAGCAAGCTGAGCGTGGCGTATTTCGACCAGATGCGCGACCAACTGGACCTGGACGCCACCCTGGAGGATTTCATCAGCCCGGGCAGCGAATGGATCGAAATCGGCAACAAGCGCACGCACGTCAAGAGCTACCTCGGCGATTTCCTTTTTTCGCCGGCGCGCGCCAACGCCCCGGTGCGCACGCTCTCGGGGGGTGAACGCAACCGGCTGCTGCTGGCGCGGCTGTTCGCGCGTCCCGCCAACGTGCTGGTGCTCGACGAACCGACCAACGACCTGGACATCGACACACTGGAGCTGCTGGAGGAGTTGCTGCAGCAGTACGAAGGCACGGTGTTTCTCGTCAGCCACGACCGCCGCTTCCTCGACAACGTGGTCACCAGCACGATCGTCTTCGAGGGTGAAGGCGCCTGGCGCGAGTACGTGGGCGACGTGCAGGACTGGATCACCCAGTCGGCCCGGGCGGCGGCGCTGAACCGGGACAGCGCTGCCACGAACACCACGCCGCCCCCGAAGGCCGCGCCCACGCCGCCGACCGCGCAGACCCCGCCGGCAGCGGCCCCGACCGTGCGCAAGAAGCTGTCCTACAAGGAACAGCGGGAGCTTGAAACCCTGCCCGCCCGGATTGCCGAGCTGGAAGCGGAGCAGGCCGAGATCGGCAAGGCGCTGGAGAATGGCGCCATCTACGCCAGCGATCCCGCGCGGGCAGCCCAACTGGGCACACGCCATGCCGATATCGAGACGGAATGGCTTCAGGCGATGGAGCGTCTCGAATCGCTTTGCGGCACCTGAAGGCCGATCCGGGGATCTTCAGTCAGCGCTCCGCGGCCAGCCGGCTGAAGACCCGCCAGAACGCGGCGTCCTGGGTGGTGGCGAAGTTGATTCGCATGAGGGTGCTGGGCGCGCGCGCGGCGTGGAACAGCGCGCCCGGCGCGATCAGGTAGCCCTCGTCAAGCATGCGCTGGGCCAGCGCGTCGGTGTCCACCCCCGTGTCGACCCAGCCGAACAGGCCCACCGGCTCGGCCGCGAACGTGCAGCCCGCGCCCAGCGCCAGTTTCACGCTGCGCGCGCGCGCCGCGTCCAGCCGGGTGCGGATGCGCTCGGCATGGCGGCGCAGCTGGCCCTGCTCGATGCACAGCGCCAGCGCCCTTTCCAGCAGCGCGGGCGTGGTCAGGGTGGACAGCAGCTTGGTGTCCAGCAGCGGCTCCACCAGCGCCGGCGGCGCGGCCAGGTAGCCAATGCGCCAGTTGGGCGCGAGGATCTTGGCGAAACCGCTCACGTAGATCGTGCGCTGCAAGCCATCGAGCGCGGTCAGGCGCGTGGCATGCTCGGGCGCGATGTGGCTGTAGGTGTCGTCCTCGACGATGTGGAAGTTGTGTCGGTTGGCCAGTTGCAGCAGGCGGTGCGCGCTGCCGGGCGAGAGGCAGTAGCCGGTGGGGTTGTGGAACACGCTCACGCTCACGTACAGCTTGGGGCTGTGCGCCTCGCAGTACCTGGCCATCACCTCCAGGTCAGGCCCGTCGGCGCGGCGCGGCACCGGCAGGATGCGCATGCCCAGCGCGGCCAGGCGCGCGAACTCCACCGCCCAGCCGGGCTCTTCCACCATCACCGGGTCGCCCGGGCGCAGCAGCGTTCGGCTCACGATGTCCAGCGCGTGGGTGGCGCCCACGGTGGTGATGATGTGGTCGGCGTCGGCGTGCACGTTGAGCGTGGCGAGCTTTTGCGACAGCACGCGGCGCAGGCCGCTGTCGCCCAGCGGCTCGCCGTACTGGAGCGAAAAGTCCTGTAGCGCGCGCGTGCCGGTGACTTTGCGCACCGCGGCCGGCATGAAGGTGGATTCCAGCCACTCCGGCGGAAATACGCCCATGCCCGGATGCGGCTTGTGGCTGATCTTGTGGAACATGCCGCGGATCAGCGCCGTGGCGTTGATGGGCGAGGCGCCCGCGCCGGTGCGCGCGGCCGCCTTGGCGTCGGCCGGCGGGACATCGGCACGGGGCGTGGGCATCTCGCGCACGAAGAACCCCCGGTTCTTGCGCGCATGCACCAGGCCTTGCGCGAGCAGCTGGTCGTAGGCCGCCACCACGGTCGATGGGCTCACGCCGTGCTGCTGCGCGCACTGGCGCACCGAGGGCAGGCGCGCGCCCGGCGCCAGCAGGCGGCTGCGGATGCGGTCGGCGAACCGCCCCGAGAGCTGGTCGGTCAGGGATTGTGCGGGGGTCTTCATCAACATCGCGGGCGCATCCTTGCAAACGGGCCTGTACTGTCGCGGCAAGCAATACAGTTCCGCAACTGCGCTGGCCATCTGTACTGGTTGTGTACTGGCGCCGAAGATTACATTGAACCTCCCGCATTGACAAGCCGCCACCGCCCCCGTTGCCCATGAGCGCCACCGAGTTGACCGCCTTGCTGCTGTTCTGCACCGCGATGAGTTTTTCGCCGGGGCCGAACACCACGCTGTCCACGGCCCTCGCGGCCAATCTCGGTCTGCGCAGCGCCCTGCGCTTCTGCCTGGCGGTCCCCACCGGGTGGACGCTGCTGATGCTGGCCTGCGGCCTCGGGCTCGGCGCCCTGGTACTCGGGTTACCTGCGCTGCGCTGGGGCGTGAAGCTGCTGGGCGCGGCCTACATGCTGTGGCTGGCGTGGAAGCTGGCGAATGCCTCGACGCTGTCGGAGGCCGATGCCTCGCGCCTCAATGTCACCTTCCTGCAGGGCGTGGGCCTGCAGTTCCTCAACATCAAGGCCTGGATGCTGGCGCTCACGCTCACCGCCGGCTGGGTGGTCAATGCCGCCGGCGCGCCCGCCGCCAACCCCGGCCAGCGCCTGGCCATCATCTGCGTGGTGATGGTGTTCTTCGCCTTCACCAGCAACTTCGCCTACGCGGTGGCGGGCTCGCTGCTGCGCCAGTGGCTCGCGCAAGGCCGTCGCCTGGTGGGGTTCAACCGCGTGCTGGCCGGTGTGCTGGTGGCCACGGCCCTGTGGATGCTGACGGTATGAGCGCAGCGCTGGGCCGCCCCAAGCAAGCTCGCACCGCAGGCGAAGCCGGAGGTACACCCGTGACCGCCCGCACCCTGCCCGCCGCGCGCTGGATCGACCGGCCCGTCAACAAGGGACTGGCGCTCGGCCTGCTGGGCGTGACCATCTTCGCCCTCACGCTGCCGATGACGCGACTGGCCGTGGGCACAGTGGATGCGCCGCAGATGTCGGGCGTGTTCGTCGCGCTCGGTCGCGCCGTGGTGGCGGCCCTGTTGTCGATGTTGTTCCTGGCCATCACGCGCGCACCGCTGCCCCGGCGCAAAGACCTGGCGCCGCTGGCCATCACCTCGGCCGGCGTGGTGTTCGGCTTCCCCCTGTTCACCTCGGTGGCCATGCGCTACGTGGAAGCGGTGCATGCCAGCGTGATCGTGGGCGTGCTGCCCCTGGCCACCGCCGCGGTGGGCGCGCTGCTGCACCGCCAGCGCCCTTCCCTCGGCTTCTGGCTGTGCGCGGCCCTGGGCAGCGCGCTGGTGGTGGGCTTCGCCGTGCTGCGCTCGGGCAGCGCCGGCCTCGCGCTGCACCCGGCCGATGTGCTGCTGCTCGCGGCCATGCTCTGCGCCGCCGTCGGCTACGCGCATGGCGCGCGCCTGTCGCTGCGCATGCGCGCCGAGCACGTGATCTGCTGGGCCCTGGTGATCGCCCTGCCGCTCACGCTGCCCATCGCGGTGCTGACCCGCCCGCAGGCCGCGCTGCCGGCCTCGGCCTGGTGGGGCTTCGCCTACACCGCCGTGTTCTCGATGTGGCTCGGCTTCTTTGCCTGGTACCGCGGCCTGGCGCTGGGCGGCACGGTGCGCGTGAGCCAGGTGCAACTGGTGCAGCCCTTCCTCGGCATGCTGTTCGCCGTGCCCCTGCTCGGCGAGCAACTCGACGCGGTCACGCTGGGTTTTGCGGCGGCGGTGATCGCCACCGTCTTCCTCGGCAAGAAAATGCCGGTGCACGCCCGCACCACGGCCCCCGATCGGATTTGAACGGAGACTCCATGAAACCCAACGACCTGCCCACCGGCACCCCCTGGACCCTGGCGCGCCGGGCCCACAAGATGAACCCCTCGGTGATCCGCGAGATTCTCAAGGTCACCGAAAAGCCCGGCATCATCAGCTTCGCCGGCGGCCTGCCCTCGCCCCGGACCTTTCCGATCGAGGCCTTTGCCGACGCCTGCGACCGGGTGCTGCGCACCGGCGGCGCCGACAGCGCGCGGGCATCGCTGCAGTACGCGGCCAGCGAAGGCTATCGCCCGCTGTGCGAATGGGTGGCAGCCAGCCTGCCCTGGGACGTGTCGCCCGACCAGGTGCTGATCACCACCGGCAGCCAGCAGGGCCTGGACCTGGTGGCCAAGGTGCTGATCGACGAAGGCAGCCGCGTGCTGGTGGAAACGCCCACCTACCTGGGCGCCTTGCAGGCCTTCACGCCCATGGAGCCGGAGATCGTGGGCGTAGGCAGTGATGCCGAGGGCGTTGATGTCGATGACCTGGTGCGGAAAGCCCCCGGCGCCCGCTTTTTCTACGTGCTGCCCAACTTCCAGAATCCGACCGGCCGCAGCATGAGCGAGGCGCGGCGCCAGGTTTTGGTCGAACGCGCGGCCGCCGTCGGCCTGCCGCTGGTCGAGGACAACCCCTACGGCGACCTGTGGTTCGACCAACCGCCACCGCTGCCGCTGACGGCCCGCAACCCCGAGGGCGGCATCTACCTGGGTTCGTTCTCCAAGGTGCTGGCGCCAGGCCTGCGCCTGGGCTACATGGTGGCGCCCAGGGCCATCATGCCGAAGTTGCTGCAAGCCAAGCAGGCGGCCGACCTGCACAGCCCCAGCTTCAACCAGCGCGTGGTGGCCGAGGTGCTGAAGGACGGCTTCCTGGAGCGGCACGTGCCCACCATCCGCGCGCTCTACAAGGCGCAGTGCGGCGCCATGCTGGACGCATTGCAGCAAGAAATGGCCGGCCTGGACGTGCAGTGGAATTCGCCGGACGGCGGCATGTTCCTGTGGCTGCGCCTGCCCGAGGGCATGAACGCGGTGGACCTGCTGCCCCGCGCGGTGGAGAAGAACGTGGCCTTCGTGCCGGGCGCGGCCTTCTTCGCCGCCGACCCCGATCCGCGCTCGCTGCGCCTGTCGTTCGTGACCGCCAGCGAAACGCAGATCCGGACCGGCATCGCGGCGCTGGCACAGGCCATCCGCGAAGCATCGGGTCGCTGAGGCCATGCTGCAGGTCTGGGGCCGGCTGAGTTCCATCAACGTGCGCAAGGTCGTGCTGTGCGCGCAGTGGCTCGGCCTGCCTTTCGAGCGCATCGACGCCGGCATGGCCCACGGCATCGTGGACACGCCGGACTACCGCGCGCGCAACCCCAACGGACTGGTGCCGCTGCTGGTCGATGACGGCTTCACGCTGTGGGAGTCGAACGCCATCGTTCGCTACCTGTGTGCCCGATACGGCGATGCCGCGGCGGCGCCCGCCCATCCGTACCCGGCCGACCTGCTGCAGCGCTTCGACGCCGAGCGCTGGATGGACTGGCAGCAGACCACGCTCAACCGCGCCGGCGGACCAGCCTTCGTGCAATGGGTCCGCACGCCGGTCGAGTGGCGCGATCCCGCGGCGATCGCGGCGTCGGTCGCGGCCACGGAGCCGCTGTGGGCTTTGCTCGACGGCCATCTTTCGCGCCAGGCCTTCATGGCCGGCGACCACCCCACCATGGCCGACATTCCCATCGCCTGCGAAGTGCACCGCTGGTGGGGACTGCCGCAGACCCGGCCGGCCTGGCCGCACCTGGAGCGCTGGTACGCGCACTGGACAGCCCAGCCGGCCAGTCGCGGTGTGCTCGACCAACCCCTGGCCTGAATGAACCCATTTCCCGGACCGCCCATGACCGAACGCCCTTTCAAGCAGGTCGACGTCTTCACCACCACGCCCTACCGGGGCAATCCGCTGGCCGTGGTGCTGGACGGCGGCGGCCTGTCCGCCGAGACCATGCAGCATTTCACGAACTGGACCAACCTGTCCGAATGCACCTTCGTGCTGCCGCCCACGACCGAAGGCCGCGCCGCGGGCGCCGACTATCGCGTGCGCATCTTCTGCCCCGGACGCGAGCTGCCGTTCGCCGGCCACCCCACGCTGGGCACTTGCCATGCCTGGCTGGCCGCGGGCGGCGTGCCGCGCGGTGAACACGTGGTGCAGGAATGCGGCGTGGGGCTGGTGAATATCCGGCGCGATGGCACGCGGCTGGCCTTTGCCGCGCCGCCCCTGATCAAGAGCGGGCCGCTGGACGAGAAAGACGTCGAGCGCATCGCGCTGGGCCTCGGCGTGGCGCGCAGCGACATCACCGCGCACGCCTGGTGCGACAACGGTCCGAACTGGCGCGGCGTGATGCTGCGCAGCGCCGAGCAGGTGCTGGCGCTGCAACCCGACAGCGCGGTGCTGGCCGGGCTGGACGTCGGTGTCGTCGGCCCCCGTGGAAAAGTCGGCGTGGTGGGAGCGCACACCGCCGGCGACACGCAATTCGAGGTGCGCGCCTTCTTCCCCGGCAACAACGGCCTGTGCGAGGACCCGGTGACGGGCAGCCTGAACGCGGCGCTGGCGCAGTGGCTCATCGGCGCCGGACTGGCGCCCGAGCGCTACGTGGCCGCGCAGGGCACGGCCCTGGCGCGCGAAGGGCGGGTGCACATCGAGCGCGACGCCGACGGCACGATCTGGGTCGGTGGCGCATCGGTCACCTGCATCGACGGGCGGGTGAGCCTGTGACGGCGCAGATCGACCATCTGGTGGTGGCCGCGCGCACGCTGGCCGAAGGCGTGGCGTGGTGCGAGGACACGCTGGGCATGAGCCCCGGGCCCGGCGGCGAGCACGCGCTGTTCGGCACCCACAACCGCCTGCTCAAGCTGCGGGGCAGCACCGAACCGCCCGCCTACCTGGAAATCATCGCCATCAACCCCCAGGCCACGCCCACGTGCCCGGCCGGCAGGCGGCGCTGGTTCGACCTGGACGACCCTGCGCTGCGCGAACGGCTGGCCCAGCACGGACCGCAACTGGTGCACTGGGTGGCCCGCGTGCCCGCCATCGATGACGCCGTCGCGGCGCTGCGGGCGCAGGGCATCGACCGCGGCCCGGTGCTGGAGGCCTCCCGCCCCACGCCGCAAGGCCTGCTGCGCTGGCGCATCAGCGTGCGCGACGACGGCCAGCGCCTGTTCGACGGCGCCCTGCCCACGCTCATCGAATGGGGCGATGCGCATCCCGCGCACAGCCTGCCCGACAGCGGGCTGGCACTCACCGCCTTCGCAGTGAGCCACCCGCGCGCGGAGGCGCTGCGCCAGGCCCTGCACGCGATCGGCCTGGGGCAGGTGCCCGTGGCCGACGAGCCGCCCACGCTGGTGGCGCAACTGCAAACCCCGCGCGGCCGCGTCACGCTGGCTTCGCCGCTCTGAACGCCAATGCCCGCCATGACCCATGTCCTGCCCGACCTCGCCGCGATCGAATCCGCCGCCGAAGTGGTCTACCGCGACTTCGCGGCCACGCCCCAGTACCGCTGGGCCACGCTGAGCCAGCGCCTGGGCGCCGAGTGCTGGGTCAAGCACGAGAACCACACGCCGGTGGGTGCGTTCAAGATCCGCGGCGGGCTGACGTATTTCGACGCGCTGCGCCGGCAAGGTGCACTGCCGCGCGAAGTGATCAGCGCCACGCGCGGCAACCACGGCCAGAGCATGGGCTGGGCCGCGCGGGCGCACGGCGTGGCCTGCACCATCGTGGTTCCGCACGGCAACTCGGTGGAGAAAAACGCGGCCATGCGGGCGCTGGGCGTCGCGCTGATCGAGCACGGCGCCGACTTCCAGGAAAGCCGCGAACACGCCATGCGGCTGGCCGGCGAACGCGGGGCGCACATGGTGCCCAGCTTCCACGCCGACCTGGTGCGCGGCGTGGCCACCTGCTGGTGGGAGTTCCTGCGCGCCGTGCCGCAACTGGACGTGGTCTACGTGCCCATCGGCCAGGGTTCGGGCGCCTGCGCGGCCATCGCGGCCAGGCGGGCCCTGAATCACCGGGTGCGCATCGTGGGCGTGGTCAGCGCACACGCCACCACCTATGCGGATTCGATCGCCGCCGCTCGCGTGGTCGAGTCCCCCGTGTCCACCGTGCTGGCCGACGGCATGGCCTGCCGCGTGGCGGACCCGGCAGCCCTGGCGGTGCTGGCGCCCCATCTGGACCACATCGTGCAAGTCACCGACAGCGAGGTGGCGCAGGCCATGCGCACGCTGTTCTCCGACACCCACAACGTGGCCGAAGGCGCGGGCGCGGCCAGCTTCGCGGCGGCCTGGCAGGAGCGCGAGACGCTCAAGGGCCAGGTGGTGGGCACCACCTTGTGCGGCGGCAACGTGGACAGCGCCGTGCTGGCCGATGTGCTGCGCGGCTCTGCATTCGATCCAGGTTGAAATCACGCAGCCCTCACCCTCCTTCGAGCCTTCGACAGGCTCAGGACAGGCCAAGCCCAGGACAGGGTATCGATGACAAGAGGCGCTGCTTCTCGCGTGCCCCTCACCCCAGCCCTCTCCCCAGAGGGGCGAGGGAGCCAAACCCGCAACGAAAGAAGAGGTGTCTTTATCCAGGGGCATCAAGGGTCCGGCTCCGCCGGCCCGAGATGCCGTCCCCCCTCCAAGCGCCCGAAGGGCGCGCCAGAGAGGGGGGAAGCCGCGTCAGCGGCGCAGAGGGGTGTCCCCTATACCCCTCTACCCCGCCAGCCGCGCCACGACCTCGCAGAAGGATTCGACCGCATCGGTCTTGAACACCACCTCGCGCACGCCGGCGGCCAGGGCTTCGGCCTGCAGTTCGTCGGTGATGTAGCCCGAGGCCACCGCCACCGGCAGCGCCGGGCTCACGGCCAGCACGGCACGGGCCACGTCGAGGCCGGACATGCCGGGCATGTTGTAGTCGGTCAACAGGAGGTGGAACGCGTCGGGCTGCTGGCGCACCGCCTCGATGGCTTCGCGCTGATCGGTGAACGCCGTGACCCGGTGGCCGCGCCGCTCCAGCAAACGCCGCACCAGGAACACGAGCGTGTCGTCGTCGTCGAGGTACAGGATGTGGCGCGCAAGCCTTGATGGGGCCTCAGCCATCGCGGAGTTCTCCTGGTGAACAGACACCGGGGTCGGCGGCGTCGCGGGTGAAAGGGACGGGTCCTGGGGCATTGTGCCGTCAAGCGCCGTGGAAAGGGTGCCAACTTTACCGCGCTGTGAGCCACCGATGGCCTCCATCGATGGAAAGTACAGGCTGAACCGGGTGCCTTCGCCGACCCGGCTTTGCACCTCGATCACCCCGTCATGAGCCTGCACGATGCCCAGCGCCACCGGCAGCCCCAGGCCGGTGCCCTGCCCGACCATCTTGGTGGTGAAGAATGGTTCGTACATGCGCTTGAGCGTGGCCTCCGACATGCCGCAGCCGTTGTCGCTGACCAGCACCAGCACCACGTCCGAACCGGCCTCGAGACAGGCCTGCGCCACCGCGCGAGGCACCCGGGGATCGCCGCGCGGGAGATTCTCGACCCGGTATTCGATGCGGCCCGAGTGTCCCTGCAGCGCGCCGATGGCGTTGGTGCCCAGGTTCAGCAGCACCTGCCCGATCTGGGTGGCGTCGGCCCGCACCGGCAGGATGCCGTCGGCCATGTGGACCACGAACTCGATCTGCGGCGTGATGGCGGTGCGCAGCAGCCGGCAGGTCTCGGCCACGACTTCGCCGAGATCCAGCGGCGTGCGGGCCAGGGGCTGCTGCCGGCTGAAGGCCAGGATCTGCCGCACCAGTTCGCGCCCGCGGCGCGCTGCGCTGCTGATCTCGTGCAGGCTCTCCCTCGCGCGCGAACCCGGTTCGAGGTCCTGGCGCGCGAGGTCGGCATTGCCCAGGATGGCCGCCAGGATGTTGTTGAAGTCGTGCGCCACGCCGCCGGCGAGGGTGCCCAGCGCCTCCATCTTCTGGGATTGGGAGAGTTGCCGCTCCAGCTCGTGCTGCTGATCCTGCGCGTCCTTGAGCGAGGTGATGTCCACGAAGGTGAACACCACATGCCGCAATCCTCCCAATGTGTCGTTCTCGGGAAAGGCGTTGCACACGGCCCAGCGGACCTCCCGCCCGGCGCCCGACTTCACGCCCAGCACCACGCTCTTCATGGGCTGTCCGTTGGCCAGCACGCGCTCGAACGGCACTTCGTGGCGCGCCATCCACTGCCCGTCTTCGCGCATCAGGCGCCAGTCGCGGGCGATCGGCTCCGACCTGGCCGCGCGGGCGGTTTCGTCGCTCCAGCCCAGGAAATCCCTTGCGGCGGTGTTGATCGTCACCACGGTGCGGTCGGGCCGCAGCACGATGACGCCCGCGCTGAGGTTCTCGATGAGGATCCGCAATTCGCCCTCGCGCGACTGGAGGTCCTTGCGCGCGCGGTCGCCGTCCTGGCGCAGCCGGTAGGCCACCAGCGACCCGTAAAGCACCACGCGCAAGAGGCGCGCGAGCAGGAAGAAGAACAGCGACATGGACGCGGCTGGCTCCAGCGGCATGCCGAGCACGGGCACGGCCAGCAGGAACATCGCCATGGCGGCGATCTCGATCATCGACAGCCACTTGAGCGCCTGCAGTTCCGGCACACGCCGCTGCGGGTCGGCGCGCGCGATGTCGCGCAAGGCCAACGCCATGATGGCGATCACCGCGAACGAGAACACGGCCTGGCGCAACGCGGGAACGTCCCAGTGCACGAGAAACAGGGTCTGCCCGGCCAGCACCGCCAGCAGCGCGGTGGCGATCCAGGGCGCAGGCCGCGAGAGCAGCAAATAGCTGCGCAACCCCATCCACGCCAGCAAGGCCCCGGCGGCCAGGGCGGTGTTGGCCACGGCGATGGCGAACAGATCGGGCGCGCTGCCGCGCAGCCACAGGCCCACCGAGCCCACGATGGAAGCCAGCGCCGCCGCCGACCACCAGCCAGGCCCGCCGATGCGGGGATAACGACGCATCAGGCCCCAGAACGCCAGCGCGATGAGTGCATCGACGCCGATTCGCAAGGCCAGCAGGGTCGGCAGGTCAAACAAAAGGGAAGGCACAGGGTTCTGACGGTTGAAGATGTGCTCATTGAAGCACAGCAGGTGCCTGCGGGAACCCCTGAAAAGCCCGGCAAAGCCGTTCGAGTTCGGTCCACCGGCGGACGCCGCCAGCGCAGCAGACGCCTGAGCGACTCCCTGGCGGCGGCACAGTCGCTGTCGGGACAAAGTGGCGTTGCCCGCGTGTCACAGAATGCCGCCCATGGGAACCCTCTACCTCGTGCGCCACGGCCAGGCCTCGTTTGGCGCGGAAGACTACGACCAGCTCAGCGAGCGCGGCCGGCGGCAAAGCGTGCAACTGGGCCGCTACTGGGCCGCGCGCGGCATGGCGTTCGACGCCGTGATCACCGGCACCCTGCGCCGGCATGCGCAGACCTGGGCCGGCATCGCCGAAGGGGCGGGGCTGGACATCGAGCCGCTGGCCTGGCCCGGGCTCGACGAATACGACAGCGAGGCGGTGATCCGCGCCATCCACCCGCACGAACTGCCCAGGCCGCGCAATGCCGAGGAAGCGCCCGAACTGTTCCGCCAGCACTTCCGCCTGCTGCGCGACGGTCTGGCGCAATGGATGGCCGGCACCGTGAGCCCGCAGGGCATGCCCAGCTACGGCGAGTTCGTGCACGGCATCACCAGCGCGCTGGACCACGTGCGCGCCCACCACGTGGAACGCAAGGTGCTCATCGTCTCCAGCGGCGGGCCGATCGCCACCGCGGTCGGCCACGTGCTGGGCCTGAGCCCGGAGCGCACCATCGACATGAACATGCGCATCCGCAACAGCGCGGTGACGGAATTCCAGTTCAATCCGAAGCGCCACACCCTGCTGACCTACAACACCCTGCCGCACCTGGACGGGCCGGAGTTCGCCGACTGGGTGACGTATACGTAGCACCCCCCTGCGCCGCTTTGCGGCTTCCCCCCTCTCTGGCGCGCCGCTTCGCGGCGCTTGGAGGGGGGACGGCATCTCGG
>CAZFOT010000013.1:13749-20421 GCA_964520365.1 uncultured Hydrogenophaga sp.
CCACACACGCGTTGCGGTCTTGCTCCCTCGCCCGCTTGCGGGAGAGGATCGGGGTGAGGGCTGCGAGGGGACGGTGAGACACCCCCGCGCCGCCGACGCCGTCTCAATCCCCGAAAGCCGTGCGGTCGCGCAAGGTGTCGGGCGGCAGGCGGTCGATCTCGGCCAGCAACTGCGCCAGCGCGCGCCCGGCGGCCTGCAGCACCGCCCGGCCTTTGTCGGCGGTGGCCGCGCTGGCGTTGCCCACGGCGCCATCGGCGTTGTAGTCCTGCATCTGCCAGCCCAGCTTGGCGGTCTTGCCGTTGCCCAGGATGGGAAAGTTCGTCGAACGCTCCTGCGAGGCGGAGCGGAAGTAGCCCGCCTGGTCCATGCGCACCCGATCGGGCGAGAGGGCCAGCAGCAGCGAGGTCTCGATCTCGCCGGCATGGATGCCGAAACGGTGCTCCTCGGCGCTGAACAAGGCGTTGACGTCCCGACCCTGCTCGTCCGTCAGCGGCAGGTGGAACCAGTTCACGCTGTAGACCAGCATGCCCAGGCGCGCACGCAAATCGCGCGCCACCACGTCGAGCAGGCCCACCTGGCCGCCGTGCGCGTTGAACAGCACCAGCTTCTTCACGCCGCTGGCCGCGACGCATTCGGCGATCTCGGTCCACAGGCGCAGCACGGTCTCGGCCTTGAGGGTGAGCGTGCCGCCGAAGCGCGTGTGCTCGGGCGAAAAGCCCACGGCCTGCGTGGGCAGGAACAGTGCGGGCAGGTCCGCCGCCAGGTGTGGCAGCGCGGCCGCGATCACGCCGTTGGCAATGTCGGTGTCCACCGACAGCGGCAGGTGGGGCCCGTGCTGCTCGGTCGCGGCCACGGGCAGCACGGCGATGGCACGCGCCGTGTCCAGGCGGGCGAAATCGGCGGTGGTCAGGTCGGACCAGAAACGGGCGGGGCGGCTCATGGATGGCATCTTACGAGGCATTGGCATAACGTGAGCGGGAAAGAGACCCGCAACGAAAGAAGAGGTGCCCAATCCAGGGGCATCAAGGGACGGCTCCGCCGGCCCGAGATGCCGTCCCCCCTCCAAGCGCCCCAAGGGCGCGCCAGGGAGGGGGGAAGCCGCAAAGCGGCGCAGGGGGGTGTCCCCATCACCGGGGGCGGAATTGCATGACACGCTCGTACAGCGCCTGCGCCGCCGACGACAGCGCACGGTCGGCGCGGCGCACCAGGAACACCTGGCGTGTGAGCCCCTCGGCCCGCACGCGGCGCGTGCGCAGGCCGGGTTGACGGAAATGGAACAGGGTGAGCGCCGGCACCACCGTGATGCCCAGCCCCTGCATCACCATGCCGGCCACGGTGCTGAGCTGCTCCAGCTCCAGCAGGGTGCGCAGCCGCGCCGGGTAGATGGCGGCGTCCAGATACTGGCGCACGCTGCTGGAACGCGCCAGTTGGATGAACGGAAAACCGGCCAGCGCCGTCAGCGGCACCGCCCGCGTGCCGCGGTCCAGGGCATGGCCGGTGGGAAACACCACGTGAAAGTCGTCGGTGCAGAAGCCCTCGGTGCGCAGCTCAGAGGCTTCCAGCCGGGTGGACGCGAGCGCGAAGTCGGCCTGCCCATTGCGCACGCGCTCGATGCATTGCTCGGACAGCACGTCGGCCACGTCGAGCTCGATGGCCGGATGGTCGCGATGGAACGCGGCCAGCAGCGGCGGCAGCCAGCCCGCCGCCAGCGAAGGCAGCACCGCCACCGACACCCGCCCGCGCCGGCGCGCCACGTGGTCGCGCACGTCCTCGGCGGCGGCCTCGGCATCGCGCAGCAGGTTCTCGGCCGCGTCCAGGAACGCGCGGCCTTCCGCGGTGAGTTCCACGTGGCGCGTGGTGCGATGGAACAGCCGCGCGCCCAATCCGCGCTCGAGCCCGCCGATCAGCGCCGAGAACGCCGGCTGCGACAGATGGCACTGCGCCGCCGCGCGCGTGAAGTTGCGCTGCTCGGCCAGCGCCACGAAGGCCCGCAGTTCGCGGGTGGAAAGATTGATCGGCATGGCAGATGAATATATCTTTGATTTCGATTTCACAGATCAAGCACGGCGACCTACAGTGCCGCCATGGCTTCTTCAGACACCTTGCGCATCGGTTCCGCCGCCGGCTTCTCCGGCGACCGGACCGACGCCGCCGGCCCGGTGGTCGATGAACTGATCCGCGGCGGCACCGCGGCCTGCCTGATCTTCGAAACTTTGGCCGAGCGCACCCTGGCGCTGGCCCAACTGGCGCGGCGCGACGACCCGGAGCAGGGCTACGAGCCGCTGCTGGACGAGCTGCTGGCGCCGGTGCTCGCGCGCTGCCTGCGGCACGGCGTGCGCATCGTCAGCAACATGGGCGCGGCCAACCCGCGCGCGGCGGCGCGGCGCATCCATGCCCTGGCCAGCGAACTGGGCCTGCCGCGCCCGCGCGTGGCCGTCATCGAAGGCGACGACGTGGCCGGACCCGGTTGGCGCGACGCGCTGATGGCCCAGGTGGGCGAGGCGCTGCGCGGACGGCCCGTGGTCAGCGCCAACGCCTACATCGGTGCGGCCGCCATCGCCGAGGCCTTGTGCGCCGGCGCCGACATCGTGATCGCCGGCCGCGTGGCCGACCCCGCGCTCGCCCTGGGGCCGGCCCTGGCCCACTTCGGCTGGGCACTGGACGACTGGGACCGGCTGGCCGGCGCCACCATGGCCGGCCACCTGCTGGAATGCGGCGCCCAGGTCACCGGCGGCTATTTCGCCGACCCCGGCCTCAAGGACGTGCCCGGCCTCGCCCACCTCGGCTATCCCATTGCCGACCTGAGCGCCGACGGCAGTTGCACCATCGGCAAGCCACCCGGCACCGGTGGCCGGGTCGACCGCCACACCGTCACCGAGCAACTGCTCTACGAGGTGCACGACCCCGTGGCCTATCTCACACCCGACGTGGTGGCCGACGTCACCCAGGCCCGGGTGGAGGACCTGGGCGGCGACCGCGTGCGCCTGAGCGGCGTGCGCGGCCACCGGCACCCGGACACGCTCAAGGTCAACGTGTGTTTCGAAAGCGGCTGGCTGGCCGAAGGCGAGATTTCCTACGCCGGCGCGCGGGCCGAAGCGCGTGCCCTGCTGGCCGCGCAGGTGGTGCGGGAGCGGCTGGCCGGGCTGGGCCCGCTGCGCATGGACCTCATCGGCGTGGCCAGCGTGCTGGCCGACGACGCCGGCCACTGGATGGCCGCGCAAGAAGCCCCCGGCGACGCCCGCGACGTGCGCCTGCGCCTGGCATGGCGCCACGAAGACCGCGCCACGGCCCAGCGCCTGCTGCGCGAAATCACCGCCCTGTACACCTGCGGCCCGGCCGGGCCGCAGGTGTACAGGGCGGTGATTTCGCGCAGCAGGCGCTGGGCCGTGGCGCGGTCTTCGTGGCGCCATGCCAGGCGCAGGCGCACGTCGCGGGCGTCGCCGGGGGCTTCTTGCGCGGCCATCCAGTGGCCGGCGTCGTCGGCCAGCACGCTGGCCACGCCGATGAGGTCCATGCGCAGCGGGCCCAGCCCGGCCAGCCGCTCCCGCACCACCTGCGCGGCCAGCAGGGCACGCGCTTCGGCCCGCGCGCCGGCGTAGGAAATCTCGCCTTCGGCCAGCCAGCCGCTTTCGAAACACACGTTGACCTTGAGCGTGTCCGGGTGCCGGTGGCCGCGCACGCCGCTCAGGCGCACGCGGTCGCCGCCCAGGTCCTCCACCCGGGCCTGGGTGACGTCGGCCACCACGTCGGGTGTGAGATAGGCCACGGGGTCGTGCACCTCGTAGAGCAGTTGCTCGGTGACGGTGTGGCGGTCGACCCGGCCACCGGTGCCGGGTGGCTTGCCGATGGTGCAACTGCCGTCGGCGCTCAGGTCGGCAATGGGATAGCCGAGGTGGGCGAGGCCGGGCACGTCCTTGAGGCCGGGGTCGGCGAAATAGCCGCCGGTGACCTGGGCGCCGCATTCCAGCAGGTGGCCGGCCATGGTGGCGCCGGCCAGCCGGTCCCAGTCGTCCAGTGCCCAGCCGAAGTGGGCCAGGGCCGGCCCCAGGGCGAGCGCGGGGTCGGCCACGCGGCCGGCGATCACGATGTCGGCGCCGGCGCACAAGGCCTCGGCGATGGCGGCCGCACCGATGTAGGCGTTGGCGCTGACCACGGGCCGTCCGCGCAGCGCCTCGCCCACCTGGGCCATCAGCGCGTCGCGCCAACCGGGTCCGGCCACGTCGTCGCCTTCGATGACGGCCACGCGCGGGCGCGGCAGGCCCAGTTCGCTGGCCAGGGCATGGATGCGCCGCGCCGCCGCGCGCGGGTTGGCCGCGCCCATGTTGCTGACGATGCGCACGCCGTGCCGCAGGCAGCGCGCGAGCACCGGCGCCAGCAGCTCGTCCAGCAGCGGCTCGTAGCCCTGCTCCGGGTCGTCGCGCCGCGCCAGTTGGGCCAGCGCCAGGGTGCGCTCGGCCAAAGTTTCGAAGATCAGGCAGGCCGCGGTGCCGCCGCGGATCAGTTCATCGACCACCGGGCCGGCGGCGTCGGTCCGGTCGCCGGAGAAGCCGGCGGCGGAACCGATGCGCAAGGTGTCTGAAGAAGCCATGGCGGCACTGTAGGTCGCCGTGCTTGATCTGTGAAATCGAAATCAAAGATATATTCATCTGCCATGCCGATCAATCTTTCCACCCGCGAACTGCGGGCCTTCGTGGCGCTGGCCGAGCAGCGCAACTTCACGCGCGCGGCGGCGCAGTGCCATCTGTCGCAGCCGGCGTTCTCGGCGCTGATCGGCGGGCTCGAGCGCGGATTGGGCGCGCGGCTGTTCCATCGCACCACGCGCCACGTGGAACTCACCGCGGAAGGCCGCGCGTTCCTGGACGCGGCCGAGAACCTGCTGCGCGATGCCGAGGCCGCCGCCGAGGACGTGCGCGACCACGTGGCGCGCCGGCGCGGGCGGGTGTCGGTGGCGGTGCTGCCTTCGCTGGCGGCGGGCTGGCTGCCGCCGCTGCTGGCCGCGTTCCATCGCGACCATCCGGCCATCGAGCTCGACGTGGCCGACGTGCTGTCCGAGCAATGCATCGAGCGCGTGCGCAATGGGCAGGCCGACTTCGCGCTCGCGTCCACCCGGCTGGAAGCCTCTGAGCTGCGCACCGAGGGCTTCTGCACCGACGACTTTCACGTGGTGTTTCCCACCGGCCATGCCCTGGACCGCGGCACGCGGGCGGTGCCGCTGACGGCGCTGGCCGGTTTTCCGTTCATCCAACTGGCGCGTTCCAGCAGCGTGCGCCAGTATCTGGACGCCGCCATCTACCCGGCGCGGCTGCGCACCCTGCTGGAGCTGGAGCAGCTCAGCACCGTGGCCGGCATGGTGATGCAGGGGCTGGGCATCACGGTGGTGCCGGCGCTCACCCTGTTCCATTTCCGTCAACCCGGCCTGCGCACGCGCCGCGTGCGGGCCGAGGGGCTCACACGCCAGGTGTTCCTGGTGCGCCGCGCCGACCGTGCGCTGTCGTCGGCGGCGCAGGCGCTGTACGAGCGTGTCATGCAATTCCGCCCCCGGTGATGGGGACACCCCCCTGCGCCGCTTTGCGGCTTCCCCCCTCCCTGGCGCGCCCTTGGGGCGCTTGGAGGGGGGACGGCATCTCGGGCCGGCGGAGCCGTCCCTTGATGCCCCTGGATTGGGCACCTCTTCTTTCGTTGCGGGTCTCTTTCCCGCTCACGTTATGCCAATGCCTCGTAAGATGCCATCCATGAGCCGCCCCGCCCGTTTCTGGTCCGACCTGACCACCGCCGATTTCGCCCGCCTGGACACGGCGCGTGCCATCGCCGTGCTGCCCGTGGCCGCGACCGAGCAGCACGGGCCCCACCTGCCGCTGTCGGTGGACACCGACATTGCCAACGGCGTGATCGCGGCCGCGCTGCCACACCTGGCGGCGGACCTGCCCGCACTGTTCCTGCCCACGCAGGCCGTGGGCTTTTCGCCCGAGCACACGCGCTTCGGCGGCACGCTCACCCTCAAGGCCGAGACCGTGCTGCGCCTGTGGACCGAGATCGCCGAATGCGTCGCGGCCAGCGGCGTGAAGAAGCTGGTGCTGTTCAACGCGCACGGCGGCCAGGTGGGCCTGCTCGACGTGGTGGCGCGCGATTTGCGTGCGCGCCTGGGCATGCTGGTCTACAGCGTGAACTGGTTCCACCTGCCGCTGACGGACGAGCAGGGTCGGGACGTCAACGCCTTGTTCAGCGCCGAGGAGCACCGTTTCGGCATCCATGCCGGCGAGATCGAGACCTCGCTGCTGCTGGCCCTCTCGCCCGATCGGGTGCGCATGGACCAGGCGGGCTACTTCCGCTCCGCCTCGCAGGAGCGTTCGACGAACTTTCCCATCCTGGGCAACGGCAAGACCGCCAAGCTGGGCTGGCAGATGCAGGACTACAACGCCGATGGCGCCGTGGGCAACGCCAGCGCGGCCACCGCCGACAAAGGCCGGGCGGTGCTGCAGGCCGCCGGGCGCGCGCTGGCGCAGTTGCTGGCCGAGATCGACCGCCTGCCGCCCGACACCTTGCGCGACCGCACGGCTTTCGGGGATTGAGACGGCGTCGGCGGCGCGGGGGTGTCTCACCGTCCCCTCGCAGCCCTCACCCCGATCCTCTCCCGCAAGCGGGCGAGGGAGCAAGACCGCAACGCGTGTGTGG